>DASPXE010000132.1:0-75263 GCA_035637455.1 Gemmatimonadales bacterium
TGACCCTCCAGCGCAAGCTGCTGCTCGGTTTCTCCCTGATGGTCCTCCCCACTTTGCTCGTGGGGATCCAGGCGATTCGGACCAACGCGCTGGAGCGGGGGACGCTGGAGACGCTGCGGCAGCGCCTGGCGCACTCGCGCACGTACGCCGAAGTGGAAGACGCCATGTTCAACCAGACGCAAGTCGTCTGGCGCTACCTGAGCGGCGACCCTGCGGCCACGCGGGAGTTTCCGCTCACCGAGCAGGTGGTGGATTACTGGCTCGATCGCTGGGCTGCGGGGCTTCCTCCGGAGGACATCAAACTCGCGGACGGCGTGCGCAAGATCGAACGCGATATTCGCGCGGCCGCGGGTCGTGTCTTCACGCTGTACGATTCCGGGCAACGCCAGGCGGCATACCTCACGGCGCGACAGGAGCTCGTGGAGCGCCTGCAACCCGCCCTCGCAACGGTGAACCGCGAGATCTACCGTCAGGCGCGCGAGTTCAGCGTCCAGCGAGCCGTCACCCAGGTGGAGGGGATCGTCGAGGCGGAACGCCGCGTCCTGTGGGCGATCAGCTTGCTCGCGCTGATGGCGGGTCTCGTGGCGTCGTGGCTCATTTCTCGTGGCCTGACGCGTCCGATCAGCGAGCTGCGCGCGGCCATGGCGGTCGTGGGCGCGGGCGACCTGGACCGCGCGATCGAGCCGCGCTCTCGCGACGAAATCGGGGACCTGGCACGCGCCTTCGCTCAGATGACCGAGCAGCTCCGCCAATCCCGCGCGCAGCTGGTGCAGTCCGAGAAACTGGCTTCGATCGGCCAGATGGCGGCGGCGGTGGCCCACGGGCTGCGCAACCCGCTGGCGAGCCTGCGCGCGGCGGCGCAGCTCGCCCAGCGCCGCGTCGAGGCACCCGCCGCCCGCGAACAGTTGCAAGCCATCGTCGAGCAGGTCGATCGTCTCGATCTGCGGATCGCTCACCTGTTGGCGTTCTCCCGGCCCACTCCGTTCCACCCGCTCCGGGAGAGCGTGCAGGCGCTGGTCGAGGGCACGCTCGCCGGCTTCTCCGAGCTGCTCCCCCAGCGACGGGTCGAGCTGGTGACGAGCTGTCCGGCGGCCCTACCCGAGATTCGGGTCGATCCGATGCGCTTGGAGCAGGCGTTGACCGAGATCGTCTCCAACGCACTCGATGCCATGCCCCCCCCCGGCGGGGGGCGGCTCGAGATCGCGGCGAGGACCCAGAGCGGCGCGGGCGGCGCGAACCGGGTCGTGCTCGAGATCACGGACTCGGGGCCCGGGATTCCCGCGGAGATTCTGCCACACCTGTGTGAGCCCTTCTTCACGACGCGTCCCGAGGGCACAGGTCTCGGGCTCGCGATCGCGCAGCGCTACGTCGAGGAGGCGGGCGGACGGTTGGAGATCGCCAGCACGGTGGGTCGCGGCACGACCGTTCGCATCGTGCTGCCGGTCGCCGGCGGTGATCCCGCGCCCGCTGCGGCTGCGTCGCCCGCGGCGGCCCCGCCGGTACGCAACCTCGCATGAGCGGCTCGACCGTTTTGATCGTCGACGACGAGCACACCCTGGCGCGCTCCGCCAAGGCCTTCCTGGCCGACCACGGCTTTGAGGCGGAGGTGGCGAGCACCGGCGAGCAAGCGCTCGAGCTGCTCGCGGGCCTCCAGCCCGACGTCGTCTTCGCCGACGTCCGGCTCCCCGGCATGAGCGGGCTCGATCTCCTCAAACGGATCCGCGAGTTCGATCCGGTGATCCCGGTGATCATGCTGACGGCCTACGGCTCGATCGAGGGAGCGGTCGAGGCCGTGAAGCTTGGCGCGTTCGACTACGTCAAGAAACCGGTCGATTTGGAGGAGCTGAGGCTGCTGGCCGACCGGGCGCGCGAAAACCGCCTGCTCCAGCAGGAGCTGTCCTACTACCGCCGGCGCGCGACGCGGGACGTCGGGTTCGAGGGAATGTTGGGCGACTCGCCGGCCATCCGCGCGGTGCTCGAGCGGGCGCGCCAGATCGCCGCGCTGGACGAGATACCACCCGTGCTTCTCACCGGGGAGACGGGCACCGGCAAGGGCCTCCTGGCGCGCGCCCTGCACGTGTCCGGGCCCCGCTCCATGAAGCCGTTCATCGAGGTCAACTGTACGGCCCTACCGGCGACCCTGATGGAGGCCGAGCTGTTCGGCTACGAGCGTGGCGCGTTCACCGATGCCAAGGAATCCAAGCCCGGTCTAGTCGAGGCGGGCGAGGGCGGATTCCTCTTCCTCGACGAGATCGGCGACGTCGACCTAGCGGTGCAGGGGAAGCTGCTGCGGGCGATCGAGGAGCGCGCGGTGCGGCGTGTGGGCAGCGTGCGCGAGCGCAAGATCGATGTTCGCATCATCGCGGCGACGAACCGCGATCTCGAGCGCGAGGTGCGCCACGAGCGGTTCCGCAAGGACCTCTATTTCCGCCTCGCAGTGATCGTGCTCGACGTCCCGCCCTTGCGCGAGCGCGGAACCGATGTGCTGCTGCTCACCGAGCATTTCCTGCGGGTCTTCAACGCCAAGTACGGGAAGGCGGTGCGCGACCTCAGCGCGCCGGCGCGTGATTTGATGCGCTCTTACCCCTGGCCAGGGAACGTTCGCGAGCTCAGCCACGTCATCGAGCGGGCCGTGTTGTGGAGCCGGGGTCCGACACTGGATGTCGAGCACCTGTCGCTGACGCGGCCCGTGGATGGCGCGCCGCCACCTGCCCAGCCGGACGCGGCTGCGGGAGCGGCGGCTTCTGGAACAGGCGCGTTGCCGCCGGCGGGCGTCGACTTGGGTCAGTGGGAGAAGTCGATCATCGAGCAAGCGCTACGCGAGGCGGGGGGGAATCAGACCAAGGCGGCGCAGCGTCTCGGGATCTCGCGGGACACACTGCGCTACCGTCTGAAGAAGTTCGGTTTGCAGTCTTAGCCCCGACTGGGTGATTCCACCCAGATTGGGTCAAATGCCTCACCCCACCAGCCGGGCTCGGCGGCCGCGCCGGGCCATCGTCAGGAACGACATTCGCTTGCGAGACACAGGGTTGTGACGCTGGACCTCTGTCCGGCTGGACTTGGCACGAGGCCTGCACAGCCTTGTCGTGAGTGGTCGACCACCATCGTTTCAGGAGGAGTGACATGAAGTGGACGAAACCCGAATTCGAGGTCGTCGAGCTGGGGATGGAAGTCGGCGCGTACGCCGGCACCGCCTGACCCAGGTTGGCACGGCTGATCGAGGGGCCGGGTGATGAACCCGGCCTCTTTAATTTCCTCGTCTATGCGCGTCATCATCCTCGGCTCCGCGGCCGGCGGCGGGTTGCCGCAATGGAACTGTGGCTGTCGCAACTGTCAGGAGGCGCGTCTCAGCGGCACCGGTCGCACGCAATCTTCCGTGGCGGTCAGCGCGGACGGCGCGCGCTGGGTGCTGCTGAACGCCTCGCCCGACCTGCGAATACAGGTCGCGTCGCGCCCCGAGCTCTGGCCGCGCGGGGCTCGCGGCACGCCGATCAGCGCCGCCGTCTGCACGGACGGCGAGATCGACCACACCCTGGGCTTGCTGTTGCTGCGCGAGGCGACGACGAAGCTCGCCGTGTACGCGCCGCTCGGAGTAGCGGGGCTGCTCGATCGTGAATGGCCGCTGTTCCGCATCCTGTCGGCCTACGCCGGCCTCGAGCCGCGAACGCTGCCCGACGGCCAGGCGATCGCGCTCGCCGACGCGGCGGGCAAGCAACTCGGCATCGCCTGTACGGCTGTGCCGGTCGCGCGGCGTCCCCCGCGCTACGCCCGTCAGGCGGCCGCAGCGACGTACGACGTGGGGCTGCGGCTCACGGATGAGCGGACCGGCGGGACGCTCGCCTATGTCCCCGCGGCGGGAGCCGTGGACGACGCCGTGCGGTCGATAGCGGCTGGAGCCGGCCTGCTGCTGTTCGACGGGACGTTCTGGTCGGACGACGAGCTCGCCGAGGCCGGGGGGTCGGATGCCCCGTCGGCGCGGGAGATGGGACATCTCCCGGTCGGCGGTCCCGAGGGGAGCATGCAGCTCCTGCCGCGGGCAGGTGCGCAACGGACTGTGCTCGTGCACATCAACAACACCAACCCCATGCTCGGTCGCTCTTCCGCCGAGCGGGCCGAGGTCGAGGCGGCCGGGCTCGAAGTGGGGGACGACGGCATGGAGTTCGAGCTGTGACCGCGGCGCCGTCGCGGCGGGCGCCGGAGGCAGGGCCGTGGTCGCGGGACGATTTCGTGCGTCGCCTCCGCGCCGTGCTCGAGCGGCGCTATCACCACCTCCATCCCTTCAACCGGCGGATGCATGCGGGCGAACTGTCGCGCGCTGAGCTCGAGCTGTGGGTGGCGAACCGCTTCTACTATCAGGTCAACATTCCGATCAAGGACGCGCTCATTCTGTCCAACTGTCCGGAGCCCGAGGTCCGCCGCAGCTGGATCCAGCGGATCATCGATCACGACGGGCGGGATGGGGAAGAGGGCGGTATCGAGGCTTGGATGCGGTTGGGGGACGCGATGGGCGTAAGCGGCGACGAGCTGTTGACGCACCGCCGCCTGCTGCCAGGCGTCCGCTTCGCGGTGGATGCGTACGTGAATTTCTGCCGGACGCGGCCCTGGCTCGAGGCGGTAGCGGCATCGCTCACGGAGCTGTTCGCGCCGCTGATCGTGCAGGAGCGGCTCGCGGCGATCTTGAGCCATTATCCGTGGGTCGACCCGGACGGGCTGCAGTACTTCAAGAACCGTCTCTCGCAGGCGCCGCGCGACGCGGAGCATGCGCTCGGTCTCGTGACGGAGCGCAGCCGCACCCGGGCTGAGCAGGAGCGGGCCGTCGCGGCACTCGAGTTCAAGTGCGACGTGCTGTGGTGTCTGCTGGACGCGGTGGAGCGGGGACCGCTCCCGGGTGGCGGCCGGTGAACCCAGCAACCTCCGCGGCTGTGCCGCGGCTCCACCCTAAGGCGCGGCTCCAGCGAGACGACGTCCGCAAGCGCGATGTGCTGCTCTACCCGGAGGGCATCGTCACCCTGAACCCCACCGGAGCGGAGATCCTCGGGCTGTGCGACGGGGTGCGCTCGCTCGCCGACATCGTCGCCACCCTAGAGCAACGCTATGGCGCGAGCGGCCTCGAGCGAGACGTCACGTCGTTCTTGGAAGGGCTCGCGGCGAAGGGGCTGGTGCTCTATGGAGGCTAAGCCGCTCTGGCTGCTCGCGGAGCTCACCTACAAGTGTCCGCTGCAGTGCCCGTACTGCTCCAACCCGCTCGACTTTGCGGGCGCCCGCTTCAGGACCGAGCTGACGACCGAAGAGTGGTGCCGCGTCTTCCGTGAGGCGAAGGCGCTGGGGGTGCTGCAGCTCGGCCTGTCGGGCGGCGAGCCGCTGCTCCGGCCCGATCTCGAGACCCTGGTCGCGACCGCCCGCGAACTCGGCCTTTATTCGTCGCTCATCACCTCCGCTTACCGCCTGACCAAGGATCGGCTCGCGGCACTCAAGCGGGCCGGGCTGGACCACGTTCAGATCAGCGTCCAGGCTGCGGACGCAGAGCTCTCGGATCGCATCGCCGGCACCGTGTCCCATCGGGACAAGCTCGCCGCCTACCGGTACACCAAGGAGCTCGGCTTCCCGCTCACCGTGAACGTGGTGCTGCACCGAGCGAACCTGCATCAAGTCGAGGCGCTCATCCGGCTCGCGGAGTTGCTCGGCGCGGAGCGCATCGAGCTCGCGAACACGCAGTTCTACGGCTGGGCGTTCCATAACCGGGACGCGCTGATGCCCACCAAGGCGCAGCTCGACGCGGCCTGGCAGGTCGTGCAGCGCGAGCGGGCGCGCCTCGGCACACGGCTTGAGATCGTGTGGGTGCTCCCCGATTACCACGAGCAATTCCCCAAGCCGTGCATGGGCGGCTGGGCGCGCGCTTACATGACGGTGACGCCCGCTGGCGAGGTGTGGCCGTGTCACGCCGCCGGGCGCATCACGACGCTGCGGTTCGAGACTGTGCGCGAGCATCCGCTCGAATGGATCTGGCGCGAATCGGAGGCGCTCCAGCGCTTCCGCGGCGAGTCCTGGATGCCCGAGCCGTGCCGGTCCTGCGCGCGGCGAGCGGTCGACTTCGGCGGCTGCCGCTGCCAGGCGTTTCTCGTCACCGGTGACGCGGGCGCGACCGACCCGGTGTGCTCGCTGGCGCCGCACCGGCCCGTGATCGACGCGGCGGTCGCCGCGGTCGAGCGCGCCACCGCGGCGCGCATCGCGCCGCCGTCCCTGACCTACCGCGCGGCGCCGGCCTCGCGCGCACTCGCCGCGAAGGAATGACCGCCGCCGCGATCGAAGCCCGCGGCCTCGGCAAAGACTTTGGCTCGATCCGCGCGCTCGACCACCTCGACCTCGAGGTGCGCGTGGGCGAGTTCTTCGGGTTCCTCGGGCCCAACGGCGCCGGCAAGACGACCACCGTCCATCTGCTCGCCACGCTGTTGCATCCCACGCGGGGCGTGGCGCGTGTCGCGGGATACGACGTCGTGCGCGACGACCTCCAGACCCGTCGCAGCATCGGCCTCGTCTTCCAGGAGCCGACGCTGGACCGCGATCTCACGGTGGAGGAGAACCTGCGTTTCGCGGCGCGGCTGTGGAACCTGCCGGGCCGGCTCGCGGCCCCGCGGATCGCCGAGCTGCTCGGGCAGTTCGGGTTGCGCGAACGGCGGCGGGATCTGGTGCGCGCCTTGTCGGGCGGGATGCGGCGGGCGCTCGACATCGCGCGCGGCATGCTGCACGAGCCACTGGTGCTGTTCCTGGACGAGCCCACGGCCGGCCTCGACCCGCGTGCCCGGCGCTCGTTGTGGGAGCTGATCCAGCGGCTGCGCGCGGCGTCGGGGCTCACTGTGTTCCTCACGACCCACTACGTGGAAGAGGCGGAGCCGTGCGACCGCGTCGCCGTGCTCGACCGCGGGCGCCTCGCTGCGCTCGGCACGCCTGCCGAGCTCAAGCGCGCGGCCGGAGTGCAGTCGCTGGAGGACGTGTTCCTGGCGCGCACCGGCCATCCGCTCGCCGAGCCGAGCGCGGCGTGAGCCTGCGCGCCGTCTCCGGCATTGTCGTACGCGAGCTGATCCGCTTCCAGCGGCAGCGGGGTCGCGTGCTCGCGAGCCTGGTGCGACCGTTCGTGTGGCTGATCTTCGCGGGGGCCGGGTTCGCGACCGTTTTCACTGGGGCCGGGGAGATCGATTACCGGCGCTACATGGCGCCCGGCCTGCTCGGCATGGTCGTGATGTTCGGGTCACTGCTCGCCGCGCTCTCCACCGTCACGGACCGCGAGGCGGGCGTGTTGCGCATGGTGCTGGTCGCGCCCATCCGCCGCAGCACGGTCGCGCTCGGCAAGACACTCGGCGCGACCTTGCTCGGCACGACGCAGGCCGTCGTGGTGGGAACGATTCTACTCTCGCTGGTACGGCTGTGGCCGGGCCCCGCAGGGCTGCTGCTGGCCTTCGCGGCTATCGTGCTGTCGAGTCTCGCGCTGGGGGCGCTGGGGCTCGTCCTGGCCGCGAGTATCCGCTCGATCGAGAACTTTGCGGGGGTGATGAACTTCGTGGTCTTCCCGATGCTGTTTCTGTCGGGCGCGCTCTATCCGGTGCGTCGCCTCGGACCGGCGCTGCACGCCCTCGTCTACCTCAATCCGCTGGCCTACGGTGTCGATCTCCTGAAACACGCCCTGCTCGCGGGCTGGACGAGCGCGGGCTACGGCGGGGAAATGCCGGTGGCCCTCGACGTGGCCGGGCTGGCGGCGTTCGCGGTCGCGGGGCTGCTGGCGGCGGCTCCACTCCTCGCCCGCGAAGGGGGCGTGACGCGCGCCGCCTTCCGGGAGCGTGACTAAATGAAGATGTAGGGAATCGCGCGGACGAATAGCGTGATGATCACGCCGGCCATCGCGATCACCAGCGTATACGCGGCCACTTTGCCCTTCGGCGACCTCATGACCACGGCGAGCCCCCGCCACAGCAGGTAGACGCTGTAGAGCGCCAACACCCGACCGACGAGCGTGAGGGGAGGGATGATGGCGCACACGCCGAACACCCAGTACGGCGTCGCCGCGTACGCGGCGACTTTGAGCGCCTGCACCCGGTTGCGCTGGCCGCCGAACGTCGGGGCGAGGGCGTCGATCAGCCCCGCCAGCGCGTACACGCCGGCGAAGCTCAGGGCATAGGTGAGAATGCCGTAGGCGACGCCGTCCACCACCGTCACCGTCAACGGTCCGGCGATCGTCCGGCGCACGCCGAACACGATCGTACCGAGCGTCTCTGCGAGCGGCGCGATCGCAGCCACGGGCAACAGGAAACCCCGGTAGATCGCTGCCGGCTTGGCGAACTCCCCCGCGATGGCGGCCCACTCCTGGGTCGGCTGCAGGATCAGGCGCCGGGCGCGCTCGAGCCAGGCGGGCAGCTTGCGCGACGGCCTGGGTCGTGAGGGAGCGGCCTTGGCCACGGGCCGTGGTGGCGGCCCGGCCTTCGGAGGCGTGGGCCCACGGGGCGGCGTCGGGCCACGCGGCGGCTGGGGTGGAGTGCGCATCAAGGCACAAAATACAAGTGGAGCTCCCAGACGCCAGGCCGCCCGCTTGCGGCTTGGCGTCTTCGCGTCTGGCAACTCAGATTCATGCATGCTCATCGACGTCCACGCCCATTTTTACCACGACCGCACCCCGCGCGCCGACTGGCGCGAGCGCAACGCGAGCCGCCTCGCCGCCGGGGAGAAGATCGGCATCACCATCCATGTGGCGTCGATCCTGGGCAGCTGGGGAAGGACGTCCCCCACGTACTTTCCATCGCCCGCCGACCTGCCGTACGGGAACGACGCGCTGCTCGCCCTGGTGCGCGACCACCCCAACCGAATCCGCGGCTACGTGACCGTCAACCCGAACTACACGGCGCACGCACGGGGCGAGATCCTGCGATGCCTCGCTGCGGGGATGATCGGCATCAAGCTGGCGGCGAGTCGTCGTGCGAGCGACCCGCTGCTCGACCCGATCTGCGACATCGCCCGCGACCGCGACGTCCCCGTGCTGCAACACGTGTGGCAACACCGGCGGCGCGATTGGCCGGGGCAAGAGGCATCCGATGCTGTCGAGCTGTGCGCGCTGGCGCGCCGACACCCCGACGTGCGCTTCATCCTGGCCCACATCGGTGGCGGGGGGGATTGGCACCACTCGCTCGCGGCAGTGCGCGCCGCGCCCAATGTGTACGTCGATCTCTCGGGGAGCGGTGTGGATGCCGGGATGCTCGAGCAGTGTCTCGCGGCTGTCGGCGTCGGGCGGCTGCTCTGGGGGACCGACCTCACGATGGACACCGGATGGGCCAAGCTGCGCTACCTCGAGCGCCTGCTCTCCCCGGAAGAGCTCGACCTGGTGAAGTGGAAGAACGCGGCCCGCATCTTCCCGCGCGGCGCGTTCCCGTCCGACTGATGCGGATCGACGTCAACGTCTTCCTGGGCGCGTACCCGTACCGCCGTGTGCCCGGCACCTCGCCGGACGCCGTGCTCCGGGCGATGGAACGCGTCGGGATCGACGAAGCCTGGGCGACCCACCTTCCGGGCCTGTTCTGGCAGGCGCCGCCCGAAGGGAACGCCTGGCTGTACGAGACGACCGCCCGGGAACGGCGCCTCAAGCCGGTGCCGGCGGTGCACCCGGGCTTGCCGGGATGGGAGGCCGTGGTGGGGGAGGCGGTCGACCGCGGGGCACCCGCGGTGCGCTGCGACCCGACCTATTTTGGGCTCGATCCCGGGGGCGTGGAGCTGCGCGGGCTCGCGGCCGCGTGCGGCGCAGCGCGGCTGCCGCTGCTCATCGCCGTGCGCCTGGAGGACGTACGCCAGCGGCACCCCAACGATCGCGCCGCGGAGCTCCCCGCGGCCGCGCTCCGGGCACTGCTGCGGAGCCACGCCGAGCTGCGCCTCGTCGTGACGCACGCGGACCGCGCGCTCGTCGAGGAGGTGCATTTCGGCTCCACCCCCGAGGAAGCCGCGCGCGTTTGGTGGGACATCTGCTGGATCTGGGGGCCGCCCGAGGACCACCTCGAGACGCTGCTCGGCACCGTCGGAGTCGAGCGGTTCGTGTTCGGGACAGGGCAGCCGCTCCGGATTCCGGAAAGCGCCGTGGCGAAGCTCGATCTCCTGGACCTCCCCGCCGCGCAACGCACCGCGATCGAGTCCGGCAACGCTCGCACGGGGCTCTCCCGCTGACCGCCCGACCGCCCGAGCGCCTGACCGCCCGGCTCGAGTGGGGCCTGGTCCCGGCGGTCCCGGTCCCGTTTCGGGGCGGCGCACTCGCCGACGACGCGCAGCGAGCCTATGCGCTGTGGATGGCCGGCCAGCAGGTGGCGGGCGTGGCGGTGTGGGCGCATACGGGTCGCGGCCTGCACCTGACGCCGGCGCAGCGTCGCCAGGTGCTCGCCACGTGGCGGGCCGCCCTCCCGCTGAGCGTGATCGTCGCGGGCGCGGCGAGCGTCGAGATGGCGCGCGAGGCGAAGGCGGGCGGGGCCGACGCGCTGCTCGCCTTCCCGCGCGCCGCCGACCCCGTCGGCTACCACGACGCCCTCAGTCGCGAGCTGCCGGTGATCGCGTTCTATCTGTACGAGGCCGCGGGCGGCGTCGCGTACGACAACCAGACGCTGCACGCCATCCTCGCCCAGCCCGGCGTGATCGGCATCAAGGTGGCGACGCTCGATTCGGTCATGACGTTCCAGCGGCTCGCGGGACTGATCCGCGACCACCCCGAGAAGCTGTTGATCACCGGCGAGGATCGCTTCTTCGGCTACTCGCTGACGATGGGCGCGCGGGCGGCCCTGGTGGGGATGGGTGCCGCCCTGACGAACTTGCAGGTGGGGTTGATCGAGGCCTTCCGCGCCGGTGACTTCGCCAAGTTTGTCCGCCTCTCGGCGATCTGCGACCGGTTCGCCGCGGCTACGTTCATCCCCCCGATGGAGGGGTACGTGCGCCGCGTGCTCTGGGCCCTCGCGGCCGACGGCGTGATCCCGGACGACGCGTGCGACGATCCCTGGGGGCCCCCCCTCACGCCGGCCGAGCGGGACGCCGTGCGCCGCGCCGTGCGCGAAGCGCGCAGCGCGCGCGTGAGCCTGCCGTGAGCCGCATTGCGAGGCGGTCGTTTCTCGAAGCGTGCGCCGCGGCCGCGGCATTCCCCCTAGTCAAAGGCTTCGTTCCCATGAAGCAGAAACCGCACGTCGTGGTGGTTGGGGCGGGGGCATTCGGTGGCTGGACGGCGTTGTACCTCCAGCGCCGCGGGGCGCGCGTGACCCTCGTCGACGCGTGGGGACCCGGCAACGCTCGCGCGAGCTCGGGCGGCGAGACCCGGGTGATCCGCGCTACCTACGGCCCCCGCGCCGTCTACACACACATGGCTGTGCGGGCGCTCGCGCTATGGCAGGAGCACGAGCGGCGCTGGAAGCAGCGTCTCCTCCATCCGATCGGCGTGCTGTGGCTCGTCGAGGATGACGACGCGTACGAAAAGGCCGCCCTGCCGATCCTCAAGGAGGCCGGGACTCGGTTCGAAGCGTTGTCGGGCGCGGAGACCGCGAAGCGTTACCCGCAGATCAACTGCGAGCGCGTGCGCTGGGCGATCTTCGAGCGGGACGGCGGCTATCTCACGGCGCGACGTGCTTGCGCCGCGGTACTGGAGGGGTTTCTGGCGGAAGGGGGGGTGTACCGACAGCTGGCGGCGGAGTCGCCGGCGCCAGCCGGCGGGGCCGTGCGGCTCTCCGACGGCACTTCGCTCATCGCCGATGGTTACGTGTTCGCCTGCGGGCCGTGGCTCGGGAAGCTGTTTCCGGATGTGATCGGCGATCGCGTGCGCGCGACGCGTCAGGAGGTGTTCTTCTTCGGCACGCCCCCCGGTGACGGGCGCTTCACCGAGGAGGCGCTTCCCGTATGGGCCGATCACGGCAATCACTTCACGTACGGCATCCCCGGGAACGAGTGGCGCGGGTTCAAAGTGGCGGACGACGCGCGCGGGCCGGTGTTCGATCCTACCAGCGGTGAGCGGCTGCCGTCGCCGGAGGCGCTGCAGTCCGCGCGCGACTACCTCGCGTACCGCTTTCCGGCGCTCCAGGGCGCCCCGCTGCTCGAGGCCCGGGTGTGTCAATACGAGAACTCCCCGGACGAGCACTTCATCGTCGACCGCCATCCGAGCGCGGCGAACGTGTGGCTCGTGGGCGGTGGATCGGGACATGGGTTCAAGCACGGCCCGGCGGTAGGCGAGTTGGTCGCAGGGCTGGTGCTGACCGGGCGGTCGGCCGACCCCCAATTCCGGCTGTCGCGCTTCGCCCAGTAGGGTGCGCGCCGAGCTCGAGCGAGACTTCCGGCGCTTCCAGCGCGAGCTGCCCCCCGGCTTTCCGGGCCACGTGCGCGAGACGTACGGGATCGACCTCACCGCGCGCTACCTCGGTGAGACGGTCCCGCATCCGATCGGGAAGGGCTCGGGCCAGTTGTCCCTGAACGAGGCCCAGCTCGCCGCCGACGCTGAGGCGGGGCTTGCCTTCGTGGTGCTGAAGACGGTGATCGCGCAAGACGAGGCGGGCACCCAGTCGATGGCCGCCTGGGCGATCCACGAAACCAAGATGAAACTGGAGCAGCGCCGCGCTGCGAGCGGCCGGACGGGGTGGACGGTCACGTGGAAAGGCCGGGGCTGGGACCGCACCCTGGACGAGTACCTCGCCCTGGTGCGGGCGGGACGCGATCTCACGCGAGCGGGGAGCCTCCTCGTCGTGCCGTCGGTGAAATATCATCTGCCGCGGCTCGAGGAGCCGTTTCGCGACGCCGAGTACCGCTACACGACGCGGCGTCTCGCCGACACCTGGGGACAGCCCCCGCTGCTCGTGGAGAAAGACTTCTCCCCCACGCTCGCGGGCGATTCGCTGGCGGCGGACCGCGGCCAGATTGTGCGGTGGCTGCGCGAGGTGCCGGGCCGCATCCGCAGCGCGTCGCCGGGGTCGCTACGCATCGCGGTCAAGCTGATGAATGCGCGCTTCGACGACGACTTCCAGCTCGCGATGATGGACGCATGTAGCGGGGCCGACGCGCTGGTGGTGTTCAATCGCCTGTTCGACGCCGAGCGGGGAGTCGCGTACGGAGGCTGGGACTTGAGCGAGCGGAACCTGCGGGTGCTGGATCTGCTCCGGGGATCCCCGGGCTTACGCCCGGGTCTGTGTGGCACCGGAAACATCTGCTCCGGCCGCCTGATCGTGGACTACGCCCGGCGCGGCTGCGAGAGCGTGCAGCTCCACACATTTTTCCAGCTCCCCCTCTCGGCGTACGCCGCGACCCGCGGCTCGCGCACCCAGCGGGCGCTGCACGCGCTGGTGTTTCACCCGAGCGACGGCCTCGTCGCCGCCATGCTCGAGCTCGAAGCCACAGGTGAGCTCGAGCGACGCGACGGTGCGCTGCATTTCCTCGACCTCGCGACCGGTGCGCATCGCCCGGGCTGAGCTGTTCGAGCTGACGCTCCCGTTCGTCGAGCCGTTCATCATCTCCGGTGGGCGGATCGATGCGCGCCGCTCGCTCGTCGTCGTCCTGCACGACGATGCGGGCCACGTCGGGTACGGCGAGTCGCCGCCGTTCGAGCTGCCGTTCTACTCCGAGGAGACGCTCGCGAGCGCCCGCGATCTGATTGCTCGCGTGCTGGTCCCCCGCGTCGTGGGGAAGGAGTTCGACTCTCCCGCGGCCGTGGATGCCGCGCTGCAGGGGGGCGTGCGGGGCAATCCGTTCGCCCGGGCGGGGATCGAAACGGCGGCGTGGGACCTCGAGGCCCACCGACGCGGGATCGGGCTCGGGCAGCTGGTCGCTGCCCGGCTCGGCGTGCAGCCGGCGGCGAGCGTCGCCTGTGGGGTGGCGCTCGGCATTCCCGAAGACGGGAAACCGGACACGCTCACCCGCCGCGTGTACGCCGCGCTCGAGCAGGGGTACCGTCGCGTGAAGATCAAAGTCATGCCGGGATGGGACGCGGTGGCGGTCAGCGCGGCGCGCGCCGCGATGGGTGCCGTCGAGCTCCCGCTCACCGTCGATGCGAACGGCGCCTACGCGTGGCCCGCCCACGAGCAGAGCTTGCGCGCCCTCGACAGCGCCGGCCTCCTGTACATCGAGCAGCCCCTCGCCCCGGACGAGCTCGTCGCCCACGCGGCGCTGTGTCGCGCGCTGCGCACACCGGTCTGCCTCGACGAGACGCTCAAGAGCGCCGCGATCGCGCGGCAGATGATGGACCTGGACGGGCCCCGCGTCTGGAACATCAAGGTGCACCGGGTGGGGGGCCTGGCGGAGGTGTGCCGGATCTACGAGCTGGCGGCCCAATACGGGGCCGAGCTGTGGGTCGGGACAATGCCCGAATCAGGCATCGGGTCCCAGGCGGCGCTCGCGGTGGCGGGCCTGCCGCTGTGCGTCTACCCGTCCGACCTCGAGCCCAGCGCCCGGTGGTATGGCCGCGACGCGGATGTGATCAAGCTCAGCATGAGCAAGGACGGGCGCATGGCGGTGCCGGGGGTGTCGGTCGCGCGCTTGCTGGACGTTGCGCGCTTTCGGGCCGCGACGCGACCCGTCGTCGCTTGACGCCGCCGGGCTAACGTGCAGAATCTCCGCACAGCGTTCCGTCTTCACCCCGGAGAACCATCGCGTGCTCGCCCTCCGTCCTATCGTGTGGCCCATCGTCCTCGCCCTGTTCCCCTCCATCGCCGTCGCGCAGCACTACGACCCCTCCCTCCTCGCCGGCCTACACTGGCGTTTGATCGGGCCGTTCCGCGGCGGCCGTACCGTCGGGGCGACCGGTGTGCCGGGTCAGCCCAACGTCTTCTATATCGGCGTCAACAACGGCGGCGTGTGGAAGAGCACCGACTACGGGCGCACCTGGCGACCGATCTTCGACGATCAGGCGACCGGCTCGGTCGGCGCTCTCGCCGTCGCCGGCTCCGATCCCAATGTTATCTATGTCGGGAGCGGCGAAGGCCTGCAGCGCCCCGACCTTTCAGTGGGCGACGGGATCTACAAGTCCACCGACGGCGGGCGGACGTGGCGGCAGCTCGGCCTGCAGGACGGCCAGCAGATCCCTGCGGTGATCGTCGACCCGCACGATGCGAACCGGGTCTTCGTCGCGGTGCTCGGTCACCCGTACGGCCCGAACGCGGAGCGTGGCGTGTTCCGCTCCCAGGACGGCGGGGCGACGTGGCAGAGGGTGCTGTATACCGACGAGAACACCGGCGCCATGGACGTCGCATTCGACCCCGCGAACCCGCAGACGGTGTTCGCCGTGCTCTGGGCCGCGCGCCAGGCGCCATGGGAGATCGGCAGTTCCTGGACTCTCTCCGCCAACAACGGCCTGTATAAGTCCAGCGATGGTGGGACCACGTGGCGGCGCGTCACCGCCGGCCTGCCGACCGCCCAGGACCGGCTGGGCCGCATCGGCCTCGCCGTGTCGGCCGGCGAGCCCGCCCGCATGTACGCGGTGGTGGGCGCCGCCACCGGCGGCGGGGTGTACCGCTCTGACGACGGCGGCGAGCAGTGGCGGCTCGTCAACGCGGACCAGCGCCTCTGGGGTCGCGACGGGGACTTCAACGAGGTGAAGGTCGATCCGAAGCACGCCGACGTCGTGTACGTCGCGAATGTCGTGACGTGGAAGTCCACGGACGGCGGCAAGACCTTCAGCGCGCTGCGGGGCGCGCCGGGCGGCGACGACTACCACCGCCTGTGGATCAATCCGGACGATCCCAACATCATCCTCCTCGCCAGCGATCAGGGCGCCGTCGTCACGGTCAACGGGGGGGAGACGTGGAGCTCGTGGTACAACCAGCCCACGGCACAGTTCTACCATGTCACTACCGACAACGCCTTTCCCTACCGCGTATACGGTGGCCAGCAGGAGAGCGGATCGGCCGGCATCGCGAGCCGCGGCGCCGACGGACAGATCACCGTCCGCGAGTGGCATCCCATCGGCGCGGAGGAGTACGGCTACGTGGCACCCGATCCGCTGCACCCGAACATCGTGTACGGCGGCAAGGTCACGCGCTTCGACCGGAGCACGGGCGAGGTCCAGGACGTCTCGCCCGAGCCGGTGCGCACGGGGCGATACCGCTTCGTCCGGACGATGCCGCTCCTGTTCTCGCCGCTCGACCCGCATGTCCTGTACCTCGGTGGCAATGTGCTGTTCAAGACGGTGAACGGCGGGCAGAGCTGGCAAGTGATGAGCCCCGATCTGACCCGTGTTGCGTACGATGTGCCGGCCAGTCTCGGAGCGTTCACGGCGCTCGATCCTGAGAAGGGCGCGCACCGCGGGGTGATCTACACCATCGCCCCCTCCTTCACACGACCGAACCTCATCTGGGTCGGGACCGATGATGGGCTGATCCACGTAACGCATGACGGCGGCCGCAAGTGGACGAACGTGACCCCGACCGCGCTGACGCCCTGGAGCAAGGTCTCGCTCATGGAGGCGTCGCACGTCGATACCCTGGCGGCCTACGCCGCGGTGAACCGCTTCCGCCTCGATGACCTCCACCCCCACATCTACCGCACCAAAGATGGCGGCAGGACGTGGACCGAAGTCATCGAGGGGATACCGTCGAACGAGGTCGTCAACGCGGTGCGCGAGGATCCGGTGCGGCGCGGGCTGCTCTACGCGGGGACGGAGCGGGGCGTTTACGTGTCGTTCGATGAGGGCGATCACTGGCAGTCGCTCAAGCTCGACCTGCCGGCGACCTCGGTGCGCGACCTCGTGGTGCACGACAGCGACCTCGTCGTGGCGACGCACGGCCGCTCGTTCTGGATCTTGGACGACATCACGCCGCTGCGCCAGATCGCGGCCGCCGCCGCGGCGACGGCCGCCTACCTGTACCGGCCGGCGCCCGCCGTTCGGGTTCGCTGGAACGAAAACACCGATACGCCGCTGCCGCCAGACGAGCCCGCAGGCAAGAACCCGCCCGATGGTGCCATCGTGGACTACTATCTGGCGCGCCCGGCTGGCGGTCGCGTCACGCTCGAGATTCTCGATCGGGCGGGAAGCTTGGTGCGCCGCTTTTCGAGCGCGTCCCCCTCCCCCGACCGGCCGGAGCAGCCGGACACGACGCTCAACATTCCCCTGATGTGGATCCGACCGCCGCAGACGCTTTCCACCGCTCGGGGGATGCACCGCTTCGTGTGGGACCTGCACGGCGCGCCACCGCCCGTCCTGCGGTACGAGTACCACATCTCGGCGATCCCCGGTGACACGCCGCGCGAGCCGCGCGGGCCGTGGGTGCTGCCCGGATCGTACACGGTGCGGCTCACGGTGGGCGGGGAGACGCTCACCCAGCCGCTCGCAGTCCGGATCGATCCTCGCGCGCGGCTCGCGCCCAGTGCACTGACACAGCAGTTCGCGCTGGCGATGCGGATTGTCGCCGCCCTGCGTGGCGACTCGGCCGCGTTGGAACGGGTGCACGCCCTGCGGATGCAGGTGAAGGGCGCGCGCGACCGCGCCACGCAAGGCGCGGCGGCCGCCCTCGACTCGCTCGACGCCCGAGCCGCGGCACTGGAATCGGGGGCGGGCGAGCCCCCGCCTTCCCCGGGGCAGCGAGGGAAGGAGAACCTGATGCGCTTGAACGGTGACCTCGTCGCCGTGTATGGTGTGGTGGAAGGGGCAGATGCGACGCCTACGGCGGCGGCTCGCACAGCGCTGGGCGACCTCGAGGGCGCGCTCGCGCAGCTACTCGCGCGCTTGCGGGAGCTCGAGCGGCGTTTCTACAATAGAGGGCCATGATCCCCATCGAGCACCAGCCGCCCGGCTACTGGGCGACGAACCTGTACACGAACCCGCGCAAGCGCCCCAAGTCGGACGCTCCGATCAAGGATCTCCCGCCGCGCGCGGCGCAGCGCTTCAAGCAGGCGCGCGAGGGCATCCGCGCGCTCAAGCACGTCACCGAGCAGGTGGTGTTCATGGGGACGGCATGGAAATGGGTGTGGATGTACGAGGTGGGCGGCCGCAAGCTCGGGTATCTCCATCCGATGGAGGCGGGCGTCAGCGGGACGTTCGTGCTGTCGGAGCCGGAGGAGCGCGAGTTGGCCGTCACCGACGGGCTGCCTACGTCTCTACGCCGGGCGATGCGCGGCGGGCCGGTGTCCGCCGGGGTGCGGTGGTGCTGGATGGAGTTCCCGGACTTGGGCGCGGTCGACGCGTTCGTCGCCATCATCCGGTTGAAGCATCAGTTCCTGGCACGACCGGAGTAGGGGCACGGCAGTGCCGTGCCCCTACTCCGGGCTTGTGCGCCGTTCGCCGCTGGCGCTACATTCCGGCGCCCGCAAGCCGTTCCAGACACAAACGATACATTCGCCATCGAGCGCGATTGATGACGAAGAGGGGTGGTAGGGCCGCGGCCGGCGTCGCAGTCGCTCTCCTCGTGGCCGGCCCCGCCGCGGCGCAAAACGGACAACGTACCCCGGTCTTCCGAGCCCCCGTCATCAGCGACACGGGGAAACTCGCCGGTCCCCGGCAACCGATCTTCTTTCGTCACGACGTCCACGCCGGTCAGGACCAGATCCCCTGCCTCTACTGCCACAGCACGGTCGCCATTTCGAGCGAGCCGGGGATCCCGGCTGTCCAGACCTGCTTTGGCTGCCACCAGATGATCGCCGGATCCACCCCCTCGCATCAGGCGGAAATCAAGAAGGTGCGCGAGGCGTGGGCCAGCAAACAGCCGCCGCACTGGATCCGCATCCACGCGCTTCCGGGCTTCGTGCGGTTCCCGCACATGCGCCATATCAAGGTCCTCGGCACCGAGAGCTGTCTCACGTGCCACGGTGACGTGCGGACGATGCCCCAGGTGCAACAGGTCGCCACGCTCAAAATGGGCTGGTGCATCACCTGTCACGTGCAGCGGCAGGTGAGCCGCGACTGCACCCTGTGCCACTACTGAGGCCGGCGCCCATGGATCGCAGACGGTTCCTCACGGTGTTGGGCGCGACGAGCGGCGGCGCCGCTGCGCTGTCGGCGTGCGGCATCGGGCCCGAGCCGACCGAGCACCTCGTCCCCTATCTCGTGCCGCCCGAAGACCAGGTACCGGGGACCGCGACGTATTACGCCACGACGTGCCGCGAATGCGCGGCCGGGTGCGGGCTGCACGCCAAGGTGCGCGAGGGGCGCGTGATCAAGCTCGAGGGCAACCCGGAGTCCCCGATCAACGACGGTCGGCTCTGCTCGCGCGGCCAGGCCGCGCTCCAGGGCCTGTACAACCCCGACCGCGTCACCGATCCGATGGCCCGCGGGCCGAGCGGCGAATGGCAGAAGTTGACATGGGATGACGCCATCGGCCGGCTCGCGACGAAGGTCAAAGAGGCGCGCGGCCGGGGGATCGTTTTCGTCACCGGGCTCGAAAGCGGCTCGTTCGGCGAGCTCGTCGACTCGTGGACGAAGGACATAGGCGGCCGGCATGTCACCTACGAGCCGTTCGCCTTCGAGGCGCTGCGGGAGGGGAACCGCCGCGCCTTCGGCACGTCGGCGATTCCCTTCTACGACTTCGCGAGCGCCCGCTACATCCTCTCCTTCGGCGCCGACTTCATGGAGACGTGGCTCTCCCCGGTCGGCTATCAGAACGGCTTCACCCGCGCCCACAGCTTCGACGGCGACCGCGACGCGGCGATGGCGAAGTTCGTCTACGTCGGCCCGCGGCTGTCGCTCACCGGGATGAGTGCGGACGAGTGGATCGCCCCCAACCCCGGCAGCGAATTCCTGCTCGCGCTCGCCATGGCGCAGGTGATTCTGACCCGGCGGCTTGCGCCGGCCCCTCCGGACGCCGCCCGCCTCGAACGTCTCCTCCCCACGCCGCAGGCAGCGGCCCAATCCGTCGGGATCGAAGCGACCGTAATCGAGCGTCTGGCGCGCGAGTTCGCCGCGTCCAAGGGCGGGCTGGCGGTTGCGGGCGGGGTCGCGACTCACTATGGCGACGGGGCGGCCATGCTGGTCGCCGCGGTGAACATCCTCAACTATGTCGCCGGGGAGGTCGGCAGGACCGTCCGGTTCGGGCCGAACCATGCGATCGAAGGCGCGGGCTCGTTCCAGCAGATGAGCGGGCTCGTGGCCGAGCTGGCGGCGGGCAAGGTGCAGCTGCTGCTCGTGCACGGGGCGAACCCCGGCCATACACTCCCGGCCGCGTTCTCGCAGGCGCTCGGGAAGGTCGGCTACAAAGTCAGCTTCTCGTCGTACTGGGACGAGACGGCGGCCGCTTCCGATCTCGTACTTCCGGACCTGCATCCGCTCGAGCAGTGGGGCGACGCGCGTCCGCGCGCCGGGATCCACGCGCTGCAGCAGCCCGTGATGCAGCCGGTCTTCCCCAACACCATGCACACGGGCGATCTGCTGCTCCGGCTGGCGGGAAAAGGCGGGACGTTCAAGGACTATCTCCAGAGTCGCTGGAAGGAGCTCCACCAGCGCTTCGGCAAGGGCCGGGACTTCGGGGACTTCTGGAGCGATGCCCTGCAGCACGGCGGGCTCTATACCGAGGCGCCCGCGCAGGCCGTGCGCCTCGACCCCGGAATCGCGCAGTTGCTCGGCGGCTTGGCCGGGACGGGAGGCGCATCCGAGGCGTCCCTGCTGATCATTTTCCCCTCGCTGGCGCTGCACGACGGCCGCGGCGCCAACAAACCCTGGCTCCAAGAGCTCCCGGACCCGGTCTCGAAGATCACGTGGCACGCGTGGGTGGAGGTCCATCCCGAAACGGCGGCGAAGTGGCAACTGGCGAATGGAGACATTCTGCTCCTCAAGTCGCCGTACGGCGCCGTGCGCGCACCTGTGTGGATCACACCGGGCGTCCGGCCCGATGTGCTGGCGGTCCCGACGGGGCAGGGGCACAAGGCCTACGGCCGCTACGCCAAGGACCGCTCGTTCAACGCCTTCGAACTGCTGAGCGACAAGCCGGCGGACTTCGGCGGGCGTGCGTTCGCCGTGCGGGTGTCGGTGGTGAAGACCGGGGATCACCGGCGGCTCGCCACCGTCGAGGGCGACGCCCGCGAGCAGGGCCGCCGGATCAGCGAGGTGCTGCCGCTCGCCGAGGCGCGCAAGCTCAAGGCCGGCGCGCATCCCTTCGAGGAGCGCGAGGTACCGGCGTACGCGGACGAGGCGCTCAAGGAGTGGGCCGAGGCGCAGCACAAGCTGGCCTCGCTCGGCAACTACGCGGGCGCCGTGCCGCGCTGGGGGATGGCGATCGACCTCGCGAAGTGCACCGGCTGCTCGGCCTGCGTGACGGCGTGCTATGCGGAAAACAACCTCGCCACAGTGGGCGAGGAGCTCGTCGTGCGGCGCCGCCAGATGAGCTGGATGCGGATCGAGCGCTACTACACGGGCGGCGAGGGCAAGCCTGTGGGGGCGGTGGTCACGCCGATGTTGTGCCAGCAGTGCGGCAACGCCCCGTGCGAGCCAGTGTGCCCCGTGTACGCCGCGTACCACACCCCCGATGGGCTCAACGGCCAGGTCTACAACCGCTGCGTCGGCACGCGCTACTGCGCCAACAACTGTCCGTACAAGGTGCGCTACTTCAACTGGTACAACTACGCGGAGCCGGGTGGCGAATGGGAGAGCTGGCCCGACCCGCTCAACATGCTGCTCAACCCGGACGTCACCGTGCGCGAGAAGGGTGTGATGGAGAAGTGCACCTTCTGTGTGCAGCGCATCCGCGGCGCTCAGAACCGCGCCCGCCTCGAGGACCGCAGCGTGCGCGACGGCGAGATAACGCCCGCCTGCGCGCAGGCCTGCCCGTCGGAGGCGATCGTGTTCGGCGATCTGCACGACAGGACGTCGCTCGTCGCCCGGCTCGCCGAGGACCCGCGCGGCTACCACGTGCACGCCGAGCTCAACACCCGGCCCGCGATCACCTACATGGCCAGAGTGGTGCACCGCCCGGCAGGCGAGGCGACCCCGCATGCCTGAGACCGCGACGGCACCGGCCCGCGGCACGCGCGTGACCTATGACTTCGTCACACGCGCCATCGCGCGGACGCTCGGGAATCCGGGCAAGGGGTACTTCGCGTTGCTCGCGAGCGCGGTCGCGCTGCTGGCGGTGGGGATCGGCTGCCTGCTCATGCTGCTGCGCTACGGGCTGGGGCTCGCCGGCTACTCGCACCCCGTGTACTGGGCTGTCTACATCACCTGCTTCGTGTTCTGGGTGGGCATCGCGCACTCGGGCACGCTGATCTCGGCGATCCTGTTCTTGTTCCGGTCGGGGTGGCGCACGGCGGTCTACCGCACGGCCGAGGCCATGACGGTGTTCGCCGTCATGACGGCGGGCCTGTTTCCGCTGATCCACATCGGCCGGCAGTGGTATTTCTACTGGCTCATCCCCTACCCGAACGAGCGCGGCTTGTGGCCCAACTTCAAGTCGCCGCTCATCTGGGATGAGTTCGCGATCGGGACCTACTTCACCGTGTCGACGGTGTTCCTGATCATGGGGTTGATCCCGGACATCGCGGCGGCGCGCGACGTGGTGAGCGGCTGGCGCAAAAGGCTGTACGCCATCACGTCGCTCGGGTGGCGCGGCACGAACGAGCAGTGGCGGCACTATACGCGCGGCTACCTCTACCTCGCCGCGCTCGCGACGCCGCTGGTCCTGTCGGTGCACAGTGTGGTGTCGTGGGATTTCGCGATGGCGATCGTGCCCGGCTGGCATGCGACCATCTTCGCTCCGTACTTCGTGGCCGGCGCGATTTACTCGGGCGTGGCGATGGTGATCACGCTGCTCGTGCCGATCCGCAAGCTGTTCCATCTCGAGGAGCTCATCACCGTCCACCACTTCGAGAACCTGGCGAAGCTGTGCCTCCTGACCGGCATGATCGTCGCGTACGCGTACTGCGTCGAGTATTTCACAGCCTGGTTCGGCGGCAATCCGGCCGAGCGCGCGGCGTTTTGGTACCGGGCGTTCGGACCGTTCTGGTGGGCGTCGTGGACGATGATCATCTGCAACGCCTTCTTGCCGCAGCTCCTGTGGTTCAAGCCGATCCGCACGAGCATCCTGGCGCTGTTCGTGATTTCGATCTTCGTGAACATCGGCATGTGGTTCGAGCGCTTTGTGATCATCGTCGTGTCGCTCGCGGGAGAGCCGTTCGAGCGGTTCGCCAACGCCACCTACAACCCGACCTGGGCGGACTGGGGAATCATGGCCGGCAGCTTCGGCTGGTTCTTCATGTGGTTCCTCTTGTTCGTGAAGAATTTCCCGGCGGTCTCGATCTCCGAGGTGAAGGAAGTGCTCCCGGCGCCCACGCGCGGCAAGGCGGTGCACGCGTGAAGCTCGTGAACCCGCTCACCGCGATCTTCCACCCGCCGCCGACGCCGGGCGTGCTGGGGGTGTTCGGTCACCTCGACGCGACAGTGGACGCCATCGGCAAGCTGCGCCAGGGCGGCCACACCGACTTCACCGTCTATTCCCCGATTCCGCGGCACGAGATCGAAGACGCGCTCGACCAGCCGGTGAGCCCGGTCCGCATGTTCACCTTGATCGGCGGTATCGCCGGGTGCGCCGTCGGGGCCTGGATCACGCTGTATATGTCGTACGACTGGCCGATCGTGCTGGGCGGCAAACCGGTGGGCTCGATCCCGCCGTACGTGGTGATCATGTTCGAGATGACGATCCTGTTCGGCGCGCTCGCGACCATCCTCGGCATCCTGTTCAACGCCCTGTTCGCGGCGCGCCGCCTCGGGACGGTCGCCTACGACGCCCGGTTCACGAACGACAAGTTCGGCATCTTCGTGCCGTGCGAGCCGGCGCGGGCGGGGCAGGTGGAAGCGCTGCTCCGCGGCACCGGCGCGGAGGAGGTGCGGCGTGCGTAAGCGCGTGTGGCTAGTCGCGCTTGCGGCGCTCGCCGCCTGTGATCCGGACGACGTCGTGCACCGAGTCGGATGGTTCGCCACGATGCGGCACCAGCGCAGCATCAAGCCGTACGCCCGGCCCATCCCGCCGGTCGCGGGCACGGTCCCGATCACCGGCGTCGAGCCGGCTGCGGATGTCACGACCGCGGACCGGCTCGCCAACCCCCGCACCCGCACGTCCGAGTCCATCAACCGCGGCCGGTTCGTGTACGAGACCTACTGCCTGGTCTGCCACGGCGCGAGCGGCAGGGGCGACGGGCCGATCTCGGCCACGAACGGGCAGACGCCCCCCGGGCCCTTCTTCGGCGTGCGCTCTCTGGTGAACGACACGATCGCGCGGCGCACCGACGGCTACGTCTACGCGGTGATCGTGAGCGGGCAGGTGATGGGGCGCGGCCTGATGCCGGTGTACGGCGACAAGGTGCGGGGCAACGACCGCTGGGACCTCGTCAACTACGTCCGCACGCTCCAAGCGCAAGCGCGGAGCGGGGGCGGAGCGAAGCGATGAGCGCAGCCACCGCTGGTTCCCGCGCGCAGCTGGTCGAGAAGGCACGACAGTTCCCGGCGGGGGCGTTCATCGGCTACGGGGTCGTGGCGTCAGGCGTCGGCGCGGCGATGTTCCTGTGGGCGCTCACGACCGGCCAGGCCGCCCGAGCGTGGCAGGCCTACCACGTCAACTTCATGTTTTGGACCGGGCTGGCGCAGGGCCTGGTCGTGTTCGCGGCTACGCAGAAGCTCGCGAAGGGGCACTGGTCGGGCCTCCTGATCCGATTCGCCGAGTCCGCCGCCGCGTTTCTGGTGATCGCCCTGGTGCTGTTCCTGGGCCTCGCGCTCGGGCGGGCCTACATCTTCTCGTGGCTGCACGAGCCACGCCCCGACATCGGCGGCTGGCTCACGAGCCGGTTCTTTTTTCCCCGCAACGGCTTGATCCTGGCGGCGCTGGTGTGGCTCTCGTGGCGCTTCGTGCGCCACGACATCGCGCCCGACGTGCGGGAGCTCGCGGACGGCCGCCCCGCGGATCGGCTCGAGAGCCGCGACCGGATCGCCCGCGAGGCAGCGATTCTCATCGTCGGGTACGCGTTCGGGTACAGCCTGCTCGCGTTCGACCTGATGATGTCGCTCGCCCACAAGTGGGTGAGCAACCTGTTCGGCGCGTTCTACTTTATGGGCAGCTTCCTCGCCGCGCTGATGCTGCTCGCCGTCCTCACCCTTGCGCTGCGCCGCCGGATGGGCCTGGTGCAGCTCATTTCGCCGAAGCAGCTGCACGACCTGGGCAAGCTGTGCTTCGGATTCACGGTGTTCTGGGCCTATCTCATGTGGGCCCAGTTCCTGGTGATCTGGTACGGGAACCTGCCAGAGGAGACGTATTTCATCTTTTATCGGCTGATCGGGCCCTGGCGGCCTGTCGGCGTCGCGGTGTTCCTGCTCGTCTTCCTGGTCCCCTTCATCGGTCTCCTGGGGGTCAGGCCGAAGAAATACCCGCCGACCTTCTTGGCATTCGCGCTGGTGAGCTTGGCTGGCATCTGGTTGGAGCGCTATCTCGAGATCGTTCCATCGATCAACGGCAGTGCCGGCCCCGCCATCGGCATTCCGGAACTGGGCGTCACCGTCCTATTCGGCGGTCTATTCCTCATGGCGATGGGATGGTTCGGCGCTCGCTACCCGATGATCTCGCCTCGCCTCGCCGCGGATACGCTGGAGCGCGAGGCGCACTAGCGCCGTTCCACGTCGCTACGCTGCCGGGGCAGGGGCAGTTCCGTCCCTGGTCCACGCCGTCGCTCCACCGCTCTCGCTCCGCGGCATCCGGCACGGGCTCTCCCGACGTTTCTAAGGGTAGCACTGAAGCGCAATAGAAACCGCTGTCGGCGGTCCCACACCGGGCACCCTGGAGGAGCCATGCGGTCGGCGCTGTGGGCAGGAGCAGTAGGGTTGATGGTCGTTGCATGCGGCAGCTCAACGTCTCCCTACGGCGGAAGCGGCGGCACGCCGACCTGTACCTCGACAGCGACACAGGCCTGTATGATCAATACGTCCTTCAGCCCGACGAACCTCACGGTGTCTGTCGGGACGACGGTCACCTGGAAGAACAGCGACGGGTTCGCGCACACCGTCAACAGTGCCACGGGCTCGCCCGGTACGGCGTACAGCAGCGGTAACGTGGCAGCGGGCGGCACGTTCCAGCACACGTTCAGCGCCGCAGGCACGTATCCCTACTACTGCATGATTCACGGCCTCGACGGCATGCCGCCGACGGGGATGCACGGGACGATCACCGTGCAATAGCGCCTGCTCGCTCAGGGGCGGAGCGGTTGCAGCCGGCGCTCCAGTGCCGCCAGGGAGTCAGCCGAGAGCGGACCGCGAACCTCCACCACGAGCGCTGTGACGGGCCGATTGGCAGCGGCGCCGCGCGCGCGCACCGGTGCCGCCTCGGGCTTGCGCTCCGCCGACGCGATCGAGTCCGACGCCGCCGCGGCACGGCCCCGCAGTGCCCGCTCGGCTGCATTTTCGGTATCGGCCCGTGCCGCACCAGTCACGACGACCGCTTGGAGCGAGAGCGGAGCCTGGCGCCCGGTGATGACGTCGATTGCGGTGCTTGAGTCGAGCGCCTGCTCGACGACGACGACCGCGGAGAAGCCGATCAGGCGCGCCCGGTAGATGCCCCGGACTGGAAGGTCGGGCACGGCGTAGGGATCCGTATCCACGAGCGCGCGGGCGCTGTCCAGAGTGAGCGGAGGCCCGGTCAGGGCGTAGGGCCCGACCATGCGAGCGACAGCCGCCGCACGCTCTTGGGCGGCGGGGAGGGGGAAAGCGGCGGGGGCGGGGGCGGGGCGGGGCGCAACCGACTGCTTGAGCGCACCGGCGGCGAGTTCGTCGCGCGCGCGGAGCGCGACAACGGTCTCGGGCCGGGCGGCGTCGGCCGCCGACGCTCCATCCGCGACCACCTCTCCCGTGTACTTGTCCTTCGCTACCGATTTGCGTTCCACTACGACGCTGGTCGGCGCCGCGGGCGCGCGCGTGCGCCGCACCGCCAGTGGCGCGGCACCGTGCGTAACGACGGTCTCGGGCGCGGCCACGGGAGGGAGGGCGCGCCCAGAGGCCAGATCGCTGGTGCGCTGGTCTGCCGCCGGCTGCTCCCGCCGCAATGCCCCCGGCCCAAAGTACATCCCGGCTCCCAGCGCGAGCACCACCGTCGCCGCCCACGCGAGTGGCAACCGCACACGCCACCACAGCCGCACCGGGGGCTCCCGGTCACCCGGCCGGAACGGCGGGGTCGCGCGGTCGGGGGGGGCGGCGAGCCCGAGCAGCTCATCGGCGCGCGCGATGAGCGCTCGCTCTTCCTCCAAGCGGTCACGGCAGCCGGGGCACTGTGCGATATGCGCCTCGACGTCCTGGGACTCGACGGGCGTGAGCTCGCCGTCGAGATACGCGTGCAGCGTGCCGTCATCCACGTGCGACATGTTCACCTGTCCTTCCCGCCTCGAACGCCTCCACCAGCCGGCGGCGCGCGCGGGCGAGGGTCGTGCCGATGGCGCCGCGCGCCAGCCCCGTCTGCGCGGCGATCTCGTCGTACGACAGTCCCGAATCCCACAAGAGGAGCACTTCGCGGTCGCGCGGTGTGAGCTGCTCCAGCGCGGCGCGCACCTGCGAGCGCTCGCCTTCCGTGTGCAGCGCCTCATCCGACGGCGGCGCGCTCGCCGCCGGCTCACTCTTCAGGAGTGTGAGGTGACGCCGCTCCCGCGCCGCGCGCCGCGCGTCGTCGCGCGCCATGTTCGCGGCCACGACGAACAGCCAGCCGCGGGCATTCGCGGGCTTGTGGACGAGCGCCCGGGCGAACGCCTCCTGGGCGAGGTCCTCCGCGCGCTCCGCGTCCCACACCTTGCGGTACAGGAACCGCACCAGGGAGCGGTACGTGCTACGGTACACATCGGCCAGGTCGTCGGGCATCAGCCGAGTGCGGAATGCGGAGTGCGGAATGCGGAAGCTAGCTGTAAGCGTCGTGAAGCGAACGACCTTTCACTGAAACTCCGCATTCCGCACTCCGCATTCCGCATGGGGCTCATCCCCGAAACGCCCTCACTAGCCGGTCCAGTTCGCCCTCGGCCCAGACACTCTTCCCGCTCATCTCAATCTTGATGCTCACGCGCCGGCCGGCCACCAGGACTGCGGGCGCGAGCGTCGCCGGCTTCACGAGCTCGGGGAGGGCGCGCAGCAGGGCGAAGTAGGCGTCGCTGAACGCCGCCACCGAAACCACCTGCAACGAGTCGCCGTGCGCGATGTCCGTCCAGGTGCTGTCTCGCCACACGAAGACGCGACCGCCGACCCGCTCGCTACGCCTGGCCTCAGCTGCGCCGCGTGTGCTCACGGAGTCGGCCGCCGCGCCAGTGACGGTCACGGCGCTCAGCTGGAGCGAGCCGGAGAGCGCCCGCTCCGCGCGGGACCGCTCCACTGCGGCGGCGCCTGCCTGGTCTTGCGGGGCCGGGGCAGCCGACGGGGCGCGATCGAACATCGGTCGGACCACGACCTGATTGGGCTCCTGCACGAGATAGGATGTGTACTCGGTGAGGATGCCGTAGCGCAGCGCGAGCCGCTTCAGCTCGTTCACGATCTCAGTGTTCGGTCCGTGGAGCCGGATCTCTCGGGACAGGGCGCCCACTTTGCGCGCGGCCCAGAGCTGCGGGACGTAGTCGTTGCCGGCGTTCTCGTCGCCGAACCGGGCGTTCGTTGTGAAGGACACTTCCCGGCCGTTTCTCCGTCCAGTCACCGTCACAGACCTCTCCCTTCTCCCTTCTCCCCGATATCGCCCGAACACCACCAGCTCGTCGCCCGCGAACAGATCGGGCAAGCGCTCCGGCTGCAGGTCGTAGAACTCGACGCCGTCGCCCCGGAGGGCGAGATCGGTGAGCACCGGGCTCGAGATCTTCGTCGCGAGCGAGCCCACCGCCTGCTCGATGTCGCCGCCCGGCCGGATGTATTCGGTGACGCCGCGCGCGCGGTCGGTGAGCCGGTCCAGCAGGTAGGTGTTCACGTCGTACCCGATTCCGAAGGCAAAGACCCGAAACGGCCCGCGGCCGTGCTCCGCCTGGTCGGCGATACGCTCGGGATCGGTCTCGCCCACCGTGGGCAGTCCATCCGTCAAGAACACGACGACGCCGAGGGCACCCTCGCCCGGCCGCTCGGCGAAGGCCTCTGTAAGGGCGCCCGCGATATTGGTGCCGCCGTTGGTGTCGAGCCGGCGCACCCAATCCTGGGCGGCGTGGACGTTGTCCGCCGATACCTCGGTCCACCCGGCGGCGTAGCGGCGCACACCGCTCCCGAACGTGACGATGCGGAACCGGTCCCCCCGGCGCAATGTGCCGAGCAGTTGCACGAGCGCAGCCCTCGCCTGGTCGAGCTTGTCGCCGGACATCGACCCGGACACGTCGAGCACGGCTACGATGTCACGCCGCAACGGCTCTCCCGTCTCGGCGGCCCGGCCAGGTGCGAGCAGCAACATGAAGAATCTGTCCTCACCCACCGGCTGGTGCGTGAGGAGCGAGGTCCCCACCAACCCGCGCGCCAGCGGCAGCAGCAGCTCCAGATCGCCGCCGGCCGTGGTGTCCGCCAGGGCGAGCTCGAGGAGGTCGCCGCTGTGGCTCACCGTCAGCCGGTGGGTGGGGGAGTACGGGTCGCCCCAGCGCGCGGCGCTGTCCACCTGGAGGTGGAAGCTCCGGGAGGGCGCTGCCGTCCCGGCTGCGTACCGGAACCGCATGGCATCACCCACTCGATCGAGGATCTGCGTGTAGCGCAGCGTGATCTTGCGCGTCTCGCCGGGTGCGATGGGGAAGACCCGCGCCCGCAGCAGCCCGTGGCCGGCGAGCTCGATCAAGGCCGGGTCGCGCCGGCGCCGCACGATCTGCTCGTAGATCGCGCGCGCCTGCCCGGCGTCCATCGGCTCGCCCTTCAGCTCGCGGTCGCCCTGCCATAGGGAGAAATCGCTGAACACGGTCTCGCCCGGCAGTGGGTACAGGTAGCTCCCCTCGTCCATCAGCGGCCCGGTGTTCCGGAACCATTCCTCTACGGACACGCGGGCGATGCGTCCGGTTAGCGCCACCTGCACGGCGCTGCGCACCTTCGCGATCGCCCCACGGGGGAGCGGCCGCACCGGCTCGATCCAGCCTTGCGCGAGGGCCGAGGGAGCAATCGACAGGAGCGTGGAGCAGAGACCGAACCAACGCTTCAGAGACAGCATGACGACCGGTTCCTGTGAGGGACGCCATGAGAGACGATTGACATGGAACGGGTTGCACAGTGGGCGTCACGCCGGAGTGGGCGGGGTGTGGTACTGTGCGGTGCGCCAAGGAGTTGCGGGGAGGGGACGGGCAGCGCCATTTTGGAGCGCGCCTGTGCGTTGTCGGCCGTGCGATTTGCCGCGCCCTAGGGGACGGGGACTCGTGCCGCGCTACACTTACCGCCGCCTCACCAAGCTGCCGACAACGGCGGAGGACTTGCGCCGCCATACTGTTCTCAATCTCCCCGGCATGCTCGCCGGGCTCAGCTTCGAACACACGATCATGCAACCCGGTGCCGCGCTGCCGATCTCCGTGGAAGAAGCGACGGGGATTCTGATTTTCACGCTCACGGGCCGCGGGGTGATGTTGCTCGACGGTGACCGCATCGAGGTGGCGGCGAACGACCTGGTGCACATTCCCGCGGGCGTACCGTACGGGCTGCAGACCCTGGGCGGAACAGATTGGACGTACGTCGTGCTGCAGGCGCCGGTGGACTGAGAGATCAGACGTCAGACATCAGACCACACGTCCGCTCTGATATCTGACGTCTGACGTCTGACGTCTATTTGACCGCGCACTGATTCGGCCCGAACTCCAAGATCTCCGCGTCCGCCTCCGATACATCCACCAGCCCCAGATTCGCCAGCTTGATGGTGCGGTAGCTCTCAGGTGGCGCGGGCGTGTTGTGCGCAACCCACCCGAGGAGCGCCGCTTCGTCGCGGATGGCGATCGCCTCATTGGTCGCCGTGATCACATCGAAGCGCGCCGCGACACTGCGGTCGGCGCGGCGCTCGGGTTCGCCGGCGTAGTGCGCGGGGAGCACGAGTCGATCGCCCGGCCACTCGCGTCGGATCCGCGCGAGGCTCTGCCACAGGAGCCGTGTCCAAGCGTCCCGCTGCCCGCCCAGGTCAGGGCGGCCCACGGACTGGACGAACAGGAAGTCCCCCGTGAGCGTGAGTGCGTCGTTCGCCAGCAGCGCGATACTGCCCAGGGTGTGTCCGGGAACGTGCTGCACGCGCAGCGTGGCGCGCCCGAAGGCGACGGTGTCGCCCTCCGTGACCGGGTGATAGGGGAAGCGACCCTCGGTCCCGTCGTACGGGGAGCGGGCGTCGTCGGGATGGAGGAAGTAGGGCACGCGCCACCGCGCCGCGGCCGCGCGCGCGCCGCTCAGATAGTCCGCGTGCATGTGGGTGTCGACCACCGCGGCCGGCGTGGCCCCGAGCTCCTGGAGCAGCTCGTCGTAGCGTTCGACGTGGCGGCCCGGATCGACGACCACGGCGTCGCCATCGCTCACCAGCACGTAGGAGAGCGCGCCCTTCCCGACCCGGTCGAGCTGGACGACGTGCTCCACGGAGGGCGTGGGTGTGAGGGCCCGCGCCAGATACACCGTCTCCCACGCCGCCATCCCGCCGCTGACGGAGTACGCCTCGAACCCCTGCTCGCGCAGGAACAGCGTGGCCTGTTTGCTCGAGTTGCCGTGCCCGCAGATCACGACGACCGGCCGGCGTGGGTCGAGCTCGAGCGGTGCGAGCTGGGGCAGCCGATAGATCTGGGAGGCAGGGAGAGCACGGAAGTCGAGTGTAGGCCCGAAACTCACCGCGCCCTGCGCGACCCGCTCGGCAGCGCGGATATCGAGCAGTTGCACGGGCTCGCCTGAGTCGAGGCGGCGAGCGAGCTCGTCGGGCGAGATCTGCGGAATCGGGGTCGGCATGGGGATGAGTGTCGTCGCGGGCGTGCAAAAATGCAACCGCGGCCGCGCCGCGCCCGGTCTCCCGTTTTGCGGGCCGCCGGGTTATTGTGAACGCGTTCACAAGCGACATCCAGCCATCGTCTCGGAGGACAACAGCATGCGGTTGATTGCGCTCACCTCGCTTCTCGCACTCGGCGCCGTGGCCTGCGGCGGCGGGAGCAAACCGGACGCGTCCCAGGCAGCCGCGGCCGTTCCCGCGACGGCGAACGCTGCGGCGGCGCCCGCGGCGTCCGCGCCCGCGGCGGCCGTCGCCGAGGTGAAGATGACCGGAAATGGCACCACCAAGGCCGCGTTCGAGCCGGCGACGTTGACCATCAAGCCGGGCACCATTGTGCGGTTCATCAATGTGTCGGGCGGCCCGCACAACGTCGCGTTCTACCCCGACTCGGTCCCGAAGGGCGCCGTGGACGCGCTGAAGAAAGGCATGCCCAACCCCATGGGCGATCTCACCGGCCCGTTCCTGACCCAGCCGAACGAGAAGTACGACGTAGCGTTCGCGGGGGCGCCGGCGGGTGTCTACAAGGGGTACTGTATGCCGCACGTCGCGCTCGGCATGCACATCACGATCACGGTGCAGTAGCTCGCTGCCCGCGTTGCGGGACGTCACGGCCCCGGGGCGTTGGTCCCGGGGCCGTTTGACTTTCCCGCGACCGGCGGGGATGTTCTCTCGCCGGGACATCCATCCATGCCCTCGTTCTTCGAGCGGGTGCGGGCCGCTCTGGCGGAGAAGGGCTACCAGGTCGAACGCGAGCTGGGGAGCGGGGGCATGGGGGTCGTCGTATTGGCGCGCCAGGTCTCGCTCGACCGCTTGGTTGCCGTTAAGGTCATCCGTCCCGAACTGCACACCGCCATCGCCACAGAGCGCTTCCAGCGTGAAGCGAAGACCCTCGCCCACGTCTCCCATCCCAACATAGTGCCGGTGTACGAGGTCGATGAGACCCCCGATGGCCTCCCGTACTACACCATGCAGTATCTCGAAGGCGAAACGGTCGCCCATCGCCTGCGGCAAGGACCGCTTCCCGCCAACGAGGTTCGCAAACTCGGCCGCGATCTACTCGCCGCGCTCGAGGCCGCACACACCCGTGGCATCGTCCACCGGGACGTGAAGCCGGCGAACGTCTTCATCGTTGCCGGTAGCGCCGTGCTCGTGGACTTCGGCATTGCCAAGAGAATTCAGCTACCGGACCTGACGTTGCAGTCCACCGGCGATCCGCTCACCGAGCCGGGCATGAGACCGGGGACGCGCGCGTATTGGTCGCCCGAGCAGCTTGGCGGAGCGGAGGCGACGGCGGGCACCGATCTCTACGCGGCGGCGCTTGTGATTTACGAGGCCTACACGGGCCGGCACTGGCTCGAGGCTCAGCGCTTGGCCCGCGGAGCGTGGTCCGGTGTCCCCCGTCTCGAGGCGCGTGTGCTCAAGCGCGCCCTCGCGTGGAAGCCCGAGGACCGTTGGCGCGACGCTACTTCGTTCCGGCGTCGGCTGTGGCATGCGCGAGTCTGGCCTTATCAGCGTCGCGTGATCGCGATTGCCATCGGGTGTCTCATACTCGGAGCGAACTTGCCCGCATGGAGGCTAGTGGTCCTCGGTCGGTTGTCGGACATCTTCGGCTTCCAACGCGGCCCGACGCGAATCCAGATCACACGCTTCGCGACCACGAGTTCGCCCGCAGAACGGTGGCTCGGGGATTCGATCTCCTGCGGCTTCGCAGACGCTCTCGGTCGGTATCCGGATCTAGCCGTGCGCGGCCCATGCGAACGGCCGTGGGGCCGGTTCCAGCGCAAGACGCGACTCGAGGGAGCGGTGAACGCGACTGGCGACACGATTCGCGTGCGGGCGGGTCCGGCGGGCGGGCGCTGGCAGGAGCTGGTATCGTTCCCGGCGATGGCCTGGCAGCAGGGCGTCGCGGATCTAGCGGCCGATAGCTTCGATTCTCTGCTCGGTCCGGGTCGAGCGCTCGAGCCGTCGCTGCCCGCTGCGATCCTGCCCAAGGGCCCCGCGGCTCGGGGGGCGTTCCTCGCAGCGGAGCACCTGTTTGCCCAGGCGCGGTGGGGTGAAGCGTACGCGGCCTACGGCCGAGCCGCGGCAGCCGACACGACATGCTGGATCTGTGACTGGCGCCACGTCGAAGTGGGACGGTGGCTCAGTCTTCCTGAAGACAGCGACGAGGTCGCCCGTTACGAGCAGCACCGCAGTCTGTTTCCCGCTCAGTACCAGTGGCTCGTCGACGCTGAGGCACGTCCCCTCGATCACCGGATCGCCGACTTGGAGGCCGGGGTCCGCCGCTGGCCGGAGTTCTTCTTCGGGCGGTTCCGCCTCGCCGACGAGCTGTTGCACCGTGGCCCGCTTGTCGGCCACGCCCGGCGGGAAGCCGTACCGCCGTTCAATGACCTGCTCGAGGGGCGCGCCGACTTCGGCCCTGCGTGGGAGCACCTGGCGTGGCGGGCGATCGCAGACGGCGACTCGGAGGAGGCGACGCACGCGCTCGTCCAATTGCGTTCCACCGGCCCGTCGAGCGATGCCTTCACCGCCCAGATTCGCGCGCTCCTCGATGTCGCCTTCGCCTGGCGTTTCCTGGACTCGGCCCGCGCCCATAGTGTCACGGTGGAGCAAGTTCGCAAAGCGGAGGCCGCGGGCGCCACCGCGCTCGACGCGGGGGCGCGCTATTTGCCGCACTTCGACGCGCAACTCGGCGCGCTTGAACTCGGGCGGATCCTCGAAGCGCGCCCGCAGCTAGCCCGCTCGGCGCTGCTCGCGCAGACCTTTGGCGCTCTCGGCCTGGGCCGCGTCGACTCGGCTCTTGCCGTCTTACGCCGGCTCCAGGTCCGCTACGGCGAACGGCGTCTCGCGCTGTTCGCGGACGAGCTCGAGGCGGTCTGGCTCGCATTCGATCCCGACTCGGCCGGACGCGCGCGGTGGCCTTCGATCCGCGCGTCCCTCGCCGAGCGCGCTGCGTTGCCGGCGACCGCTCCGGAAGAGCGGCAGCGGGCCGCGTGGATGATCGCCCTCGTCGCCCGGCGGCTGGGCGAGCGGGACGATGCCAGTGTGCACGCCCTGCTCGCCGATGAGCCGCCGCCCCGTCCCTTGGGCCGACTACTGTCCGCCGTGGAGGCTGCGTCTCGCGGTGATGTGCGTCAGGCGCTGAAGCTGTCAGAGCCCGCGATTGTCGTGGAGGCAGGAGCGTCCGATCCAGATCCCTTCTTCCGCGCAATGCTGCACCTACTTCGCGCGGAGTGGTACCAAGGTGTCGCTTCGCGAGAAGGTGCGCGGCGGGAGCTCGTTTGGTACCAGAACTCGGACGTGTACCGCTACCCGGTGGATGAACCCGAGCTCGCCGAAGTGGACTGGGCATTCGGCGTGCTCGCGCGGTGGCGCGTCGCCCCGTTGCTCGGGGGCGGCGACATCGCGTGCCGGGCATACCGGGACGTGAAGCGACTGTGGGCGAGCGGCGACCCGCGCTACCGCACTCGCGCCGACAGCGCCACCCGGCGGCTGACCGAGCTCCACTGCGGAGCTTCGCTATGATCGTGTGCCGCGTCCTCGGCCCCGTGGAGGTGAGTGTGGACGGCGCGGGCGCGCCGCCCGAGCTCCTGTGGCGCAAGAACCTCGCGCTCCTCGTGTACCTCGCACGCTCGCCGAAGCGCGCCCGGACCCGTGAGCATCTGCTCGGGCTGCTGTGGGCTGAGAAGCTGGAGAAGGACGCGCGCCATTCGCTCAACGAGGCAGTGCGGATCCTGCGCCGCTACCTCGGTGAAGGCGGGCTCACCTCGGACACCAACCAAGTGCGCCTCGGCGCGGGTGCCGTCGAGCTCGATATCGATCGGCTCGAAGCGCTCGTGGCCGGGCGGGACTACGCGGCCGCCGCCGCGCTCGTCAGCGGAGAGTTCCTCGAGGGCTTCAGCGTCCCGGGCGCGTCGGGGCTCGACGACTGGGTCGCCGCGGAACGGACGTTCTGGCGCAGCCGTTCCGTGGACGCGCTGCTCCACCGCGTCGACGAGCTGCTCCGGGCGGGAAGCGTCACGGCCGCACAAGACGTGGCCCAGCGGGCGCTCGGGCTCGAGCGCAGCTCCGACGCGGCCGTGCGGGCGGTCATGTGCTGCCTCGCGCTCACGGGAGACCGGGCGGGCGCGCTCACCCACTTCGACGAATTCGCGGCGCGCCTCCAATCCGACGTGGGCACCGAGCCTGATGCGGACACGAAGGCGCTCGCGGAGCGGATCCGGCGGGAGCGGGTATGGCGGCTACCCGCCCGCCCGCGCCCGGGCGCGGACGTCGCCGCGACGGCCCAACGCTCGCCGCTGGTGGGGCGCGCCGCTGAGCTGGAGCGGCTGCTCGACGCGTGGGCGTCGTGTCGGCGGGAGCGGCGGCCCGCCGTGGCGATCGTCGAAGGAGACGCAGGCGCTGGGAAGACCCGGTTGGCCGAGGAACTGATGGATCGGGCGCGCCTCGACGGGGCGGCGACCGCGGCGGTGCGCGCCGTGGAAGCGGACATGCACGATCCCTGGAGCGGGGTGCACGGCATCGCGCGGGGCGGCCTGCTCGAGGCGCCCGGTGTGGCAGGGGCGGCCCCGCCCTCGCTCACCGCGCTCCGGGCCATGGGCGCTGCGGCGGAGCCAGTGGGCCGCGCGCTGAGCGAAGTGCTGCGCGCGATCTCGGACGAGCAGCCGGTGCTCGTGCTGGTGGATGACGCGCAGTGGGTCGACCGCGAATCATTGCTCGCGCTCGGTGCTGTCGCCCGCGATCTCACGGCGGCCCCGCTCTTCCTCCTCTTCACGATCACGGCCCAGCCGCCCCGCGCCGAACTCGACGCGCTGCGGGTGCGGATCGGGCGCGAGCTGCTAGGGGCCGCGGTGCGGCTCGAATCGCTGTCCGGCGACGCGCTGCGCGCGCTGGCGCGCTGGGCGCTGCCCGGCTACAGCGACGTGGAGCTCGACCGCGTGACGCGACGCGTGGCAACCGATTCGGCGGGCATCCCGCTGCTCGCGGTCGAGCTGTTGCGGGCGGTGGCGGTGGGCCTCGACCTGCGGGACTCGCACGGCGCCTGGCCGGAGCCGTTCCGCACCTTCGATCAGACCATGCCGGGCGACCTCCCGGACGCCGTGGTGGCCGCCATCCGCATGGGCTTCCGGCGCTTCACGACGGAAGCGCAGCGCGTGCTACAGGTCGCGGCAGTGCTGGGCGGGCGCGTCGCGACAGCGCGGTTGGCCCGCGGGTCGGGGCTCGACGCCGACGCCCTTGCTGCGGCGCTGGACGAGCTCGAGTGGCAGCACTGGCTGACCGTCGAGCCGCGCGGCTACGCGTTCGTCGCCCGGATCATGCGCGACGTGGTGGAGCGCGATATGGTGACCCCGGGGCAGCGGCAGCGCATTCTCGACGCGGCGGACCCAGCCGGCTGACGTGCGTCTGGCCCGGACCCGTCCCGGCGCGTAGTATTGCGGGACGGGGGTGCGGCCCCCGCCCAGGGGCGCTTGACCCGCGCTTGCGACCGGGCGCCTAGAAGGAGCGCGTATGGTGCGCATGTGGCAGTCCCCGTTCGTGCGGTTGGCGGCCTATTACGTTCTCCTGAGCGTCGCCGTGTCGCTGCTCATCCGGGTCTTCCCACAGATCGTCGATCTGTTCGACGCATTCCAGAAGCTCTCACCGATTCACGGCACCGGTGGGAGGAAGGACGCCCTTGAGCAGGCCGCCAGCACGCCGGGAGTTGCGAGCCTCGGCTCGGCGAACCTCGCCCTCATCACGTTCTTCTCGATGCTCGGGGCGTTGGCGCTCGTCCTGCCCGTCGCCTGGGTCTACATAATCACGAAGCAGCATCGGGGCTACGACCAGTCGGTGGTGCAGACGGTGATCGTGCTCCCGATGACGGTTGCCGGCACTTTGATCCTGGTGCAAAACAGCATCGCGCTGGCGTTCGCGCTCGGCGGCATCGTGGCGGCGATCCGCTTCCGCAATACGCTGAAGGATACCAAGGATGTCGTCTACATCTATCTCGCCCTCGGAGTCGGGCTCGCCGCCGGGGTGTTCGCCCCCGTGGTGTCGGCCGTGATGTCTTTGATGTTCAACATCACGGTGCTTTCCCTGTGGAAGCTCAATGTCGGGAACATCTACGCGGACCAGGCGTTGGCCGGGCGGCTTCGGCTCGGTCAGGCGATTGTGGCTCCGCGCGCGCACACCGGCGAGTATCAGGTCATCGGCGACCCCGAGATGTTGCGGGCGTTGGCACCGCAGGAATTCGAGAAGGTAGCGGCGGCGTCGGACCGCCTGCGTCGCTACATCGAGGATCGCTCCAAAGGTAAGAAGCGGCTGTTTAACACTCTGCTGCTCGTTCACACCACCATGCTGGAACCGGCGCAGCAGGCCGTCGAAGCGGTGCTCGATCAACTCGCCAAGCGCTGGGAGCTCCGGGAGGTGCTTCCTGCCGGCGACGGCAAATCCACGCTCGAATACTTGGTGCGGCTTGCGAAGGACGCGCCCCCCGCCCCGCTGCTCGACGCAGTGAAAGCGCGCGGCGCGCCCCACGTGATCGCCGCCGAATACCGCTCGTTGCGCGGGCTCGGAAACGAGTAGCGAGACGTGACCGATGCCGCCCGCCACGCCTCCGAGTGAACGGAGCTGGGTTTGCGCGGCGCTCGTCGCCGCGGGCGGCCTCGCGCCGGGACCGACCACAGGGCAGGGCGGCGCGAGCCCGCCGCCTCCGCCGCGCACGGTCACCGTCACCGCCGGTCCTGAGTATCGGGCCGGGTGGCTGCATCAGGTGCTGTTCGGCCGCCACTACCGTGATCTCTGGATCACGCCGATCCACGTCGAGTTGCTCGACCTCGGAGCCTTCGCCGGCGGCCTGACTCCGCTGCGGCGCGGCGGTGGTGCTCAGACGCGCGCGCTCCGCCTCGCCGGCGCCGACGGCCGCGAATACGTGTTTCGCTCCGTGAACAAACATCCAAGCTGGCTGCCCGCCGACCTGCGCGAGACGATCGCCGAGCGCGTGGTCCGCGACCAGATCAGCGTGCTGCATCCGGGCGCGGCTTTGGTCGCGGCTCCCCTGCTCGAGGCGGCGGGCGTGCTGCACGTCCAGCCGTACCTCGTCGTGTTGCCGGACGATCCTCGGCTCGGCGACTTCCGCCCGGAGTTCGCCGGCATGCTGGGGATCCTCGAGGAGCGCCCGCGTGAAGGACCGGGCGGGGCGAGCGGGTTCGCAGACGCGAGCGACGTGGCGGGCACGGAGCGACTGCTTGACCTGCGGCGGAGCAGCTCGCGTGAGCGCGTGGATTCCCGCGCGTTCCTCGCGGCGCGCTTGCTCGACCTCCTGCTCGGCGATGGCGATCGCCATGCCGATCAATGGCGGTGGGCCCGCTTCGACGAAACGGACGGCCACGTGTGGCGGCCGATCCCGCGCGACCGCGACGAAGCGTTCTCGCGCTTCGACGGTCTGTTGCCGCGGCTCGCGCGCGTCAGCCACCCGGATCTGGTGGGTTTCGGGTACGACTACGGCAGCGTCTACGGGCTGAGTTGGCGCGCCGAAGATCTCGACCGACGCTTTCTGACCGATCTCGACCGACCGGTGTGGGACTCCATCGCCCATGCGATGCAGGCGCGCCTGACCGACTCGGTGATCGACCTCGCCGTCGGGCGTCTACCTTCCGAGTACCACCGCGGCGACGCGGCTGACCTGGCACGCGCGCTGAAGCACCGGCGGGACAAATTGGCGGCCGCGGCGGGCGAGCTGTACAGGTTGCTCGCGGCCGACGTCGATATCGAGACCACGGACCACCCGGAGCTCATCGCCGTCGAGCGACGCGCCGATGGCCGCGTCACCGTGCGCCTGGCACGGCGCCCGAAGGTGCCGGCGGCACCGACCGCAGCGCCCTACTTTGTGCGCACGTTCGATCGCGCCGAGACAAAGGAGATCCGCCTATATCTCCGGGGCAGTGACGATCGCGTGACGATCTCGGGCGCGGCGACCCGGAGTATCCTCGTGAGAGTGATCAGCGATACGGGACGCGCGGAGGTGGTGGATTCCTCGCGGGTCGCCGGGCGTGGACGGTCGACCCGCGTGTACGACGGCAGCCGCGGTGCGACGTGGATCGTGGCGGGACCGACCACGGCAGTCGACCATCGACCCCCGGTTCCCCGACAGCGGCCCGACGTGTTCCACGCCCAGCCGCGAGACCAAGGACGTGCCTGGGCGCCGTGGACCTGGATCAGTATCCAGCCGGACGTCGGGGTGATCGTGGGCGGTGGGGCCACGCTGCGCCGCTACGGCTTCCGCCGCTTCCCCTACCAGTCGTCGATGAGCTTTCGCCTGGGCTTCGCGACCGGCGCGGGAAAATTCGGGGTGGCGTACGCGGGCGACTTTCGGACGGCAGGCGCCGCGCGCGTGGCCGTGCGCGCGGACTGGTCGGGGTTCGACGTCGTGCGGTTCTACGGCTTCGGCAACGAGACGCGGGACACGGGCTCGACCGACTTCTATAAGGTGAAGCAGCAGCAGTATCTCGTCGCGCCCTCCCTGGTGCTGGCGTTGGGGCGCCGCACGGAGCTGACAGTCGGCCCCCTCGTGAAATACGCGTTCACCGATCTCCTGCCCGGCACGTTCGTCGACACGAGACGGCCGTACGGAATCGGGAGCTGGGGGCAGGTGGGAGTGCAGGCCGGTTTGCGCATCGACACGCGCGACCGGGCCACGAACGCCACTCGCGGCGTGCTGCTCACGGTGGGCGGCAGCGCCTACCCGACATTTTGGGACGTGACCGCCCCGTTTCAGGAAGCGCACGCCGAGGCGGCGACCTACCTCACGGCGGCGATGCCGACGCGCCCCACGTTGGCGGTGCGAGTCGCCGGCAAGAGAGTGTGGGGGAGCTTTCCGTTCCACGAGGCGGCGTTCGTCGGCGGGGCCGGCACGGTCCGTGGCTACAGCGAGCACCGCTTCGCCGGCGACGCAGGCCTGTACGCGAATGTCGAGCTCCGTTTCCGACTGGCGCGGCCCTCCCTCGTCGTCCCTGGCGACTTCGGCGCGTTCGGGCTGGTGGACGCGGGGCGCGTGTACGTCTCCGGGGAGCCGTCGGACCGCTGGCACGCCGCCGCCGGCGGTGGGCTGTGGTTCGCGCCCTTGAGCGCCTCCAACACGCTGAGTGTCGCCGTGGCCCGCAGTCCGGGGCGGACCGCGATCTACCTCCGGCTCGGGTTCGCGTTCTGATCATGGTGCGTAGCATGGGCTGCTGGGGCCTGCTGTTGATCGCCGCCGGGAGCGGACCGCTCGGGGGGCAGGCACCGCCGCGGTCACCGCGCGCGCCGGCTCGGAGCTCCGCCACCGTGACGGCGGGCGCCGAGTACGGCGCCGGGTGGCTGCATCGGGCTTTGCTAGGCGCGCATTATCGCACCCTCTGGACGACGCCGATTCAGGTGCCGGTGCTCGACCTGGCGCGCTTCGGCGGCGGCCTCACGCCGCTCAAGCGCGGCGGCGGGCGCCAGACGAAGTCGCTCCGCCTCCGGGGCGCGGATGGTCACGTGTACGTCTTCCGGTCCGTCAACAAGGACCCCGCTGGTGCGATGCCACCCGAGCTCCGGGCGACGTTCGTGGAGCGGCTCCTCCAGGATCAGATCAGCGCGAGCCATCCAGCCGGGGCCCTCGTCGTGAGTCCGCTGTTGCGGGCGGCGGGTGTGTACCACGCCGAGCCCCAACTCGTGGCCATGCCCGATGACCCGCGCCTGGACTCGTTTCCGGAATTCAAGGGGATGCTGGGCCAACTGGAGGAGCGCCCCAAGGTCGATCCGGATGAAGACGTCGGCTTCGAAGGAGCGGAGAAGATTGCGAGCACGCAGAAGCTGTGGGAGCACCTCACGCGGGATTCGCGTCATCGCGTCGATGCGCGTGCCTTTCTCGCGGCCCGACTGCTGGACGTCTTCGTCGGCGACTGGGACCGCCACCCCGACCAGTGGCGCTGGGCGCGCTTCGATGAAGGTGGCGTCCACGTCTGGCGGCCGATCCCGCGGGATCGCGATCAGGCCTTCTCCCGGCTCGACGGCGTCCTCCCGGGCCTGGCGCGCTACTATTACCCGGACCTCGTCGGCTTCGGCGATCACTATCCTCCCATGATCGGGCTCACGTGGGACGGTCGCGCGCTGGATCGCCGGCTGCTGGTCGACCTCGAGAAGGCGGTGTGGGATTCGGTGGCGGGGGCGCTGCAGGGGCGGTTGGCGGACTCGGTGATCGACGCGGCAGTGGGGTGGCTGCCGACCGAGTACTATGCCCGCGACGGTGCACGGCTGGCCCGCGCGCTCAAGCGGCGACGCGATCTGCTGCGGACGGCGTCGGACCGGTTCTACGCCTTGTTGGCGGGGACCGTCGACGTGCAGGCCACGGACGAGGCCGACGTCGCTGCGGTGGAGCGTCGCGGGGACGGCGCGATGGCGGTCCAGCTGTCTCGGCCCGACGGCACGCCGTATTTCGTCCGCACGTTCCGCCGGGAGGAAACGAGGGAGGTCCGGCTGTACCTGCACGGTGGGGACGATCGGGTCGTCGTGCGGGGGGCGGGCCACGGCGGCATCACCGTGCGGGTCATTACCGGGGCGGGGAAGAACGAAGTCGTGGACTCGGCGCGGGGGTGGGGGCGGAACTACTTCTACATGGACCATCCCCCGGCACGGCTGATCACTGGGCCGCGCACGTCCGTCGACCGCGGCGCCGCGCGGGACGGACCGCGGGACGATCCCACCAAGCGACAGCTACGCGATTGGGGCGCCCGCTGGAATCCGAGCGTGCGAATCCTGTTCGCGCCGGATCTCGGCGTCGTCGCGGGAATCGGCGAGACCGGCACCCGGTACGGTTTCCGCCAGGATCCGTACCGGTCGCAAATCGGTTTCAGCGTGGGCTACGCGACCGCGGCGCAACGCTTCCGCGCCGCGCTGAGCGGCGATTTTCGCGACGTCGCGTGGGGCTTGGACGCTGACCTCGAGCTTCGGGCATCGGGCATGGAGGTCGTGCGCTTCTACGGCTTCGGCAACGAGATCGCCGCGCCGAGGTCGGACGACTATTACAAGGTGCGCCAGGAGCAGTATTTGATCGGCCCGTCGTTGGTCGCCCGCTCGGGCATTGCCCGGTTCTCGGTCGGCCCGGTGTTGAAGTACGCCCGTACGACGCTCGACACGGGGACATTCATCGGGTCGTCGCGGCCGTCCGGTGTCCCGCACTTCCTCCAGGTCGGCGCGCAGGCCGAGCTGCGGTTCGACGCGCGGGATCGGGTGCGGGCCCCGAGCCGGGGCGCGCTGCTCACGCTCGGCGGCAGCTGGTATGCGGCAGCCTACGACGTCGCCGCCCCGTTCGGCGAGGGGCACGCGGAGGTGGCGACCTATCTGACGGCGCCGATCCCACTCCAACCCACGCTCGCACTGCGGGTCGCGGGGAAGAAAGTTTGGGGGGCATATCCGTTCCATGAGGCGGCGTACATCGGGGGCGCTGCGACCGTGCGCGGCTTTTCCGAGCACCGATTCGCCGGGGATGGGGCGGTCTACGGGAACGCGGAGCTGCGGCTGCGTCTTGCCAGACTCTTCATGCTGGTGCCGGAGGAGCTCGGCGTGTTCGGATTGGCCGACGCGGGGCGAGTCTACCTCGCTGGGGAGACGTCGGACCGGTGGCACGCAGCGGTGGGCGGCGGTGTGTGGGTCGCGTTCTTGAGCCGGACCAACACCCTGAGCGTCGCCGCCGCGCGCAGCGTGGAGGGGACGCGTCTGTACGTGCGGGCCGGGTTCGCCTTTTGAGCGGGAGGGGGATGCGCGACTATCGCGGGGAGGTTAAGAGCCTCGAGCTGCTGAACCGCCTCGTCCTGGCGCCGCTACCGGCTGGACTGCGGGCGGGGCCGGTCGAGACGCTGTTCAACCGGGACGTTTACTTCGACGCGCCCGACCGGACCTTGCGCCGCCGGGGTGTCACCTGCCGTTTCCGGACTCGCATCGACGACCGGCGCTTGCTGACGCTGCGAGTCGAGCCTGGGCCCGGGAGCGAAGTCGGAGCGACGCAGCTGTACGAAGCGGAAGTGGCGGAGCTCGACGAGCCGTCGGCGCTCGCGGGCAGCTCCGACCCCGCGCGTCGGCTCCGCGCGCTCATCGATCCCCAGCTGCTGACGTGGCGGATCGAGTTCGAAACCGAGCGCCGGCTGCGCCGCAGCCGGCCCCGCTGGTTCGCGGAGGCCGTCTACGAGCTGTGCTACGATGTCGTCACGGTTCGGGCCGGCGGGCTCGCCCGGACGTTTCAAGAGCTCAAGATCCGCACCCTGCGTCGCGGGTGGCCCGGGATCGATCGGTTGGTGAGCGCGTTCCGCGACGACCATGACGTGCGCCCGCTGTTGATCGGCAAGCGCGAGCGGGCGGAGAAGCTGCACGAGGCGCTCGAGAGCGAATCGCTGGCGCGCGCGGTGCAGGAGAATCGCGCGGTGGCGGTGATGGCGTTGGAGCAGGGACAGATCGCGCTGCGCCACGCCGGTGGCACGCTGATGCTCCCGGCCGGAAGCGGCAGCGGTGAGGAGGGGTGCCGTTACGTGTTGCGCATGGAGTTCGGGAGCGCCGATGGCCAGGTCCGTCTGCTGGGGACCGTGCCGGCGGCGCCCGGCCGTCCGTTACTGGAAGTCTGGCTCGTGCGGCGGCTCGGCAAAGGGCTGGCGGTGCCCGAGGGCATGCAGATCCAGTGGGTGCCGCTTTCCGAGGTCGTCGAGCGCGTCGGCGCGCCGGTGCTGCACGAGCCGCGTACGCTCGCCGCCCTGGCCGTCGCCGCGCGCTCGGAACTCGTGCCCGAATGGCCGAACGGACCGCGGCCACCTGGCGCCGCGAGAGATGCGGTGACTGTCTCCCAGGGGGTGATCACGCGTGAGTGGGCCATCGCCAGCCTGCGGGAACGACGGCCTTCGGCGGTCGAGGAGTCCGCGCTGGGCCTGCGCGACAACTTCTTGAACAGCCAGCTCAGCTGGCTCGAGTTCAATGCCCGTGTGCTCGCCCTGGCGGAGGACGCGGCGCTGCCGCTGCTCGCGCGGGTCCGCTTCCTGTCGATCTTCCGCACCAATCTCGACGAGTTCTTCATGGTGCGGGTCGGCGCTCTCAAGCGGGCGCTCCAGGTGGGCGTGGCAGACCTGAGCGAGGACGGGCTCAGTGCCAAGGAGCAGCTCGACGCCATCTTCATCCGGCTGCGGTCTCACCTGGAGCGGTACGCGGACTGCTGGTTGCAGCAGTGCCTCCCCGCGCTCCAGGCTCAGGGCATCCGGGTGCGGGGCTGGAGCGACTTGAGCGAGCCGGAGCGGGAGCTGCTGCGGCGCTATTTCGTCGACCAGGTCTTTCCGCTGCTGACGCCCCAGGCGATCACCCGAGCCCCGGGCTACCCCTTCCCGGTCATGGCGAACCTGCGACTGTCGCTCGCCGCCCTGGTGCGTGATTCAGTGACCGGGCCGGTGCACTTCGCGTATGTCAAGCTGCCGGACGGCCTGTCGCGCCTCGTGCCGCTGCCGGACGACGGCGGGCTGGTACCGCTCGAGGAGGTGGTGCGCGGCTGTCTGGATCTCGTCTACCGAGGCCGCGAGATCGAAGCCGCCTGCACGTTCCGCGTCACCCGCAGCGGGGATCTCGATTTGGACGAGCGGCACGCCGAGAATCTGCTGCACGTCATCGAGGAGGAAGCGAAGCGACGGCCGTACGGCCTCGCGGTGCGGATCGAAGTGGAGCAGGGGATGCGGACCGACGTGCGCCGCCTGCTGCTGCGCGAGCTGCAGTTCGAGGACGCGGCGCATATCAGCACGCTCGGCGACGCCGACCTGTTCGACGTGGCGGGACCGCTCGACCCGTTGGCCCTCCGCGAGATCGCGGACCTCCCCCGGCCACCACTGCAGTACCCGCCGTTCCCCGGGCGTCGGGTGCTCGCGGCGGCGAAATCGGTGATTGACGTCGTGGCCGAGCGCGACGTGCTCGTGCACCACCCGTACGATTCGTTTCCGGACGCGGTGGAGCGCTTCTTCGTCGAGGCGGCCGACGCCCCGGACGTGGTGGCGATCAAGCTGACGCTGTACCGGCCCGGCGGCCGCTCCCACATCGCCGACGCGCTGGTGCGGGCGGCGGCAGCCGGAAAAGAGGTCTTCGTGTTCGTCGAGCTCAAGGCGCGCTTCGACGAGGAGCGCAACGTGGACTGGGCCAAGAAGCTGGAGCGCGCCGGCATCCACGTGGTGTACGGCCTTGTGGACGTAAAGACGCACGCCAAGGTCGGTCTCGTGGTGCGTCGCGAGGGCAGTGGGGTCCGGCGTTACGTCCACGTCGGGACCGGAAACTACAACGCGGCGACCGCGGCGGTCTACACGGACCTCGGATTGCTCACGGCGCACCCCGAGCTGGGCGCCGACGTGAACGACCTGTTCAACGAGCTGAGCGGGTCGTCGCGGCCTCCCCGCGTCAACTTTCGCCGGCTGCTCGTCGCGCCGGAACAGATGCTCGAGCGCCTCATCGCACTCATCAACCGCGAGGCGGAGTACGCCCGCGCGGGACGCGGCGGCCGCATCCGTGCCAAGCTCAACGGTCTGGCGGACGCCGACGTGATCGGCGCGCTGTATCGCGCCGCCCAGGCGGGGGTGGAGATCGACCTCGTGGTTCGGGGCATCTGCTGTTTGCGCCCCGGGGTGCCGGGGCTCTCCGACCGGATTCGTGTGATCAGCATTCTCGGGCGCTTTCTCGAGCACGGGCGTATCTTCTGCTTCGCCAACGGCGGTGAGCCCGAGTACTACATCGGGTCGGCGGACTGGCGACCCCGCAACCTGCGCCGGCGGGTCGAAGTGGCCACCCCGATTCTGGATCTCGACTGTCGCACCCGACTCGACAGCATTCTGGAGATGGAGCTGGCAGACCCGACGGCATGGGAGCTGGGCCCGGACGGCGGTTACTATCGCCGCGCGGCGCCGTCTGGCGACGTCCGCGCCAGCGCACAGGAACGCTTGATGCGTCTCGCCGCAGCAGGACCCGAGTAGCCAGCCGGACATGTGGCGCGTCGCCATCCTGACCTTCGTGGGGCTCTGGTCCGAACCGCCGCCCCAGCGACAGCGGTGCGCGGAGCCGCGCTACCGCTGGAGCGCGAAGATCGACACGACGCTCGCCGCCATCATGCCGCGGCCCGCGTCGATTCCGGAGATGCTGCAGAGCTGGAGTCCGCCGGCGGTCACAGCTCGGGATTGGTGCGCGCCGCGCGCCGCGCGAGAGCTGCTCGTCTACCGGGTGCGCGGTTGGGTCCGCCGCCTCGAGACGTCCAAAGACGACGGCGACTGGCACATCGAGCTGACCGATCGCCGCGACAGTCCGGCCGATTCCTGCATCGTGGCCGAGATCCCGCTGGTGGAGCTCGGAGACATGTATCGGCAGGCACGCGCGGACCTGGGGAGGCTGGTCGCCGGCCGGAGGCGGTCGAAAAGCGGCGTGCTGGCAAAGCCTGTCGCAGTGCAGATCGTCGGTGCCGCGCTCTTCGATGGCCATCACCGGGCGGGCGCGCGCCGGCGCGACGCGATCGACCCGAAGCACGGACGCTGCAACTCGTCGTTGCGCGCCCTGTGGGAAATCCATCCCATCTACCGCGTGGAGCGTCCCTGAAGCGGTCTCACCGGGGCTCGTGCGGGCGGCAGGCCCGCTCGATCTGCGGCAGCGCGACCTGATCCACGTAGCCCACCAGGGCGTCGAAGCTGTCGCACGCTCGTCGGGCGGCCGCGGTGTCACCGCGCGCCGTGGCGAGGCGCGCCTGCTCGAGCCGCAGCGGCCACAGCGATGCGACGAGATCGAACGGCGCGCTCAGCACCGCGTAGCGACGTGTCGCGCGGTCCCACAGCGCGAGCGCGCCGGTCGTGTCGGCCGCTCCCAGACGGGCCCGCGCGTCGAGGTCGAGACTCAGGCTCACGGGGAGCGGGGCGCTGTCGGGACGCGCGAGACGGTGCAGCGCCAGCGCGTGGGCGCCCGGATCACGGCCGGCCCGTGCGAGGATCCAGTGCGCCGCGGCATCCCCGCCGCCGGCCGCCGAGCCGGCCCAGGCGCTGAGTCGGCTGGTGGCGCTCCGCCCATCCCCCAGCGAGTCGAGCCTCATCACGCGGGCGAGCACGATCCAGGCATCGCCTTCCCGGCCGGCGCTGCCGGGCACGGCCCGGGCGATCCGCGCACGCGCGCTGTCGCCCCGCCCGCCGCGCAGGTGGGCGGCGACGGCCCAGCGCAGCGCCAACGCGCGCTCGTATTCGGTCGCGGCGCGCCGCTCTAACGCACGCAGGATGTGGCGCGTCGCGAACTCCTTGACGGCGCTGTCGGCCGGCGTCGCGAACTGCGCCGCCTGAAACGCGAGGAATTGGAGCACCGGGAAACGACGCCGCTCGAGCGTCGCGTCCAGGAGTCGCAGTCCCTCGGCGGGCCGAAACAGCAGCGTATCGGCGATGCGCACGACCTCGGCCACGACCGAAGTCGTGTCGATGCTGTGGTACAGTTGGATGAGACGCCGCACTTCCGGCTCGTCGCCCGCCAGGTGCGCGAGCGAGATGCTGTTCGCGACGGCCGGCGCGAACTTCGGGTCGAGCGTCAGGACGCTGTCGAACTCCGCCTTCGCCTCCGGCAGGCGTTGCTCGAAAAGGGCGCCGAAATACAGGTAGAACTCGCCCAGCACGAACCGGACATACGGCTGGTCCGGCGCGGCCTGCTTGGCGAGCTGGAAGTCCTCGAGCGCCCGGTACCCGTCGCCTCGCTCCAGCAGGTGGACGTAACCCGCCAGCAAGAGACTGTCGGCGCGCTCCAGTCCGGTCCAATGCAGCCGGGCACCGGTGATCGTCTGGCGCAGCGTCGCCTCGCTGGGATTCGTCTGCCCGACCACGAGGAGGCGGCCGAAGTACGCGGGCGCGAAGTCGGAATCGCCCGCGACGACCTCGTCGTAGAGAGCGCGCGCGCGCTCGTAGTCACCGCGGCGGAACGCCTCGTCCGCCTTGAGATACGCCGCACACGCACGGAACCCGACCGGGCAGGTGCGCCCCGCCGGGATGATGCGGTGCAGCAGCTTCTCCCCGACGCTCGTCATCATGTCGGCGAGCGAGTCTACCGAGCCCTCGACGTCCGCCTCGGCCACTACGTCGCCCGAGCGCGCGCGGTACAGGCGGGCGGTGAGCCGACTGCGCGTGCCCGTGAACACGACGCTCGGCTGGATGAAGAACTTGGCGCCGAGCTGCTTGGCGAGGGTGTCCGCCTCGGGATTACTCAGCGCGCCCGCCCCGTAGCGGCTGACCGCTTCGGTGTACACCCGCGCGCCCGACAGCACATCGAGCTTGGGGGCGGCGGACAGGCGGCGGGCGAATGACTCCATGAGCTGCCGGTCCGGCAAGGTCTCCCCGAGCTTGTCGAACGGCATCACGGCCACGGTCTCGATCGCGGCCGTCCGGCAGAGCAGGATGTGGGCGCGGCACAAGGACCACCCGGTCCCCGTGAGCGCCACCGCCGCGGCGACGCCCGCACCGCCCCAGCGCCACCAGGCGCGCTTACCGGCGCGGTCCCAGGCCGCGAGCCACGCCGCGGCGGTCCCGGGCCGATTGTCCGGGCGCACGGCGAGCGGCGCCACCAGTGCTGCGGCGACCGCCGCCGACAGCTCCCGCCGGCCTCCGCGCAGCGTGCGCGCCAGAGTGGCGAGGTCGGTTCCACCCGCCGGCTTCGTCCCGGTCAGCGCTTCGAACGCCACAATGGCCAGCGCGTAGAGGTCCGCCCGACCGTCGACGTGCTCGCTGCCCGCTTCCTGTTCGGGCGCCATGTAGCCGGGGGTGCCGATTGGCACGCCCGGTGCGGTCAGCGCGGACGTCGCCACCCGCACGACGTGCGCCACGCCGAAATCCGCCAGCAGGGCGCGGCCGGAATCCTCGTCGATCAGGATGTTCGAGGGCTTGACGTCGCGGTGCACGACGCCGCGCCCGTGCGCGTAATCGAGCGCCGCGCCCACGTCTTGCACGACGCGCAGGCTGGCGGCGAGCGTAGGGCGGCTCGTCGCGAGCACGCTTTCGAACGTCGTGCCCCGGACGAAGGGCATAATGAGGAAGGTGATGCCTTCGCGCGAGCCGAAGTCATAGACGGGCACGATGTGAGGGTGGGAGAGGGAGGCTGCCAGCGCCGCCTCTTGCTGAAAGCGCTTCAGCCGCATCTCGCTCGCGGCCACTTCGGGTGGCAGGATCTTCACCGCGACGATATGCCCCAGGGCGCGGTGGCGTGCCCGATATACGAACCCCATACCGCCGGCGCCGACGAGGCCGAGGACCTCGTAGCGCTCGCCGACGGCATGCTGGACGTCTACGGTGTCCGGCGGTTGCATGCGCGTGATGAATCTAGGGGCGCTTGCCGCTCACCGCACTCCACCCGATAATCCCGGGCGCCATGCCTCCGTCTCCCCACGTCTACTGCCGCGTGCTCGGGCCCGCGCGTGTGACCGTCGATGGCGCGGACGCGCCGCTCGAGCTGCTGTGGCGCAAGCATCTCGCGCTGCTCGTCTACCTGGCGCGCAGCCCGCGCCGGAGCCGCACGCGCGAACACCTCGTGGGCTTGCTGTGGAGCGACCGGGACGAGCGCCAGGCGCGCCATTCGCTGAGCGAGGCGCTACGCCTGTTTCGGCGCATTCTCGGCGATGAGCAAGTGCACGCCGATGTGGACCAGATCCGGCTGGGGGCAGACGCGGTGACGCTCGACTGCGACCGGTTCGTGGAGGCGTGCGAGCAGGGCGACTGGCCGGCCGCCGCGGCCCTCGTCGAAGGGGACTTCTTGGAGGGCCTCTCGGTCCCCGGGGCGAACGAGTTCGAGAGCTGGCTGGGCGTCGAGCGCGTGAGCTGGCGCACCCAGGCGCTCGCGGCCCTGGTGCGATATGCCGAGTGGTTGCTCGCCCGGGGTGATGCTGCTGGGGCGGCGGGCGTGGTGCTGCGGGCGCGGACGTTGGATCCCGTGTCCGAGCCGGCGGCGCGAGTGGCGATGCGCGCCCTCGCGCTCGCCGGCGACCGCGCGGCGGCGCTGCGCGTCGCCGCCGAGCTGGAGCACGCGCTCCGGGCGCAGGTCGGGACGGCGCCCGGGCCCGAGACCACGCGGCTCGCCGACCGCATCCGTGAGGCCCGGGTGGGCCGCCGCGTGCTCGCGGCGCCGCCGGCCGCGCGGCCGCGCCCGCCGCTGTTCGGACGGGGCCCCGAGCTCGCGGCGCTGGCGGCGACGTGGGAGCGGGCCAAGAGCGGGCGCGGGCAGGTGGTCATCGTCGAGGGTGAGCCCGGCGAGGGGAAGAGCCGGCTGATCGAGGAGCTGGTCGCACGGGCTCGTCTCGATGACGCGACGGTCGCTGCGGCCCGAGCCGTGGCGGTCGATCAGGAGAAGCAGTGGAGCGCGGTCGCAGGGCTGCTCTCGGCCGGCCTCGCCGAAGCCCCGGGCCTCGCCGGTGCGCCGTCCGACGCGCTCGCCGCCCTCGGATTCCTCGACCCGGACCTGGCGGCGCGGTTCCGGTCCGCGAGTGCGGGGCTCCCGGTGGCCGAGGCGCTGAGCGCCGTGGTGCTCGCCGCCGCGGCGGAGCGGCCGGTGCTCCTGGCGCTCGACGACGCCCATTGGATCGACGGCGGAACGCTCGAGTCGCTCGCGGCGCTGGCGCGCGATACCGCGCGGCGACCGGTGCTGCTGCTGTTCGGCCTCGCCCGGGGCTCGCCGGAGCGCGGGCGCCTGGACGACCTGCGAGCGCGACTCGGGGGCGACCTGGAAGGCGAGGTCATCCGGCTCGGCCGCCTCGACGCCGCCGCGCTGGAGGCGCTGGTCGCTTGGGCGCTCCCGCGCTATGACGCGGCCGAAGCCGCGCGGCTGGTCCGGCGCGTCGAGCGGGACACGGCGGGCATTCCGCTCCTCGCCGCGGCGATGCTCGAGGCCGTGGCGGGCGGGTACAAGCTCGCGCCGGACGCGGCCGCGTGGCCGTCGCCCAAGCGCACGCTGGTGGACTCGCTGCCGAACGACTTGCCGCCGGCCGTGGTGGGTGTCATCTGCCAACGCTTCCGCCAGCTCGCGCCGGCGGCGCAGCAGCTGCTGGGCGCCGCGGCGGCGTTGGCGGAGCGGGCCGAGGCCGGCCAGCTCGCGCGCGCCACCCGGCTCGATCGGGTCGCCGTCGAGGAGGGGCTTGACCTGCTCGAGTGGGAGCGGTGGCTCGTGGCAGACGCACGCGGCTACGTTTTCGCCGCGCCGATCGTGCGCAGCGTCCTGCTCCAGGAAATGGTCACCCCGGGGCAGGCCAAGCGGTACCGCGAGAATCGCTCCACTTGAAACCGGCTTGAAACGCTGAGCCCAACGTGTCCCCGGACCCTTTCCGGGAGACACCATGCAGTTCGGCCACCTGGGCATCGCCCTGGCGATCGCCTCGATCGATCCGCGGCCAGAGACCTTCGCTGTGGTCACCGCCGCGCAGTTCCTCCCCAACGCGGACTCGCTCCTGATCCGGGCCGGGTGGGCTCGTCCGGAGTTCCACGGCACCTGGAGTCACAGCCTGCCGTTCTGCGCAGCGGTCGGCGTGCTGGCCGCCGTCGTGTTCGGTCCGTGGCTCGGCGTGCTCGCGCTCGCGAGCATCGTCCTGCACATCGTGGCCGATCTGCCGACCGATACCGGCATCCCGCTCCTGCTGCCGTTCAGCGAGCGCCGCTTTTCCATCGACCTCTGGAAGAACACCGGCTACTGGGGCCGCTCGATGTATGCGGGCTACTACCGGCAGCCGTGGGCATGGATCCTCGAAGGCGCGGTGTTCGCGGTCGTGGTGTGGCGCTACGCGGAACTGCTTGCGTGAAGCTCATGGTCTTCTTTCTGCTCGCGCTGTTCGTGCACGGCCCGCTCTCGCCGCTGCTGCCGACCGCGTTCGAAGCGACCCTCCTCTACTACGCCCGCTTCTACCCAGCGTGGGTGCTGGCGCTCGTCGGGACGGCGGCCGCGTCGCTTGCCGAGGCGCTCAACTACCGGCTGGTGGATTGGGCGGCCGAGCTGCCGAAGCTTTCGGCGTTGAAGGCCGGGAAGGCCGTGCGGTGGAGTATCGACGCCTTCTCGCGCGCGCCCTTTTGGACGACGGCGATCGTGATTTTCTCGCCGATCCCGGACTCCGCCGTCAGGATTCTCGCGCCGCTCTCGCGCTACCCACTCTCCAAGTTCCTCGCAGCCGTTGCGTTCGGACGCTTCCCGCGCCTGCTGTTGATCGCGGGATTCGGGGTGTTGGTGCATATGTCGACTTGGCTCCTGCTCGTCGGCACCGTCGCGCTCGTCGGGCTCACCGTCGCGCGCCGTCTGTTTGCCACGGAGTGAGCGATGTGGCTCCTCGCCGTGCTGCTGCTCGCGGACACGTCGCGCGCATTCTCAATCGCCCTCGCGCCTGCCGAGTCGGTATCGGTCACGGTCGGCGGAGCGGGCGACCCCGTCGTGCTCATTCCGGGGTTGTTCGGATCGGCGTTCGGCTACCGCAGCGTGCTGCCGAGGCTCGTCGACGCGGGGTACCGCACGATTGTGATCGAGCCGCTCGGCATCGGCACCTCGGCCCGGCCCGAGCACGCGGACTATTCGCTCACCGCGCAGGCGGATCGCGTGGCTGCCGCGCTCGACCGTCTGGGCGTGGGCGACGCGATCGTGGTTGCGCATTCGGTCGGCGCAGCGATCGCGTACCGGCTCGCGTATCGGCGGCCCGATCTGGTTCGGGGCATTGTGTCGCTCGACGGTGGCCCTGCCGAGGCCGCTACGACCCGCGGCTTCCGTCGGGCGATCCAGCTCGCGCCGTGGATCAAGCTGTTCGGCGGCGAGCGATTGGTCCGAGCCAAGGTCCGGCGCGGCCTGATCGCCGCATCGGGCGATACGACGTGGGTGACCGATCAGGTCGTCGACGGCTACACGGCCGGGGCCGCGCGCGATCTCGATGGGACGCTCAAGGCCTATCTGGCGATGGCCCAGGCGCGCGAGGGCGAGCGGCTCGCGCCGCACCTCGGGGAGATCCGCTGCCCGGTGCGCCTCGTTGTGGGCACCCTAGGGCGCGGGTCCGGCGTGAGCCCGGCGGAGGTGGCCACGCTCGCCCGTCTGCTCCGCTCGTTCGCCGTGGACACCGTGCCCGGCGCGGGCCACTTCATCTATGAGGAGCAACCGGCCGCGGTGGTGGCGGCCGTGCAGCGGCTCCACTCGGGCGACGCCGCCCTGCTCGCTCGCCCCGCGGCTCCCTGAGCGGGCCGGAGGAGGGTCCGTTGCCCCAGGTCGGCGGCCGCTATTACAATTCCCCGCCATGATGCGTCATCGCTCACTGCCGCTCGCGCTGCTCCTCGCGCTCAATCCCGGGGACGGGCGCCATTCCGGGCCGCCGAGCGACGCCGCCGGCGCTCGGATTTTCACCGACCTGGGGCGCGGCGCACTCGTGATCGACCTCGCGCCGCTCGACCTGCCCGCCCACACGCCGCACCACCAGCTCGCGCAGCCGCCCGTCGCGACGCTCGAGATTCCGGCCGACGGCTCCATCCACGGCTTTCGCGTCGGGGTGGTGGACAGCGCCGGTCGCGAGCTCCCCGACGAGCTGATCCATCATTTCAATTTGATCGACCCGGACCACCGCGAGCTGTTTCTCCCGATCTCGCGCCGCCTGCTCGCGGCCGGGCGCGAGACGGGCCCAGTCCGGCTGCCAGGGCTCCTCTTCGGGTTGCCGCTCAAACGGGGCGAGCACGTCGTCGCGAGCGCGATGGTCGAGAACTTGACGACCGCGACCTACCACGAGGCGCGGGTGCGGCTCGTGATGGACTTCACGCCTACCGGGCGGCCGTGGCCGCTGTTCCGGGCGTCCCCGTGGCAGATGGATGTCGCCTTCCCGGTGGGAGACAAGTCCTTCACCCTCCCGCCGGGCCGCTCGTCGCGCGCGTACGAGGGGCATCCGGCGGTCCCGGGGAAGGTCGTCGGCCTAGGCGGCCACATGCACGACTACGGACGCCTGATCGAGTTCGTCGATGCCACGACGGGCGAGGTGATCTACCATGCGGCGCCGGTCGGCGACGCGGCGGGCCACATCGCGTCCGTCCCAGTGAGTCGGCTGTACGGTTGGAGTGGGCTCGGCGTCCATATCGCTCCGGACCACACGTACCGGGTGAGCGTCTACTACGACAATCCAACCGATCAATCGATTCCAGACGGCGGGATGGGGGTCGTGGGTGGCCTGTTTGTGCCCGACCGCGGCGTCGAGTGGCCGGCGGCGGATCGGACCGACTCGCTCTATCAGCAGGACTACCGGCACTACATGCGCCTCGGTGGAGGGCACGAGATGCCGATGCGCATGCCGATGCCGCTGGGCGTGGGCGCGCACCAGCACGGCGCAGCGCACGCGCACCGCGAGAAACCCACCCCCTGACCCCCGAGGTCGTTCTCTTCGACTTCGGCGGGACGCTCGATGCCGACGGGGTGCACTGGAGCCCGCGCTTCCACGCGGCGTACCGGGCGGCGGGTGGCGCGCTGGACTATGCGGCGTTCGAGCTGCTGTACCAGCGGTCCGATCAGGCGCTGGCGCAGGCGCCGGGGATCCGCGGCTTCGGCTTCCGACAGATGGTCGAGACGCAGGTGCGCCTGCTCTTCGAGCTGGTCCCCGATCGCGACGCCGTGCACGCCGGGCGGATGGCGGACGCGTTCGACAGTCAGGCGCGCGCGGCGGTGGAACGCAATCGGCCGGTGCTCGAGCGTGTCGCGCGTCGCTACCCGCTCGGCATCGTCTCGAATTTCACCGGGAACTTGGCGGTGTGCTTGGAGGAGCTGGGCCTCGCGCGGTTGTTCGCGGCCGTCAGCGACTCCGGGGTGCTGGGCGTGGCGAAGCCCGATCCCCGGATCTTCCGCGAGACGCTGGCCGCGTTGGGGGGGGCGCCGGCGGAGCGCGCCTGGATGGTGGGCGACAACTTCGAGGTGGACATCACCGCGGCCGCCGGGCTCGGCATGAGCACGTGCTGGCTTGCCCCGCCGGACCGGGCGCAACCGGCGGGGCCCGGCCCCACGGCGCGCATCACGCGCCTCCCCGAGATCGAAAGGATCCTCGCCTAGGGTGCACGGCCTGATTCTCGCCGGTGGGGAAGGCTCGCGGCTCGCGACGACTGGGATTGCGATCCCCAAGCCCCTGGTGGAGGTAGCGGGCAAGCCGCAGATCCTGCGCCTGCTCGAGACCTTCGAGGCCCTCGGGTGCACCAGTCTCACCTGTGCGGTGCGAGCAGATTTCCCGGCCGTGCGGCGCCTGCTTGACGGAACGCGGTTTGCGCGGCCCCTTACAGTGATCGAGTGCCGCACACCCTCGTCGCTCCACACGCTGGTCGAGGGGCTGCGCGCCGTGCCGCCCGGCCCCGTCTTTTGCGCCATGGTCGACACGGTGATGCGACGGGAGGACTGGGAGGCGGTCTATCGGGGGACGGAGCGGCAGTTGGCGGAGGGCGCCGACATGGCGCTCGCTGTGACGCCGTACGTTGATGATGAGTCTCCTGTGTACGTGAGACGGGGAGAGGGCGGCTTCGTCCTGACCGTGAGCGACGACCCGATCCACCCGCACTGCGTCACAGGCGGCGTGTACGGCCTGAGCGCCGGCGTCCGCCGCGCGGCCGCCGACGCTGTCGGCGGCGGCGTGCACAAGATGCGCCGGTTCCTCAAGGCGGTGGTGGCGGAAGGAGGGCGGTTGGGGACGGTGGAGGTACCGCGCATCATCGATATCGATCGTCCATCAGATCTGCAAACTGCCAACGCGTGGCTGGCCGCGCGCGAGGCCTGAGTCCGGACCCCGGGGAGCGAGACCGCCTTGGCGCAACTGGTCGCGATTTACCGTAGCCCGTCGTATTCGCCCATGCAGCATCGCGTGAACGATACCGCCGTGCTGGATGCGACCGTCACCGCGCTCGAGACGAAGGGGTGGGACGCCGTCAAGACCAGCGAGCGCGAAGTCGAGCAGGGGCGGCTCCCGGTGGCGGAGCTGTACCTGAACATGTGTCAGGGGTCGCTCGCGGCCGAGCAGCTCATGCCGCTGGAGTGCGATGGCGCCGTCGTCGTGAACCGGCCGTCGAGCGCGCTCAACTGCCACCGCCACCGCCTGGTAAAGCGGCTCGGCGAGAGCTCGCTGGCGTTTCCCCGTACCCTCATCCTCGCCAGCTCCGCGGCGTTGCCGCTGGAGCAGCTCGATGCTCTGTGTCCCGATCATCATGACGTGTGGATCAAGCGAGGGGACGTCCACGCCGAGCGGCCGGAGGACGTGATCGCCACGCCGCGCGAGCGGGTCGCGGCAGCGCTGCGGGCGTTCACGGCCCGCGGCATCCCCTGGGTCGCGCTGCAAGAGCACGTGCCCGGTCCGATCGTGAAGTTCTACGGTGTGACGGACGGGTGGTTCTTCCGCTGGTACGGCTCGGATGCCGGATTCGCCGGCGAGCGGCCGCGGGTGCACGAAAGCCGGCTCAAGGCGCTGGCGTTCGAGGCGGCGGCGCTCCTCGGGCTTGAGGTGTTCGGGGGCGACGTGGCGTTTCCCGAGCCCGATCGCCCCGTGCTCATCGACATCAACGACTGGCCGAGCTTCGCGCCGTTCCGCGACGAGGCGGCGCGGGCCATCGCCGACTACATCACTGGTCGCTTCGCACACCGGAAACACGCGTGACGCACACCCTGCGCAAGACCCAGATCCCCGGGCCCAGGTCAAAGACGCTGTTCGACCTCGAGGCGCTCTACCTCGCTCCCGGGACGCAGAGCGTGGCGTTGTTCAGCCGGCTCGCGATCGAGCGCGGCGAGGGCGCCGTGCTGTACGACGTGGACGGCAACAGCTACATCGACCTGCTCGCGGGCGTCGGAGTAGCGAGTCTCGGGTACGCGCATCCCCGCTACGTGGCGGCGCTGCAGCGCCAGATCGCGCGGATTCACGTCGGCAGCTTTACCACCGAGCACCGCGCGGCGCTCGTCAAGTTGCTCGCGGAGCTCGCGCCCGGAGACTTGAACCGAACGCAGTTCTATTCGAGCGGGGCCGAAGCCGTCGAGGCGGCGCTGCGGCTCGCGAAGTCGCGCACCGGGCACACCGAAGTGCTCGGGTTTTGGGGCGGCTTTCACGGCAAGACGGGCGGCGTGCTCCCCGTGCTCGGCGCGAGCTTCAAGCACGCGCTCGGCCCCCTCATGCCGGGCGCCTATCTCGCGCCGTATGCCGCATGCGCGCGCTGCGCGTTCGACAAGACGTTTCCGTCGTGCCAGTGGCACTGTGTGGAGTTCCTCAGGAAGAAGGTGGAGCTCGAGACGAGCAAGGACGTGGCCGCGATCATCGTCGAGCCGATCCAGGGGACTGCCGGCAATGTCGTCCCGCCGCCGGGCTATCTCCAGGCGCTGCGCCGTCTCGCCGACGAGCTCGGTGCGCTGCTGATCTGCGACGAGATGATCACCGGGTTCGGGCGCACCGGAAAGATGTTCGCCATCGAGCACGAGGGCGTAATCCCCGACGTGATCACCATCGGAAAGGGTTTCGGCGGCGGCTTCCCGATGAGCGGGCTCATCGCGCGCGAGGAGGTCGCGTTCGCCAAGCCGTTCGCCAATCCGAGCGGCAGCTCGTCGAGCTACGGCGGGAATCCGCTGGCGGCCGCGGCCGCGCGGGTCACGATCGAGACGATCCTCGAGGAGGACCTGGTCGAGCATTCCCGCCGGCTGGGAGCGAAGATGCTGGCCGAGATGCGGCGCTGGGAGTCGGAGGTGCCGATCGTCTCGGATGTGCGCGGCCGTGGCCTGCTGATCGGCCTGGACCTAGTGGTGCCGGGCACGCGCACGTTGCTCGACAAGCAGACGACCCGGTGGATCTTCGACACGCTGTTGTCGCGCGGCGTGCTGGCGATGATCTACAATCCCGAGGTGCGCATTAACCCGCCGCTCGTCATCGAGGAGGACCAAGCGATGGGCGCCCTCGCCACCATGAAGGACGTGCTCGGTGAAGCCGCGGAACGACTTGTCGGATAAGGGCCACGCCGTCGAGGAGTGGCTCGACCTGCGCTTCTTCCGGCCCGTCGGGATCCGGATCGCCCGGGCGCTCTACCCGACCGGGATCTCACCCGACCAGGTCACGCTGTGGTCGCTGCTCATCGGGCTGGTCGCCGGCCATCTGTTCGTGTACCGGGACCGCTGGATCGACGTCATCGGGTTCCTGCTGTTCGTCGTGTCGGACGTCTTCGATTCAGCGGACGGCCAGCTCGCCCGGCTGCGGGGCACCTCCACCCGGTTTGGGCGCGCGCTCGACGGCATCAGCGACAACCTGCGGTTCGTCAATCTGTATTTCCACCTGATGTACCGGCTGGCCCACGCGGGCGTGTGGTGGCCCGGCGCCGCGTTGCTGGTCGCCTGCGCCGGGCTCGCCCACACCTACCAGAGCGCCGCGGTGGATTTCATTCGGAACGCGTTTCTTCATATCGGCGCGGGGGCCGCCGGCGAGCTCGACCTCCCCGAGGACCTGGAGCCTCGACCCGGCGGCACGGTGATGGAGCGCTTCGGGGCGCGGGTGTACCGGGACTACGTGGTGCGGCAGGCGCAGCTGTTTCCGCGCTCGGTCAAGCTGATCCGGCTGCTGCGGCGGGCGGGCGGGCCCGAGACCTTCCGGGTGGAGTACCGCGAGCGCCAGGAAGTGCTGCTGCCGCTGTGCAGCTGGTTGGGTCAGAATATCCGCTTCGTGCTGCTCGGCGCGGCCGCCGTCGCGGGCCACATCTCGGCGTTCCTCTGGGCCGAGGCGGTGCCGATGAGCCTGCTCCTGGTGGTGCTGCTCCTGATGCACGAATGGAACGCCGCCTCGCTCGCCGACGCCCTCGAGCACCAGCGCAATGTCTACGCCCGCATCACCTGACGCGCGGCGGTACCGCGGGGCCGTCATCGGGGCGGGCGGCACCGCGCGGCAGTCTCACATCCCCGCGCTACTGACCGCGGCGGGCCTGCGCGAGCGGGTCGAGATCGTCGCCGTCGTGGACAGCGCCGCGGACGTGCCGCCCGTCGACGGTATCCCGCTGCTGTCGGGACGCGAGCAGCTCGCCGCCCTCGGACCAGTCGACTTCATCGACATCTGCACGCCGACGGTCTCGCATCTCGATCTCATCCTGTGGGGCCTCGAGCGGGGCTACCACGTCGTGTGCGAGAAGCCTGTGGCGCTCACGCGCGCCGAAGCGGACCGCATCGCCGCGGCGGCCCGGGTCCGCGACCGGATCGTGATGCCGTGTCATCAGTACCGCTTCAATCCGGTGTGGCTCCGGGTGAAGGACTGGCTGCGCGAAGGCGCGATCGGGCGCTGGCACCTCGCGGAGCTCGGGGTCTACCGGCTCACGGCGGATCCGGGGCGTGACGCTGGGGGTACGCCGTGGCGCGGCACGAGTGCGGCGGGGCGGGGCGGCGTATTGCTCGATCACGGGACCCATCTCGTGTACCAGCTGCTCGACGTCGCGGGGATCCCGGCCGCCGTGACCGCGTGGACCGGGCGACTGCGGCATCGCACCTACGAGGTTGAGGACACGGCGTCGCTGCAGTTCGAATACGCCGAGCGGCTGGTGACGATGTTCTTCACGTGGGCCGCGCGCCGTCGCGAGAACCGCATCCGGTTCGTCGGAGAGCGCGGCGCGATCGAGTGGGTGGGCGGTGAGCTGCGGCTCGAGCGCGACGGCACGCTCGAGCGGTACGACTGCTCCGCCGAGCTCGACAAGACGGCGTACCATCGCTGGTTCGCGGGCCTGTTCGAGTCGTTCGTCGCATCGCTCGACCAGGGCGATCCGACCCGCGCCGCCGTCCCCTACCTCGACGACATCCGACGCGTGGCGACGGTGGTCGAGCACGCCTACCAGGCCGCCCAGCGCGGCTGCAGGGTCGCGATCCCGGACGGCGTGTGAGCCGCAAGCTGCAGGCCCTGCTGTTCGTCTGCGGCTCCGCAGTATTCGCCTACCTGGTAGCGCGCATCGGCGTGGGGACGCTGCTCGCCGACGCCGTCCACACGGGCTGGATGTTCGTCCCGATCCTCATTCTCTACGGCGTGGTGTACGCCTGCAGTGCGGCGGCGTGGTGGCTCACCATGGCGGACGAGCCGGTGCGCCCGCCGTTCTGGCGCACGTACGCGATCACCGTCGCCGGCTTCTCGCTCAACTTCGTCACGCCGATGGTCAACGTCGGCGGAGAGCCGTTCAAGATCGCGGCGCTGTCGCGCTGGCTGGGCGTGCGTCGTGCGGCGGGGTCGGTCGTGATCTATCAGATGTTGCATACGTTGGGGATGCTGCTGAGCTTCCTCACGGCAGTTATGCTCGGCGCGGTGCTACTGCCGCCTCACCCGGCCCTGCGCGCCGGCCTGGCCGTCGCCGGTGCGGTGCTCGCCGCGCTGTGCTGGCTGCTGTTGACGGGACATCGCCGCGGCGTGCTGCAGCGGGCGCTCGATCTGATACACCATATCCCGCTGCTCGACCGCCTCGGCCAGCGCCTCGAGTCCAAGCGGGCGACGCTCGCGGACATGGATGCGCAGATTACAGACTTCTATCACAAGCGACCCGATCGCTTCTGGCAGGCGCTCCTGCTCGAGTATCTCAGTCGCTCGATCTTCATGCTCGAGTACGTGCTGATCGGCCTCGGCGTGGGCTTGCACATCACGTATCTGCAAGCCTACGCCATCGGGGGGCTCACCTCGCTGATTCAGAACGTGATCTTCATCGTGCCCTTCGAAGTCGGCACCAAGGAGGGCTCCCTGTATCTCTTCTTCCGACTGCTGCGTCTCGACCCGGCGCTCGGCGTCTATACGGCGATCGTGAGCCGGCTGCGCGACTTGGCCTGGATCGGGGCGGGACTCGGACTCGTGTGGTTGTCGGGGCGCCATCCGACCGCCGAGCGGGCGACGGCGCCGTGACGCTGTTCACACACATCCTCGCCACCACGCTCGGTGTGCAAGCGATGGAGCTGCACGGCCGCGACGCGGCCCTCGCCTACGCGTTCGGAGTCGGCGTGGACGTGGACCACGTGGTGAAGGCGCCGTTCTACCTCCGGGCGGTGGGCCTGCGAGACAAGCGCGGTTATTACTGGCGCTCGTCGCTGCAGGAGCCGGTAGCGCTGCTGTGGATCGTGCCGCTATCCATCTTCCTCGGCACCGTCGTGCCCCTCGTGTTTTTCGCGATCCACATCGCCATGGACTACAGCGTGCGCTTCGAGAAGATGCCGCTGTACCCGTACTCGCCCTGGGTGACCCGTGGATGGCTCACCCACATCCCGGACAGGGTGAAAGAAGGCGTCCTGTTTACGGTGCTGCTGACGGCGAACGTCGTAGTGTACTTCCGGTGGTTCGGCATCCATGTATGACTTTGCGCCAGTCGTCGGCCGGGGATTGGACCGGGCGATCCGCCCGCTGCTGCGGCTGGTTCACCTCACGCTCGGCCTGTCGCCCGCGCAGGTCACGTGGGCGGCGTTCGGAGCGAGCGTCGCTGCGGGCGCGGCCGTGGCCGCCGGGCGGCTCGGTTGGGGCCTCGGCTTGATGGCTCTGGGGCAGGTGCTGGACGGGATCGACGGCGGCATCGCGCGGGAGTTTGGGCTCGCCTCCGAAGCCGGCCGCCGGCTCGACACACGGCTCGATCGGGCGTCCGAAGCCGTCATCTTCGCCGGCTTCGTCTACGCCGGCCTCGTCTCGCTCAAGCTGGGCCTGCTGGCGGTGGTCGCGATTCTGCTCATGACGAGCATCGCGGACCGCTCGAAGCTCGACCCCGGGGTCAAGCGGTTCGCGCTCTACTTCGGGATCTGGCTCCCGTACCCGCTGCTCTTCACGATCGTGTTTGCGGTGAACTTGGCGGCGTACGTGGTGGGGTTGCTGATCATCGACATCCAGTTCCAACACCGCATGGACGCGCTGGGCGGGGACCTGGACACCATCGCCGCGCGCGCGGCGCGTGAGGCTTAGGCCTGCTCCAGGCTCCCCGCCGGGAGTCGGGCGCCGACCTTCTCCGGCTCCGCCCCGTAGATGTACTGCGACACCAGCACCCCGCCGGCCACGAACAGGCCGGCCAGCGCGTCTACCGCGTAGTGGAACTGCCCGTACACCACCGACAGCACCAGGCCGAGCGTCAGGGGCGCGAGCGCGAGTCCCAAGGGGCGCCAGTAGCGCAGCGCGCAGATCGCGGCGACCACGGCGGCGGCCACATGGGAGGACGGGAACGCCGCGCCCCAGGAGTCGCCCCGGTCGAGCAACCATTGCGTAGCGCGCGCCGGCCAGGTGTCGGTCGCGGCGTTGTGCGCGAGATCGAAGGCGTAGCGCGGGCCTGCCACCGGAAAGAAGAGGAACACCACGTAGCAGAGATAGAACGTCACCATCACAGCGAAGATCGTGCGCCGCGCGGCGTCGCGCCGCCCGCTGATCCACAGGCCGAGGGGAGAAGCACACAGGATCGCGTAATAAGCGATGTAACACGTGTGCATGATCCATGAGAACACGGGGTTCGGCCATTCGCGAATCCAGCGGTACGACAGCTGCGAGCCGAACACCCACAGCTCGAGGCGTTGGATCGCGAGGTCGTGCTGGTAGCCGACGTCCACGTTGAGCACGCCCACCTCGGCGTACAGCCCGCCGAGCAGCAGCATGGGGTACCAGTCGCCGAGGAAGCGGCCGACCGGCCCCGCGTCGCGCGCTCGCGGGGCGAGCAGGACGAGCCCGACCAGCAACACGTGCGCGAGGAGCAGCCAGTCCCACCCCGCTCGATCGTCGGCGGTGAAGAGCAGCACGGCGGCGGTCGCGACGGCTACGTACAGCAGGGTGACGAGATCGATGGCGGTGAACCGTTGCAGGACGGCACGACGGAACGCCAGCGGTCCCGTGCGACGTGCCATGGTGCCCTCGGGTGACGTGTCGTTCACAGCCATCCCTCCGCGCGGTACCACTCGGCGGTGCGCCGCAGCCCCGCGTCCAGGTCCGTCGCCGCGCGCCACCCGGTGTCCCGCATCAGCGCGTCGGGCCGGCAGGTCCAGGCGGGGGCGAGGAACTCGTCCGCCTTGTCGGCCGACAACACGGTTGCGCGGCCCACGAGGTGGGCGAGCGACCCGATGACCCAGAGCATTCCGCGGGCGACGGGCGCGGGCAGCGGCACGATGCGCGGCTCGCGTCCCACCGCCCGGCCGACCGCCCGCACCAGCTGGCGGCTCGTCGTGATGGCGGGATGCGCCGCGTAGTATACCTGGCGCGCCGCGCCGGGGGAGGTCGCTGCGGCGACCAAAGCGCCCGCCAGGTCCCCTGCATAGATGACCGACAGCTCCTGCGATCCGTCACCGAACACCGGCACGAGCCCCCTGCGGGCCAACTTGAAGACCTTCAAGACCTCGCGATCCCATTCGCCATACACCGTCGGCGGGCGCACGATGGTCCAGGGAAACGGCATCGCCCGGACCAGGATCTCGGCCGCGAGCTTGCTCTGGCCGTACGGTGTGACGGGCGCAGGGCGGCGCGCTTCCTCGATCGGCTGGCCCGGCGTCGTGGGCCCGCCGGCGGCGAGCGACGAGACGAGCACGAAGCGCTGCGGCGGCTGGAGCGAGGCGGCCTCGAGCACATTGGCGGTGCCGTCGCGGTTCGCCTCCATGAATTCCTGCAAATCGCGGGCGCTGATCCGGCCGGCGACGTGAAACACGACGTCCACGCCCGCGCAGCCCTCCGCCAGGGCGCGAGCGTCGTCCAAATCGCCCCGCACGATCCGGACGTTCCGCCAGCCGAGCGCTTGTGCCTTGGCGGGGCTGCGGACGAGGCAGCCGACCTCCTCGCCGCGCTCGAGCAGCGCCCGAACGAGGTGCGCGCCGACGAAGCCCGTCCCGCCGGTGACGAACGCCTTCACAGGGGCTTGTCGTAGATCCGGTACGTGCGGTAGGGCCGGAAGCCGAGCTGCACGGCCGCGTTGTTCATGGCGGCGTTGTCCTCGAGGATCCAGCCCCCTTCGCCCCAGGTGAATCCGTGCGCGATCCCCTTGGTCCAGATCCAGTGGTACATCAACGCGTCGACGCCGCTCGAGCGGTAATCCCGCAGCACGCCCAGCAGCAGGATGCGCAGGCGGTGCACCCTGCGGGCGTGCCACAGGACCTTGAGGATGCCGGGGAACAAACGCCCCGACGGGTTGTGCTTGAGGGCGACGTTCAAGTCGGGCAAGGCCACGGCGAAGCCGATGACCTGTCCGGCGCGCTCGGCAAAGCACACCAGGTCGGGCACGACGATCGGCTTGAGCTGCTTGGCGAGGTGGTCGATCTCCGCCTCGCTCAACGGCACGAACCCCCAGTTCTTCTCCCACGCTTCGTTGTAAAGGGCCTTGACCAGCTCGACCTCGGCTGTGAAGCGCCGCATGTTGAGTGCCCGCAGCGTGATGCCCTTGCGCTGCGCGATCACGCTGGCCGCCCGCACGATGCGCTCGGGGAGTCGGGTGGTCGTGCTCTCGTACACCAGCAGATCCTTGGCCTTGGCGAAGCCGTAGCGCATGTGCAGGTCGACGTAGTACGGTGGATTCTGCGGCATCATCAAGGTGGGCGGAGTGTCGAACCCGTGGATGAGCAGGCCGCACTCGTCGTTGATGGACGGGCTCATCGGGCCGCGCATGATGGCCAGGTCCTTGCGTCGCAGCCAGGCCGCCGCCGCGTCGAACAGGGCGGTCGCCACTCCCGGGTCGTTCACGCATTCGAAGAAGCCGTAGAACCCGACCCGGTCGTTGTGCGCACGGGTGTGCGCGTCGTTCTTGATGCCCGCAATCCGCCCCGTCGGTCGACCGTTGGCGTGTGCGACGAAGTATTGCGCCTCGGCGTGCTGGAAGAACGGGTTCTTCGCGGGCGAGAGCAGCGTGCGCACGTCCATGCGCAGCTGTGGGACCCAAAGCGGGTCGCCGCGGTAATGGTCGTAGGGAAAGGCGATGAAGCGCTCGAGATCGCGCCCGTCGGTGACGGGCGCGATCTCCACTGCGCTCAGATGACCCCCAGCTCTTTGCCGAGCCGGGCGAAGACCTCCAGGGCGTGGTCGATCTGCTGGGCGGTATGGGTCGCCATCAGGCTGGTACGCAACCGGCAATGGGACGGCGGCACGGCGGGCGGTACCACGGGGTTCGTGAACACACCGCCCTCGAACAGCTTCCGCCAGAAGAGGAACGTCTTCTCGAGCGGCCCGATGAGGACCGGCACGATGGGCGTCGCCGTCGGCCCGATATCGAAGCCCTCGCAGCGCAGTCCCTCCTGGAGGCGCCGCGTATTGACCCAGAGCTGGTCGCGCCGCTCCGGCTCGCGCTGCAGGATGTGCAGGGCGGCCAGCACTCCGGCCGTGTTGGCGGGCGGCAGCGCGGCGGTGAAAATCAGGGGCCGCGAGTTGTGCTTCAGGTAGTGGACCACGCTCTCGGACCCTGCCGCAAAGCCCCCGATCGAGGCGAGCGACTTCGAGAACGTGCCCACGATGATATCCACTTCGTCCACGAGGCCGAAATGCGCGGCCGTGCCGTCTCCCCGTGGACCGAGCACGCCGACCGCGTGCGCGTCGTCCAGCGCGAGGGCGGAGCCGTACTTCTGCGCGACCTTGAGCAGGCTCGGCACGTCGGCGATGTCGCCTTCCATCGAGTAGACGCCGTCGACGATGATCATCATGCCCGTGCCCGCGGGCACCTGCTGCATCTTGCGCTCGAGGTTCGCCAGGTCGGCGTGGTTGAAGCGCACGGTGTCGCCGTACGACATCTTCGCCCCGTCCACGATCGAGGCGTGATCGAGCTTGTCGAGGAACACTACGTCGCCGCGCCCCACGAGGCCCGAGACCAGCCCCAGGTTCGCCTGGTATCCCGTCGAGAACACGAGGCACGCTTCCTTGCCGAAGAACTGCGCCAGCTCGGCCTCGAGCCGCTCGTGCAAGTCGAGCGTCCCGTTCAACAGCCGGCTGCCGGTGCAACCCGAGCCGTAGCGCTCGAGTGCGTGCTTAGCGGCGGCCAGGACCTCGGGATGATGCGTGAGCCCCAGATAGTTGTTGGAGCCCATCATGATCCGCTCTTTGCCTTCGATCACGACGACCGTGTCTTCCGAGTGGGAGATCGGGCGGAAGTACGGGTACAGCCCGGCAGCTTGAAGCTCCCGCGCCTTCGTGAAGCTCTTGCACTTATCGAACAGCGCGACGTGCTGCAGGGTCTCGGTAGTCACGGGGCCCCCAGACAGTTAGGGTGAGAAACAGCAGCCTAGACACTAGTGGCGCTGCCACGAAACCGCAAGGTCCCGCGCGGACGTAAGTTAGCACGTGTCGCCTGGACTACGTAACTTCCAAGCCTCCCGTTTCGAGCGAGAGCCTGCATGTCCCGGTCGGCGGTCGTCTTCGTCTGGCTGTTCGCCGTCGCTCGGCCGGCAGCGGGTCAGACGCCCTATCGTGTCACGTGGTGGGACGCTGCGTCGGTCGGAACTGCGGGCGCACTGTCACTCATCCCTGTTGCTTTGAATCTGCCGCGCGGCCAGCCGCCGTGCGCCCCGTGCGACCCGGCCTCGGTTCCGGGCATCGATCGCGCCGGGCTGAACAACGCTTCCGCCAGCGCCGCGACCGCGAGCGGCGTTCTGCTCGGGGGCGTTGTCGGCGCCGCAGCGTTCGCCTCGCTCCACGGGCTCGATCAGGGTCAGAGACGCGGTAACGCGGCGGTGTTCGTCAACGCGCTCGCCTGGACGCAGGCGACGACCGGGTGGCTCAAGGTCATCGTGCACCGCAGTCGCCCGGTCCTTTATACAGCGGATACAGCGGCTGCCATGGCGGCGGCGTCGCAGCGGGAGAGCCGGCAGTCGTTCCCCTCGGGGCACGCCTCGCTCGCGTTCGCGGCGGCGACGTCGTATCTCGTCATGGCCCAGCGCGAGCAGCTGCCGCACCGCGCCCGGAACGCGGTGCTGCTGTACGTGGGGGCGGCGGGGGTCGCCGCCCTGCGCGTGGCCGGTGGCAAGCATTTCCCGACCGACGTGATGGGTGGCGCGGCGCTGGGCAGCGGCATCGGGTGGCTCACCGCCACGGTTCATGCCAGGGGTCCCTGACCAGCTCCCCCGCGTTATGCGGCTGCGCGACGTCGTGCTGTTCAACATCACGGCGATCGTCGGGCTGCGGTGGCTCACCACAGCGGCGAGCCAGTTCGGGCTCGCCAGCCTACTCCTGTGGGTGCTGGCGATGGTCGTCTTCTTCCTGCCTTCGGCGGTCGCCGTGCGGGAGCTCGCCGACATCGATCCCGCGGCGGGCGGTATCTATCGCTGGGTGCGGCGGGCGTTCGGACCGCTCCAGGGATTCGTGGCGGGCTGGGGCTACTGGGTCAACAACCTCTTTTACTTCCCGTCGTTGCTCGTCGCCACCGCTGCGATCGCCGCCTACGCGGGCGGACCGCGGTTCGTGCACCTCGGCGACGACACCGTCTTCGTGGGCGCGCTGTCGCTCGCGGGGCTGTGGCTCGCGGTCGGTATGAACGTCGTCGGCCTGCGAGTCGGGAAGCGACTCCAAAACCTGGGCGGCCACGGGACCTGGCTACCGGCGCTCGTCTTCGTAGCGCTCGCGGCGTGGTCGCTGGTGGCGCACGGCAGCGCGACGCCGGTCACCCTGCGAGGGCTGCTACCCGCCAAGTTCGACCTCCCGTCGATCAACCTCTTCGCCACGATGACGTTCGCGGTCGCCGGCCTCGAGCTCGCCCCGACGCTCGGGGACGAGATCCACGACCCCGCCGCGACGCTGCGGCGGGGCATCGTCATCTCAGGCATCGGCATCGTCCTGCTGTACGTCCTCGGCACCGCAGCGATGCTCGTGGCCCTGCCGGCCGAGACGGTGAGCATCACGAACGGGATGCCGCAGGCGACGGCGGCGCTGGTGCAGCGCCTCGGCGTGTCATGGCTCGCGCCCGTCGCCGCGCTCGTCGCCATCCTGCTCGCGCTCGGCAATTTGGGCGGCGTCGGCGCGTGGCTCGCGGGCTCGGCGCGCCTGCCGTTCGTGGCGGGCGTGGACGGCGCCCTGCCACCCGCCTTCGGTCGCATCCATCCGCGCTGGCACACGCCCTATCTCGCGCTGCTCGTACAGGGGGCGCTCGCCACCGTGTTCGTCGTCGCGAGCCTGGTTGGCTCGACCGTGAAGAACGCCTATCTCGTGCTGACCCAGACCACCCTCATCCTTTTCTTCATTCCTTATCTGTATCTCTTCGCGGCCTATCTGCGGCTGCGGCGGGCGCGCACCCCTGCCACGGGGCTGATCGGCCTCGTAGGCCTCGCTGCCGTCGGCTTCTCGATCTTCCTCGGCTTCGTTCCGCCGGGGGACGAGACGCATCCGTGGATGTACGAGGCCAAAGTCGTGGGCGGTGTGATCGGGTTCATGGGCTTGGGCGTGCTGCTCGCGCGGCGCGGCGTGAGGGAGCGCACAGCTTCCAGCGCCGCCACGTCCTAAGGTAGATTCGGTCGGTCCGCTCTCATCCCGGGATTCCTGCACGTGATGCGTTCTCGCTCGCTCCTGATGGGGCTGCTGCTGGTCGTGGTGTTTCCGGGCGCGGGGCGCGCCCAGGACCGCCCCGCTCCCCGTTGGGAGATCCGTAAGTTCGACTTCCGGAGCGACGGCGTATGGCGCAAGCAGGCGCGCCGGGTTGCGAAGAACCGCGCCCGGCTGCTTGGCGGGCGGCAGTTCGGGGCGCTGAACGCCCCGCTCGCGGCCGGGGGAGGGGGCGGGGGAGGGGCGCTCCTCTCGCCCGGCGCGCCGTCCGCGGCTGCCGTCGCGGTGTCGGGCGTGCTGCGCGTCCCGGCGCTGCTCTTCAAGTACCGCGACACGCCCGGCGCCCAGGTGCGCGCCGCGGCAGAGTACGATCAGGTGCTATTCGCCGCCACCCCGCCCTTCGGCCGCCCGTACACGTACCGCTCGTTCTACGAGCAACTCTCCAATGGCCTGCTGAGCGTCCAGGGGGAGACGTACGGCGCCGTGACGCTCGACAGCAACGAGGTCAGGTACGCCGGCGGGACGAGCACGCAGTGCCAAAAGGAGAACCCGTTCGGGTCCACCAACTGCAACGGGCTCTTCTCCGATAGTGCGGTGCTGGCGATGCAGCAGGGCTTGCGCGAGGCGTTGGCGAAGATCGACGGCTCAGTGGACTGGACCCAGTACGACAGCGACGGCGACAACATCGTCGACCTCATCCTGTTCCTTCCGGAGGCGCCGGGCGGCGAGTGCGGACCGCCACCGTCGCGGGGCACGCCCGCCAACCACCTCTGGGCGCACCGCTTCGCGTTGCAATCTGCGTACATGACGCACTCGACCCGACCCTCGGGTCAGCACATCTGGGTCCTCGATTACATCCTGCAGGGTGGCGTAGGCGGGTCGACGGGTTGCGACAGCACGCAGATCATGCCAATCGGCACCGTGGCACACGAGACCGGGCACGGCTTCGGCCTCCCGGACCTGTACGATACCGTGGACTCGACCGAAGGCATCGGCGAGTGGGGACTCATGGGAAGCGGCAACTACACCTCCCCCCTGAGCCCGTCGCGTATGGACGCGTGGTCCCTGAGCCAGCTCGGCTGGGTCACGGTGCGGTCGTTGGGCGTGCCCGGCAGCTATCATTTCGGCGCCGCTCCGGTCGCCGACACCGCGTTCTACGTGCCGGTGCTGGGCGCGAATCCCCGGGGCGAGTACTTTCTGCTCGAGAATCGGCAGGCGGTCCAGTCCGACAGCGCGATGATCGGCTTTCACTGCCGCATCAGCGGATTGCCGTCTAGCTGCGGCGGCGGGCTGCTCATCTGGCATGTGGACTCGACCCAGATCGCGACGGGCGGCCCGTCCAACACTATCAATGCCGGACCGATCCACGGCCTGGAGCTCGTGCAGGCGGACGGCAAGGGCAACCTCGACGCGAACTCCTTCACATCGCAGCAGCAGTCCAATCGCGGCGACGCCGGCGATCCATATCCTGGGGTGCCCGTAGCCAACGTCCTCTTCTCCGCGTCGAGCACGCCGGCGGCGCGCCGCAACTCGGACTCACTGCCGGCGGGGATCGTCCTGGATCAGATCCAGCAGGTCGTCCCCAACGGGGAGATGTCCTTCCGCGTGAGCTTCCCGGTGACGCTGGTCCGCGCCAGCGACACTGCGGCCGTGATCCAGGTCGACGGGGCGAGCTACCACGCATATCGCAACGTGCTGAACCAGGGAACGTCGCACACCGTGAGCGTGGCAGATACGCAGTACACGGCGGCGGGCCGTACCCGACAGCTGTTCGTCTCGTGGTCCGATGGTTTGGCACGCACGCACAGCTTCACAGCCGGCGCCACGCCCGACACGCTCGTCGTGACGCTGGCGCGGGCGCACCGGCTCTCCTATGTGGCGACGAGCGGCGGCACTGTCACGGCGTCGGACACGAGCGGCTCGTTCTTGCCCGAGGGGACTTCCGTGACGCTGACGGCCAACGACACCAGCAGCGTACGCGCGTTCGTCTCGTGGGCCGGCGATACCGTGTCCAAGTCGCTGTCCGTCACACTTCCGATGAACCGGCCTTATGCCGTGCGGGCGGTTTTCCTCGCGCCCATCGCCGCGAGCGCCGTAGTGTCCCAGATCCTGGGCGGCGCGGGCCTCACGATCCAGGAGCAGGGCGACCTCGACCAGCTCGGAAACGCGAACGGCCGGTTCGACCTCGGCGATTTCCTAGCGTGGGTCGACGCCACCGGCGCGCCGCTCACGGCGCAGCGGCGGGCCGGCGTGCAGGCACTACGAGCGAAAGGGGCCGCGCGGTGAGTCGACTGACCGGGACGGTGGCGCTCCTCGTGCTCCTGGGTGCGACGTTGACCTGCCGGGACGGCACCGGGCCGGTCGCAGGTGTGCTCAAGGTCGATCTCACGACGCCGAACAGCGGGGGCGACGGGGCGATTCTCCTCACGGTCACCGGCCCAGCCGCCCTCACGAGCGCGACGCCCGGCACGGGACTGCGGCTGTTCGCACAGCGGCTCGGCACGACCACGCGGTTCGCCCTCACGGGGACGCTCGCCCAGGGGACGATCCTCACGATCGGCGTGACGAACCTGGGTCAGGCGAGCCAGTACGTCGCGACCGTCCAGAGCGTCGCCGCGCGCAGCTACGACCTCCGCTCCATCGCCGGCTACTCCCTTACGGTTTCCCAGTAGCCGGGCGGGCGCTCCGCACGAGCAACGCCGCGGGGCCCGGAGCGAAGGAGGCCGTGGTGATGGTCAACGTGTCGCGCCCGGCAAGTGTGGCGGTGAGGGTCATCGGCGCGACGGCCGCCCCGGCGCTGGGGATCGTAATGGTGACCGCGCCATCGCGTGCGACCACCCCCGTTACCATTCCGAAGGCGGCGGGCGGTTTGCCGACGTCTCCGGCGAACCAGCGCGCCACCCGTCCGAACGCCGTGTCGTGAGCGGCCGAATCGAACTGGAGCGAGACCCGAAGGCCGGCGCCGAGCGTGGGCCGCGTGGGCACGCGCCGCGGGGCGACGTAATCCCACGTGCCGAGCAGCGCTGTCGCGCGTTGTACGGGCTCGGGAGGCGATGCGTGGCAACCCTGCCAGACGAGCGCCACTGCCCACACGGCGTGAACCCCTCTCATGGCGCCCTCCCCCCCGGCGTCGCGCAGTCGTCCGGCCGCGGCGCGAACGCCGGCGTGCCGTCCGGAAGGCGCAGGTTCAGGATATGCGGCCGCGCCACGTCCATCGCGCGCTGCGCGAACGCTCGCGCCGCGGCGCCCGCGCGGGACTCGCGCACGACGTACAGGGTGTAAGGGTTGGTGAGCGCGGTATCGGCCGCGAACAGCACGCGCAGTCGCAGGCCGGTGAGCTTGGCCAGCGTCGGCAGGTCGGCGAGCGCGTACGCGTTACGCTCATCGGCTACGTGCAGCGTGGTCGTCTGGTCGGCGCCCGACTGGAGGTACCACGTGCCCGCGGGTCGCCCGCCCGCCCGGTCCCACAGGGCCAGCTCCTTCACGTGCGTGCCCGAGGAATCCCCCCGCGAGACGAACGGGCCGGCCGCCGCGGCGATGCGACGGAACGCGTCGGCGGCGCTCGACGCGGCGGCGATCCGTGCCGGATCGGCTGCGGGGCCCACGATCGCGAACCGGCTGGCGACGAACGGGCACGCGAGCAGCGCGTGCCCGGGGGCGACGAGCAGACGTTGTTCGAGGCTGGGCGCGTGCGTGATCACGACATCGAGGTCCCCCCGCGCGGCCGCGGCGAGGATTTGCCCCGAGGGGCCGACCACAACAGCCGGCTCGGGCCGCGCGAGGGAGTCGAGCACCGCCAGCGCGCCCGACTGCTCGACCGTGTACGTCGTGCCGAGCCGCAGCGGGCGCTCGCTGGTAGTGCACGCGGCGAGCGCGCCGCACATTAGCCCCGCCCACAGTCTTCGGAGAGTCGCCATGTGCCGCATCGCGCTCCTGCTCGCCCTCGTCTCGCTCCCCGGCCGCGCCAGCGCGCAGGGGTTCCCCCTCACCGTGGAGAGCATCATGCGCGGACCGGACGTCGTCGGCACCGCACCGTCCAATGTGCGGTTCTCGGCTGACGGGCGCTACGTGTACTTCGCGTGGCGCAGCCCCGGCGTTGACACATTGGACCAGGACTATCGCGTGGCTGTCGCGGGCGCGCCGCAGGCTCCGGAGCGGTTGCCACGATTCGCCGTGGACACGATTGCGATGGCGACCGGGGGAAGCGCGTGGTCACCGGACCTGCGGCGGGAGGTCGTGGTGTTGAAGGGCGACGTCTGGCTGGTCGAGCGCACCGGCGCGAAGCGGCGTCTCACCCAGACGCCGAGTCCGGAGTCCGATCCCGCATGGTCGGCGGATGGCCGCTCGGTCTTCTTCACGCGGGAGGGCAACGCCTGGGCCCTCGGTCTCGATGACGGCGCGCTGCGCCAGCTGACCGACATCCGCCGCGGACCCGCGCCCAAGCTGCCGGGTGAGCCCACCGGGGAAAAGAAGTTCCTGCGCGATCAGCAGCGCGAGCTGTTCGACTTCGTCCGGCGTCAGGTGGCGGACGAGCGGATGCGGGCCGACACCGACACGGTGCATACTGTGAAGCCGCTGTACCTCGCGGAGCGGCAGAGCGCGACGCAGCTCGAGGTCGCGCCCGACGCCCGGTTCGTGCTGGTTACTGTGACGGAGCGGGCCAAGGGGGACTCCGTGGAGGGACGGCAGGTGGTGCTGCCGAGCTGGGTCACCCAGTCGGGCTATGTGGAGACGCAGCAGATCCGTACCAAGGTGGGCGACGCGCAGTCGCGGCAGCAGGCGGCGCTCGTCGAGGTGGCGACCGGCAAGGTGACGTGGGTCGCCCGGGACTCGGGGAAGGGCAAACGGGAAGCGAACGAGGTGGGGATCGGCTTTTCGGCGAATGCGCGACATGCGCTGGTGCGCGTGACCAGCACGGACTATCAGGATGCCTGGCTCGTCGTCGTCGACCTCGCATCACTCGAGCGGCGCGAGGTCGCGCACCTGCACGACGACGCGTGGCTCGACGGGCCCCTGAGCGCGACCGCGGGGTGGCTCAAGGACGGGGAGACGGTCTACTACGGCAGCGAGGCGACGGGGTACGCGCATCTCTACACGGTGCCCGCGTCCGGCGGCACAGCGCGCGCGCTGACGAGCGGCAAGTGGGAAGTCCAACAGGTAGAGCTCGCGCCCGACGGCAAGACCTTCTACTTACACACCAACGAGGGCGACTTCGGGCAGGTGCATTGCTACGCGCTCGACGTCGCGAGCGGCCGGAAGACCCAGCTGACCTCGGCCGAGGGGCGCCAGGATGCGGTCGTGTCGCCCGACGGGAAAACGCTGGCCGTGCTGCACTCGTCGGCGAACCATCCGCCGGAGCTGTACTTCCAGGCCAACCGGCCAGGTGGTGAGCTGCGCCAAGTGACGGAGAGCACGACGCCCGCATGGCGCAGCTTCAGCTGGCTCAAGCCGGAGATCGTGATGATCCCGGCGCGGGACGGCGCGCAAGTACCCGCGCGGCTGTATCGCCCCTCCGCGACGCCGTCGAACCACGCGGCGGTGATCTTCGTCCACGGGGCGGGCTATCTCCAGAACGTGCACAAGTGGTGGTCGTCGTACTACCGGGAGTACATGTTTCACCAATTGCTCGCGTCGAAGGGCTACAGCGTGCTCGATCTTGACTATCGGGGCAGTGCGGGTCAGGGGCGCGACTGGCGCACCGCCATCTACCGTCACATGGGCGGAAAGGACTTGGACGACCAGGTGGACGGCGCGCGCTGGTTGGTGAAGAACCTCGCGGTCGATTCCACGAAGATCGGGATGTACGGGGGGAGCTACGGCGGATTCATCACCTTGATGGCGATGTTCACGCGGCCGGGCGTGTTCGCCGCGGGCGCGGCGCTGCGGCCGGTGACCGACTGGGCGCATTACAACCATCCCTACACGGCGCGGATTCTGAACGAGCCACAGGACGACAGCGTCGCCTACCAGCAGTCATCCCCGATTTATTTCGCCGCAGGGTTGAAAGGCCG
>DASPXE010000133.1:0-2155 GCA_035637455.1 Gemmatimonadales bacterium
TGTGCAGGCTCAAGCTGGGAGAATCTGCTCGTGCAAGGTGTGGAGCGCATGGACCGGGAGCTGCTCGACGCGCAGGCGCTGGTCGGCCATCTGGTCCCCAAGGGCAGCATGTTCTGGTTCCTGGCCACCCATCGCGCCGAGGTGTTTCCCGACGAGGAGTTCGCGGACCTGTTCCCCTCGGGCCGGGGCCGCCCGTCAATCCCCGCGCCGGTCGCGGCCGCGATTTTGACCTTGCAGAGCTTGTATGACTTGTCGGATGCCGAGACTGCGGAGGCGGCTCGCTGTGATCTGCGGTGGAAGGTCGCGACCGGGATGGCCCTGGACGAGGCAGGGTTTCATCCCTCCACGCTGACGTACTGGCGGCAGCGGCTGGCTCGCTCGGGGAGGCCGCACCGGATCAACGAGGCGGTCAAGCGGGTGGTGGAGGAGACTGGGATCCTTGCTGGCCGGCGGCGGCGGGCGGTGGACTCCACCATCCTGGCTGATGCGGTCGCCACCCAGGACACCGTCACCCAGTTGGTCTCCGCGATCCGTCGGGTGGCCCGCCAGGTGCCCGGCGCGGCCGCACAGATCCAGGCGGTGTGCAGCGCCCATGACTACACCACCCCGGGGAAGCCGAAGATCGACTGGGAGGACCCGGCTGCCAAGGACGCGCTGGTGTCGGGGTTGGTCAACGACGCGACGGCGCTGGTCGCCGCACTCCAAGACGGCGAGTTGGACGAGCGGGCCCAGGCTGCGGTGGCGCTGTTGGCGCTGGTCGCCGGCCAGGACGTGGAGCCTGCCGAGGGCTCGGATGGGACCGATGGGCGCTGGCGGATCGCCCGCAAGGTGGCCCCCGACCGGGTCATCTCCACCGTCGACCCCGACGCCCGCCACACCCGCAAGTCGCCGGAGAACCGCCGGGATGGCTACCGCGCGCACGTGGCCGCCGAACCACAGACCGGGATCATCACCGACGAGGCGCTCACCAAGGCCGCCGGGGCTGAGAACTCCGACCCGGCCGTCGCCGAGCGCTTCGTGGCGGCGGAAACCACCAACGCCACCGCTGACAGCCAGCACGCCACCCCGGACGACACCAATGCCCGCGAATGGTATGGCGATTCGGCCTACGGCACCGGGGAGCTGCGCGAGGTGATCGCAGGTGCGGGGCAGGTCGCGGTGCTCAAGCCCAAGCCGCTGCCGGTCGCCGTGGCGGGCGGGTTCACCGTCGACGACTTCACCGTTGACCACCAGGCTGGCACGGTGGGCTGCCCAGGCGGCCACACCCGGCCGATCAGCACCACCGGGGTGGCCACCTTCGGCGCGCTATGTGGCACCTGCCCGCTGCGTGGGCGGTGCACCACCTCCAAGACCGGCCGCAAGCTCGTCGTCGGCGACCACGACGCCCTGCTGCGTCAGGCCCGCCGCGACTGGGCCCAGGACCCCCGACTGCGCGAGGACTACCGGCGCCACCGGCCCAACGTGGAACGCGTCATCTCCCAGCTTGCCAGCCGTGGCGGCCGCCGCCTGCGGCTGCGCTACCTGGGCGTCGCCGCCAACAACGCCTGGCTCAAGCGCCGCACCGCTGCCCTGAACCTGCGCAACCTCATCGGCCGTGGCCTCACCCGCCGCGACGGTACCTGGGCGCTGGCCGCCACCTGAGGCGCCCGGGCAGCCACACCCAGGTGCCGGGCTTCCCCGGGCGTGCACCAAGGGCGGCCAACCGGCAGCCCCCACGCCGACCAGGGCCGCGGACCCCGGCTTGACCACGCCCAAGTCCCCGAAGGCCACTCGCCCCCACCCAGAATCGCCGTAATTCAGGGGCCTCCTAGCGCGACAGTTCGTCCAATGCCTCGCTCACCGCGTCGGCCGCCTCGTCACGGCCGGGAGCGACGCCCTTGCGGACCGAGCGGCCCTCCAGGGTGACGAGCCAGGGGTAGACGCCCGGCCGGTTGGCGTCGATCCGGATGGCGTAGCGGCCGTGGCGGGCCGCCCAGAACTTGTGGCCCGCGTTCTCCTTGGTCTCGTACTGCACCATTGCCATGCCTGAGATCGTAACCCTGGGGCGCGGTCGACTGGTGGCTGACGGTCGAGGGAGCAGCGGTCACCGCCCAAGAGACTGGACCGCACAGCAAACAGGCCCAGACGTGGACGCCGGGGCCTGCGGTCAAACGGA
>DASPXE010000134.1:0-2890 GCA_035637455.1 Gemmatimonadales bacterium
GATTCCCGAGACGGTCGTGTATGACACCAGCGGCACCATCATGTCGCCGTGGCCCCCCAGCACCATCGCCTGGATGTCCTCGACCGAGGCGTCCAGCGCTTCCGCCAGGAAGGCGCGGTACCGCGCTGTGTCGAGCACGCCCGCCATGCCGATCACCCGCTCGCGTGGGAACCCGGTCACCTGCTTCGTGACCCAGCACATCACGTCCAGCGGGTTCGACACCACCAGGACGATCGCGTCGGGACAATGGCGCTTGATCTCGAGCGAGACCTGCTTCACGATATCGGCGTTGGTGCGCACCAGGTCGTCGCGGCTCATTCCCGGCTTGCGGGCGATGCCGGCGGTGACGACCACCAGGTCGCTTCCGGCTGCGGGCCCGTAGTCGTTGGCGCCGACCACGCGCGTGTCGAAGCCCTCGATGGGCGCCGACTCCCACTGGTCGAGCGCTTTGCCCTGGGGCACGCCCTCGATCACGTCGACGAGGACGACGCGCCCGGCGAGCTGCTTTTCGGCCAGACGCTGGGCGGCGGTGGCGCCGACGTTGCCGGCGCCGACGACAGTGATTTTCTCGAGCATAGCGGCGCGGTTACGGGACGGGTAAAGCTAGAGCCGCCGCACCGCGGCCGGAACCCTGCGCGGGCGATTCAGCGCGTGGGCAAGGTCGCCTGGAGGACTCGAGCCCCGCTTTGATCCATCTTGGTGAGGCGGCTCCCGGCGAGGACCCAAAGACCTCCCGACGAGGTATCGGCTGCGAGGTGGATAGTGATGGGAAGGTCCTCCAGTGAGCCGGAGATCGTCGCGAGCGTTTTTCCGCTGGGGAGGCCGAGCTTGATCAGCCGTCGCCCGTTCCAAGGCCCGAGCACGACCCAAACCGCTCCGTGCGCCAAGTCAAACGCTATCGGCAGATCCGCACCCACCAACGGCTCGAGCGTCAGCGAGCTCCCGGTCCCGCCGGAACTATCGATGTGGACGAGGGTGCCCTTGCGGGACAGGTAAGCCCAAGCCGAGCGGTCGCGCGGGTCGCCGCGGATCGCCATCACGAACTCGTTTTCGCCGCTCGACGGGCGGGGCATCCTGATCTCCTTGATGGCCTTCCCCGCCGCGTCGAGCAGTCGAACGTCGCCTTCTCGTCCTTCCCACGAGACACTGTGGGCGTAGTCCCAGGAGAGGGCATACGCGCGCCCACGCGGCGCAATCCACATCTCGTGGGCTCCAGGGTTCACGGAGACGAGGAGGCCGTAGTAGGGCATCCCGGCGGTGTCCGTGGCCACGAGCTTCACGTCACTACGAATCGCGGTTCGCAGGTCGGCGCCGAACCCATCGTCTGCCTTCCGGAACCTGAGGAACGCCTGGCCCGCCGCGTCGACAAACCACGCCTCGTCCACGTACGAGTCGAAGCGGTGGTCCCGTGGGGCGTACTGCTCGACCCCATAGAGCGCCCCGTCGCGTCCCGCCACCACCTCACCCCTCTCGGACACCGCTAACACGCGCGGGAATCCGTTCTCTAGGTATCCGAAGACGTAGAGCCGGCGCTCGGCTGAATTGAAGACGAGGGCGCGCGCGGAGAGGATCGCGGAAGGCGTGGTCGCGTGCACTGCATTGCTGGCGACCTCCTCCCCCGCGGTCCGCGCCCGTACGCGATACCAGTATTCGGTGCCCGGCCGCGCAGTGCGATCGCTGTAGGCTCTCGTTGCAGCGCCGGCGATCTCCCCGATGGACTGTCCGTCGCTGTCCGACGCGGCCGAGCGCAGCACGACGTAGCGGTCGACCGCGACGCCCGGCGGCGCGTCCCAGCGCAACTCGACGCGCGTGTCACTGACAATGCCTGCCGGCTGGAGCGCCAGCGTGGGGGCAGCGAGGGCGCGGAGTCGCTGCCGCACGGCGGCGGTATCGACACCGGCTCCGCCTGTCGCGAGGACCCATTCGTACAGCGGGCGGGCTCGCTCCCGTCGTTGAAACCTCGCCCACACGTCCGCGATCGTGAGCGTGGCGCTCACTCGCACTGGCGCCGGGAGACGCTCGGCGACTGAGTCATAGCGTGAGAGGAGCGCCTGCACCTCGGCGGGCCGGTAGCAGTCGCTTGGTTCCGTGAGGTCGGCGACATCCGAGAGTGCACGGGTGAATGCTTCGTTGGCGCGGCGAACACCTTCAACGGCAAAGGGCGAATTGGGGTACTGCGACAGGAAATCGGCCACCGGAGCGAATTGCCGCTCGATGTAACACGGGACATAGCCCTCGCACTCGCCGCCGGGCGAGAGCCGGGTCAGTTCCCAAGCAGCACTGTCAGCGACCTCGCTCTGCGGGAAACGGTTCAGCAGCTCGCGGAAGTGGTATCCCGTGTACAGGTAGTCTGCGCCCACCTCGTTGTACTTGTACTCGTAGGGATGAGCCTGCGCGTACGCTTCGGTTGGCGCTCCCCGCGCAAGCCAGCGTTCGTAGGCGCGCTTGAGCCGTCCGAGACGCAGGTAAAGCGACGCAAAGGCGAGGTCGTCGGCGTGCACCTGGAGCGACTCCTCGAGCGCAGCCATCGCTTGGAGCAGGCTGTCGCCGTTCGATCCGGTGGAGGGCGGGAGTGCGACCGGCGGAGCCGAAGCGGGCGGGGTACTTGACTCGTTTGTGTGGGGAACCTGGTCCCGAGAGCACACGGCTCCAGCGAGGACCCACACAATCAAGGCGGTGTGATACCGAGAAGAGCTCACCCTCCGCGGGTATGCATCTCGCGATGGGGGTCGGCCCGCAGCGAATCGAGGCGGTAGAGCGCCCCGCGGTTCGCCACCTCGAGCCGCTCCTCCGCGCCGCGATCGCTGCGGCCCTCCCACGCGCGCCGGACGATGTCGGCGAGCTCCGCGTCGCTGGCGCCCCCTCGTAGGGGGTCGCGCAGATCGATCCC
>DASPXE010000135.1:0-11551 GCA_035637455.1 Gemmatimonadales bacterium
CGTGCCGGCCAGGAGCGCCTCCTCCGCCCGCGCCGCCTCCGCGGCCAGAGGCGCATGGTCCAACCCGTACCGCCAGGTGGTGGCCAAGAACATGCCGGCGTCGAGCTCCAGCGGCCCTCGCCCGAAACGCTCCCAGTCGATCACGCCCACTGCATCTCCCTGGTCGAGAACATGACGGGCGTAAAACGTGCCGTGAACGAGGCGCCGCGAGCCGTTCTTGGGCAGCGTCTGCGTCAGTATTCGGGCCAGTCGCCTCGCGGCGCGTCCGAGCCCGCGGTCGGCGGCATCGAGCTGAACCACTTCCTTCCCGGCGTTGTAGATCATGTGAGCCGCACCCAGGGGCAGCCCGACCTTGACCGGCAGCGCCGCGGCGCACCGCAGCCAGCACGCGGCCAGCTCTCCGGCGCGCTCCCCCCGCCGGCCTTTGAGGAGCTCCTGCGCCGTCGGGCCCTCGAGCCACCCGATGGCCAGGACTTGTAGCGAGCGGTCTCGAGCGAGGAGCGGCGGCACCCGGACCGGCCCCTCGCCCACTAGCCCGACCGCGGCCAGGGCCTCGTACAGCTCGGCCTCGGGCTCGGGGTCTTCTGCGTACAGCTTGAGTGCGAAGTGACGGTCTCCGGCTCGGACCTCGAACGTGGCGCGGGACCCTGGCGTGTAGCCGCGCAGCGTGAGCTCGACCGGACGGTCGTCGAGTCCCAGCGCGGGGATCGCCACGGCCAGGCCCAACGCGCGAATCGCCGCGAGCGCGGGCAGCGCGGGGTCGTCAGGAAGCTCGGTCGTCGCCTTCACGGAGCAACGCGCGGATCTGGTCGAGCTCCTCCCGTGTGGCCGGCCTCGTCGAGAGCGCTTGCAGCACCAGCTCGAGCGCGGGAGCCCTGAACCGGACCGCCGCGCGCTGGCGCGGGGCCATCGTCTCAGGCTCGGTCGGGCGCTCGGCCAGCCGAGTGGCCTCGCCCAGCAACGCGTGCGCCCGCTCCCGCCAATCGCCACGCCCGGCGGTCGGCAGACGCTCCGTGAGCTGCAGCAGCGCGGCCGCTCGATGCCATGCCAACGCGCGCTCGTCCCACAGGTCGCGCGTCCCCTCCAGAAACGCCTGCTCCGCCCGCAGCGCCTCGCCGGCGTGCGCGGGGTGCAGCAGCCGAAGCCGGGACAGAGTGGCCAGGAACATCCCGGCGTCGAGCTCCGCCGGCCCCTGCCCGAAGCGGTGCCAATCGATGACGCCGGGGCCCTCCCCGACGTCCAGGATATGGCGGGCGTAGAGCGTCCCATGCACCAGTCCCACGGCGCCGTCGTCCCGTGGCTCAGTGCGTGCCAACACCTCGGCCAGCGCCCTGGCGGCGGCGCCGACCGACAGGTCCGCGGTGCCGAGCGTACCGATCCAAGCGCGAGTCTCGTGCATCATCCCCGCTGCGCCAAACGGCAGGCCGAGCGTCACCGGCAGGGACGCGGTACGCCGCGCCCACTGCGCGGCCAGCTCGCCGGCGTGGCGACCCTGGCCCTGCTTGACCAGGTCGTGCGCCGTGGGCCCCTCCAGCCAGCCGATCACCAGCACGCGCAAATCGTGATCCCAGGCCAAGAGCGGGGGCACCCGGGCCCCGGAGTCGCCGGCGAGGCCGGCCGCGCCCAACGCCTGGTACAGCGCCGCCTCGGGCGCCGGATCGTCCGCGAACGTCTTGACGGCGAACCGACGCTGCCCCACCCGCGCGTCAAGCGTGGCCCGCGCACCAGGGTGGTAGCCGCACAGCACGAGCTCGGCCCCGACCCCTCCCTGTTCGAGCCCCAGGGCCGGGATCGCTCGAGCCAGGCCTCTGTCGCGGATCGCCATCAGTCCCGGCAGCCGGGGATCGTGGGGGAGGTCGGCAGTCGGTCTCATGCGCGCACCCTCAGACAGTCCTGCGCCGCCGCCACCGCGGCTGCCACCTTCTCGGGCCAATGCGCCTCCTGCCGCCGGAAGATCGCGCTCGCCACTTCGACGAGCGCCCCGGCGCAATGCAGGCCAAACCGCCGGCGCCACACCTCCGGCACGTGGTCGAAGTACTCCGCCGCGAACAGCCCGGCGGCGGCGCGCGCTTGCTCGACCGCCATCGCATCCAGGCCGACCCTGCCGGCGACATACGCGAACATATGAGCGGCGTCGCGCACGGGATCACCCAGCACCACCGAATCGAGGTCGATGAAGATCACCCGGTCGCCCGCCAGGAAGACATGGTCGGGCTTGAGATCTCCGTGAATCGGCGCGGGCGCCACCTCCTCCAGCCCGGTCGCCACGGCGGCGGTAATCGCCCGAACCTGGGTGGCGAGCTCGGGCCGCGCCCACTCGACGATGGTCGCCCCCCGCCGCAACTCCTCGAGCTGGACCGCCAGCGAGCTGCGCGCCACGGCCGCGGTCCCGACGTCGTCCTGATGGAATGCCGCTACGGCCCGGGCCGTGATGCGCAGTGGACCGGCCGGGTCATGACCCTCCCGCAGCAGCTGCAGCAACGCGGTGCCGGGAGCCTCCTCCAACACCAGGGTGCGTAGGTCTTTGCGGTAGGCAACGGGCCGCACCACGGAGTAGCCGGTCTCGCCCCGCTCGACGCGCTGCCCGAGGGACTGCAGTAGCTCGAACGTGTGTTCGCCGTGGTCGTTGCGATACACCTTCACGAAGCACCGCAGCGTTGCGGCCCGCCCTGTCGCCGCTTCGCGGGCCTGCAGCGTGTACTTGAGCGCGGCCCCGAGCTCCGTGCGGTAGCGCGTTGGCGCCATGGTGCGCTCCGTGACACGCCACTCACCTGGCGCCAGGCGAGCAAGCAGTTGCGGGTCGAGATCGCGCAACGCGCCGCCCAGCACCAGGCCGAGGTTCCTGAGCTTGCGGTCGTAGGGGAACACCTGCACCACCATCTCGAGGTCGGGAATGAAGCCCACCGGCCGAAACGTCAGCCAGTCGTCCGGGATCCCGTGGGACGGATCGGTGGCCTGCATCTCCCGCCACAGCCGCTCCGCCATGCCCTTTTGGGCATACAGCAGGCCGGTCACTCCCTGGTCCCAGCGACGGCCCGTGCTGGGCTCGAGCAGGCGCAGCGTGTACTGCAGCACGCAGCGCGCGGTGGACTGGCGGCACCGGAACCGCAACGGGACGCACGTCTCGATGTGATAGGGTTTCCCCGCCGCCGGCTCGAGATGGCGGCGGAACAGCTCGAGCATCCGCTCCGGATCGCTGGCGACCGCGAGCTGAGGGAAGTCCGGGTCGGCCGGGAAGCCACCCGGGCGCACCCGCGGGAGTTGGCTCGTCACCCCCATCGCCTGGCTCATCGGAGCAAGTCGCACGCGGGCTGCCCGAGGTTGAGCTCGTACAGGCGCCGGTACCGGCCGCTCCGCGCCATCAGCTCGCTGTGCGTGCCGCGGTCGAGGATGCGGCCTTCTTCCAGCAGGAGCACCAAGTCGGCATCCGTGATCGAGGGAAGGTCGTGCGTGATCATGAGACAGGTCTTGCCGGCCATCAGGCGATCCAGCGCCTGGCGCACCGTCGCCTCGCTTTCCGCGTCGAGCCCGGTCATCGGTTCGTCCAGAATCAGGATCGGGGCGTTGCGAATAAGCGCGCGCGCGATGGCGATGCGCTGCCGCTGCCCGCCCGACAGGGTCGCGCCGCGCTCACCGATGACGGTGTCATACCCCTCCTCCAGCTGGCGGATGAATTCGTGGGCGTTGGCGGCCTTGGCCGCCGCCATGATCTCATCCGCACTCGCTTCGGGTCTGCCGTATGCGATATTCTCCCGGATGGTCGCGCCGAACAGCAGCGATTGCTGGAGCACGAGCCCGATCTGACGGCGCAGCGACTCGCGGCGATACTGGCGGATGTCGACGCCGTCGATGAGGATCGCCCCTTCCTGGGCCTCGTACAGACGCAGGATCAGGCTGACAATGGTGGACTTGCCGGCGCCCGATGCTCCCACCAGAGCCAGCCGCTGCCCGCGAGCTATCTTGAAGGAGACCTGGCGCAGCACGTCCTTGCCGTCGCCGTAATCGAACGACACGCCCCGGAACTCGATGTCGCCTCTCAGCGAGGCCGCCTCGATGGCGTCCGGGCGGTCCTGAATCTCCGGCTCCGTGTCGAGCACCTCCGAGATACGGTCCGCGCTCGCCATGGCTTTGGAGAAATCGGTCGAGAGCTTGGCGAGGCTGCGCATCGGCTTGTACATGTTGGTCAGGTACCCGACGACGACCGTGAGCTCGCCGGGCAGCATCTTGTGCCTCAGGACCAGCAGTGCGCCGAACGACACCGCCGCCGCCGTCCCTACGGCGGTGATGATCTCCGACGATCGCGTGGCCGCGGCCTCTAGTCGCGCCACCCGGATGCTTTCCCGCACCGTGTCAGCCGTGACTGCGTCGAACTGCTCCTCTTCATACTTCTCGCGGGCAAACGCCTGCACCAAGGGGATCGCCGAGAGCACTTCGGCCATCCGCGAGGCGACCTTCCCTTCCTGCCGACGCTGCGTCTTGACCGACGCCTTCGTCTTGCGATAGAGATGAAACAGGCTGTACGACAGAAACGGCATCGTGGCCAGTGAAATCAGGCCGATCTGCCAGTTGAGGGCGAACATGACGGCGAACATCCCGGCGACCGTCAAGACGTAGGTCGTGAACTTGAGAATCGAGTCCGCGAAGATGTCCTTCAGGGTGTTCGTATCACCGGCGATCTTTGTCAACAGATCGCCCGAGCGCGACTGGTTATGGAAAGCCAGCGACAGAGTCTGCAGATGAGCGAATAACTCTCGGCGCAACGCATACACCATGCGGTAGCCGATGGACGAGGTGATGAAGATCTGGGCGTACGAGAACAGGCCGCTCCCCAACGCGATCAACAGAATCCCGCCCGACGCCGCCACCAGCAGCCTGACTTTGTCGTCGGCGACGACGTGCGGCAGCAGGCGCAGGGCGCGCGACAGGGGATTGTCGTAAATGACGTGATCGAGGATGATCTTCAGCGGCCACGGCTTCAGCAGCTCCATCGCGGTGGCCCCTAACGTGCACACGGCCGCGACGGCCAGGCGCCCTTTGACCTGACGCAGATGCGTCAGGAAGATCTGTCGGAATCGCGTGCGCTTGCCAGGCATTGCAGCAACTCGACGGCCTCGACCTGTCGCTGCCGCCGCGCGTCGGCCTCGGGGTGGCGCGTCAGATCGAACGCCAGAACGTGAATTTTGCTCACCAGCGTCGCTCGCTCGTACCAAGCGACTCGCCGGCCCAACGCCCGATCGGGCGGCGACCAGCGCCGGTACGCATCGAGAATCGCGTTCCGCAGCGACGCAAACTCCGGCAGCTTTCCGGGCTTGCGCACCGTCACTCGGCGCAGCTGCGTCAGCAGATAGCCCAGGTCCGCAGCCGGGTCGCCTCGCGTGCAGCGGTCAAAATCTAGCACGACCAAGCGACCCGGTCGCCACAGCAGGTTCGCCGTGCCGAAGTCGCCGTGCAGGAATGACGGCGCGGCGGACGCGGGCGGGACCTCCTGCTCGAGTCGGGTCAACGTGTATCGCAGGGCGCCGGCGCGGGCGGGGAACCGGGCACGGAGTTCGGTGACGCGGGGCCGGAGATCATCCAGCACGTCAGCGGGAGACGTGATCGCCTCCAGAGAAACCGGGGTCCCGTGCAACGCCGCCAGCGCCCGTCCGATCGCCGGCAGCACCGGCCCGCGCTGATGCGCGATCGTGGAGACCACCGAATCCCCCGTTTCGTACGTCAGCAGCAGCAGCCGGCGCGGGGCGTCGTAGGCGAGCACGCGCGGCACCTCCATTTCCCCCCGCGCGCCGCAATCGCTGCCGGCCAGCTGTAACAGCACCGCGGCCACTCGCCGCGCGGCGCCGTCGTCCTCGTAGAACTTGCCCACCCACTGGAGGAAGCACACGTCACCACCGGGCGCCGCCCGGGCGCGTAGGTCGTAGCGAACCACGCGCTGTTTGCCGTGCTTCGTGAGCGGCTGCGCCGACCAGTCTTCAAGCGCCGCCTCGGAGCCGCGCATTCGGCGCAGCGCGGCGCTCAGGACGTCCCGCTCATCGGCTCGGGTCGGCGAGACCAGCGCCGGGTTCATTGGCGGCGCACGTCCTCGAGTGCGGCCCGGGCGCAGGCGGCGAGCCGCACCGCCTGGTGCGGCCCCTCGGCTGGCTGGCGCCGGCACACGGTATAGGTCTTCTGGAGCAGCGTCAGGGCGCGGTAGAACGACACGTTGCGCGGCGAGACCTCCGGCATCGCGGCGAGATAGGCATCCCGAAAACAACCCGGCCAGCGACCGGCCTCGGGCGGCAGCGTGTGATCGAGCGTACAGCGTCGCTCCAGCTGCGCCACAAAGTGGCCGGCATCGTACGCCGGGTCGGCGAAGCCGAACATGTCCCAGTCGAGCAGCACCAGCCGATCGCCGGTCCAGAGAAACTGTCCGGCCGCCATGTCGCCGTGGATCGGGGCGGGGTCGGTCGAATCGAGATGCGGCACCAACGCTTGCAGCTCCGCGAGCAGCGGCTCGACCATGTCCGCCGTCCCAGGCCAGACGGGGCGCAGGTTGTCGCAACGCGCCCGCGTTTCGTCCACGAGCATCTGCGGAGTCGTGAGCCGCTCGGGCACGATCGGCACACGATGCAGGTCCGCCGCCACCGTGGCGGCGTGTCGCAGCAGCTCCGGCTTGCGCCCGTCGACGATCTTGCTCAGGATCTGGCCCTCGATCCAGTCGAACACGAGCACGCGCTCCTGGCGCACATAGTGAATCGGCAAGCACGGCCGGTGCAGCCGCGGGGGGAGGTGCCGCGCCAGCTGCTGCGCGTGCGTCCACACCCGTTCGCCGAAGTCGTCCGAGTACGCTTTGAGCGCGTACACGCGCTCGGCGCCGGCATGCGTGCACACCCGCACCTGCACCACGAAACGATCTGAGTGAGCGCTCTGCAGCGTGCAGACGGCGGCGGCCGGCGCGAACCCGGCCGGCAGGATCGGCTCGAGCAGCTGCAGCGCCGCCGCCGGCTGCTGCAGCCGGGCCAGCTGTGCCTCGAGGGCGGCGCGTTGCTCGGGCCTGGGGTCGAAGTGGAAGCGCATCAGTCGCCCCCGAGCCAGCGGGCCAGGTACGCGACGAGCCGCGTGGCGCCGTCGAACGCGGGGATCACCTCGCGCACCCGTTCCGCGTGGGCGCGTCGATCGCAGCCGATCGCCCACCGCAGCGCCTCCACCAGCCCGGGGCCGCCCAGGTCCTTGGGGTGAACCCACCGGGCCAACCCGCGGGCCGCGAGCGTCTCGGCGCGGATCTGCTGCTCCACCTTGTGCGTTGCCCGCGGCACGATCACCAGGGGTCGCGCTAGGGCCAGGGCCTCGCAGACGCTGTTGTAGCCGCCCATACTGACGACCGCGTCGGCGACCGCCATGAGCTGGAAATTGTCGGCCCGCGACACCACCCGACACGTGGCCGTTGCACGCGCGCGCAGCGTCGCCCGCTGGTCGGATGGCATAAACGGCCCTGTCACCAAGATCGCGTGCAGGTCGGCGACCTCCGCCCGCAGCCGCGCCACAGCAGCCTGCGCGGCGTCCAGCACCGGATAGCCGTCGCTGCCGCTCCCGACCGTGGCGACGACCAGCGGTCCGCGCTCAGGCAAGCCATGTTGCCGTCGCAGCGCACTCGGCTCCACAGCGGGCGGATCGCGGACGATGTAGCCGCAGTAGTGAAGCTTAGACTGAATCGACGGCGGGATGGCGTAGGCTTGCGCCACGTCGCAGAGGTTGGGCAAGCCGTACACCGCGATGCCGTCATACAGGTCTTGGAGCACGTCGTACACGCCCACTTCTTGCCAGAGGGCGCGAATGCGACCGGGATCGTCCATGATGTCGCGCAGGCCGCACACGAACCGCGTGGCGGGGCGCGCGGCTTTGAGGGCCCACAGCCCCTCGCGAAACTCTCCCTTGGAACCCAGCGGCTCGTGATCTACCAGGACGAGGTCCGGCGCCAACCCCAGCGCGGCGTCTCGCAGGATCTGACCCCGCACCTTCCGGAAGTGCTGCTTGGCGGCCTCTTGTTCATCCTCGGTCTGCTGGATCGTTCTCGAGGTCAGCAGCGTGGGCAGTTTGATGTAGTCGCAGCGCTCGGGCAGCGTGAAGCCCGCGAGGGGGGACTTGGTGGCGATGTAGGCGACGCAGTTGGGATACGCCGCGAGGAGGTGGCGGGCAATAGTCAGCGTTCGATTGACGTGCCCCAGTCCTCTATCATCCTGCGCGTACAAGAGCAGCGTTCGGACCGGGGTCGACCGGGACGCGAGCATGCGCGCCAGCCCTGCTTAGAGCCCGGCCAGGCGCAGCGCGCCCACGTGCATGAGCACGGGTACATGGTGCCGCCAGAGCTGGCTGACAGGGATGAGCTCGATGCCGGAGATCAGTTCGCCGTCATCCGGAGCAGGATCAGCCTTGGGGTACGCGTTCCGAGCCACGACTACCCAATGGCCTCCGGTGGACTTGTCAGGTAGGTCGTAAAATGGTCCGTAGACCTCCGCGCTGCGGTAGCTGTAGCCGGTTTCTTCTTCCAGTTCCCGGCGGCCCGCATCGAGCGGAGACTCATCGCCCTCGATCTCGCCCCAGGGGAGCACCAACAAGGTCTGTTCAGCGGCCTTTTTGTACTGCCGGATGAAAACCACGCCGCTGTCTGAGACCGGCACTACCAGCACGTACTGTCCGCGAACCCAGATGTAGTCCTTGGTCGACGTTCCGTCGTCGAACTCCGTGGTCCGCTCCTCCAGCAGGAACCGGTGCTCATCCCCGGCATGAAGACCGGAGAAGCTGACGTCCCTGGCGCTGACGCGTCGCACGCGCGCGGGACCCGCGGGCGCGGCGACGGGACACGGTTGCGCCGGCGACTCGATGACGCCTTGCCACGCCAACGGCGCCGCCGCGCGGGGAGCGAGCGCGCCGGGTCGAGGACGTGCCACCCTAGCCGATGGCGCGGAGCTCAGAGACCACGTTGAGCGCTCGGTCAGCGAGTCCGCGGGCACGACGGGCTTACCACGGGCCGCTCGCTCGGCAGCTGCATAGACGTATTGCGCCACCCGCAGGGGGGCGTCCGGCACTCCCTTGAAGGCCGGGAAGCTCGACATGTCGACCACGAACGGCCGGCCCCCGCTCTCCACAATGTCCACGCTGAAGAGGTCGATGCCGAACGCCGCGCCGCAGCGTCGCGCGATGTCCACGAGTTCGGGCGAGAGGGAGCACGGGCGGCCCCGCTGCTCCTCATAGGTGCGTGCTGGCCAGGTCCGGATCACGCCGAACACCTCGCTCCCGAGCGAGTAGATCTTCCGGTTCGGCCCGCCCCGGTCCGGCGGATGGTACCGCTGGGCGAACACCGGCTCCTCGATCAGCCCCAGCGTTCCCAGCTCCGCCTCGTTCGTGACCACCTCGATGCCCCCCTTCCGGGTGCGGCGGTACGGCTTGAGGGCCAGCGGGCCACGGTCCAGGGCAGGCAGGAGCTGGCTCACGTGCGACGCCACGAACGTCTCGGGCACGGGGATCCCCGCCGCCCGGAGCACACGGGACGACACGATTCGGTCACGCAGCATGGTCGAGACGGGGTAGGGATTGAGCAGCGCGGCGCCGGCGGCGTGGAGGTCCGCGGCCACGCTCATCGCCAGATCGCTCCGGTTCCTGAGCACGTACAGGTCGTAGTCCAGGCGCACCTGCGCGACGTCGATCAGGTCGTCACCGAGGTGCAGCAGCTTCGCCGCCGCGCCCCACTCCGCGAGCAGTCGGACGATCGTCGGCATGTTGCTGCCGTCCGTGAACGATCGCCCCATCAAGAATCCGATCCGCACTCGCCCTCCCCGTCGCCGGTCGCGGTCAGAATCCGGGCACGCATTGGCACCCCATTTTTCGCCGAGAGATCGTCACGATGGGCCGCCGCATGGTACGACCGCGTGGGATGGCGCAAGTCCTATACCAGAATGCAACGCGTGCGGAGCATCACTGATCGGTCGGTCACGGGCACGTCACATCGGCGTTACGCGGATGTTACGAGGGACAATTGCCATGCTGGGCGGTGCGGACAGACCGTTGCAGTCGCTCGGCGTTGTGCCTCGACAACACTGCTGGCGACCGGGCGCAGCGTAACGAAAGTGCGACAAGGACGGCGATCGCGACTCGACAGCTGGTTGCGCCGGGTCGCGGCGCGCCTAGCAAGGGGGATGAAAAAGGGGATTGGGCGTCGCTCGCGAGCTCGCCCCCTCCGACGGATCGTTCGTACGCCGAGTCGGGGCGAAACTCGCCCTCAGAACGCGAAGCTGTAGACGGCCATGCGCCAGGAGCCATCCGGCTGCTTGCGCAGGATGGTGAGAAACGTTCCCTCGCGCTTTACAGCACCCTTCTCGTCGAGTAGCAGCGACAACGTCCCGCGCGCGAAGGCGAGATCGCCTCGACCTTCGACCTGAACGGGTACCAACTCCTCCTCGAGTGCACGGAACCAAGTGCCTGTCCTGATCGCAGCAAGACCTTCGACCGGTGGGCCGTTAGGACCCATCCAAACAGCATCTTCGGTGAAGTGACCGAAGAAGGAAGGCCACACTCCGTCGGAATGTCGAGTATCACGAATTCAGCGCCAAAGTCCCATCACTTCAGCCGAAGGAGCGTCGTCCGCAAGCCCTGGCCAGCCACGCTGCTCGGCGACCTGAACGTCAGCCACAGCGAATCGCCCCAGAGTCGGAACACAAAGCTCAGACCCGTGAAGGTTGGGTTCTTCGCCACGATGGGCCGAGTGGTGAGGGTTGAATCCGTGACGACATAGGTACCGGAATTGGCAATAAAGGAATCGTAGGCCGCGACCTTCTCGGCGTCCGTCGGTGTGGACTCCCGGAACAGAGCCCGAGGCATCGAACCGGGGACGTACATCATGCTGTAGTGATGCTCCGTGAAGATGACGAGGCTCGGCTGCGGATCGGTGAGCACCCAGCTCGTGTCGGGGCCCGAGTACGCGGCGTGGGTAATCTTCCACGCTCCTGCGAGGGACCCTTTCGCACTAGGGACTGAACCGGTGAGGACGAGAGGCACCAAGCCAAACGTGAGCAGCAACGCGCGCGGCGAGAGCACGGGGACCCCCTGGAAAGGACTACGTGGAAAACCAAGGTACGCATGAATCACGGTGCCTTACTTCGACGGCTCGAGCGTGGCTTGGCCCCCCGCCCACTCCCAGCGGCCGCTCCGCTTCACGAAGATATCGGTGATACGGCGCGGCCCGGGGACATACCCCGTGGCCGTGCCCTGAATGGTTTGCCGTCCCGTGAGGACCGCGACGTCGCCGAAGATTCGGACTTTCAGATCGGCGAATTTCGAATCCGTCCATTGCACGTCGCTCGACATTGACTCGGCGATCTCCTGCGCCTTGTTCAGCACCGACCCGTTGGAGTGCGTGTAGAGGTAGTCGTCAGCCAGGAGCCGCTCGAGCGCCGCGCGGTCCTTCTTGAACTGCGCGTTCGTGACGGTTTGCTCGAGTTTGATGATCTCCTGCTCTATTGCACTTGTCGCCTGAGCCCAGGCTCGACTGCTGGCGAGCAAGCCCAGCAACGCGACTACG
>DASPXE010000136.1:0-4110 GCA_035637455.1 Gemmatimonadales bacterium
CGCGCCAGGTTGTCCGGCCAGCGGTCGTTGCGGTTGGTGCCGGAGCCGCGCCCGTCGGTGATCGAGTTGCCCAGGGCCACTACCGCGGCACCGTCCGCCACGACGTCGAGGCCCGCGATGACATACCAGTGATCGGTCGTCACAGCATCGGGAAGCTCGGCCGCGGCCACCCATTGGCCGGCCTGAAGATACGACGTGGTGCGCGAGCCGGGATGCCCCGTCACCTCCGCGGGCGCGGTCCCGATATGGATGGTGAGCGCGAGGTCGCCGAGCGCGGGAACGTCGTACTCCAGGGCGTCGGATGTTGCCGTGGCGCCGGGAGCGATGAGCACCGAGTCCGCTCCGCCGAACGTCAGCCGGCGGTCGCTCGTGACGTCGATCGCGTGTCCGCCGCGCGAGCGCGCGATGTGGGTCGCCGTGATCGCCAGCGGGCTCGAGCCGAACGCATTCGAGAAACGCACGCGCACCAGCGGCCCGCCGACCGAAGTGTGGATGACTTGGCGCAGGGTGCTGCCCGCCAACCCCGGCGCCGGAGGCATGTTGCGTGGCTCAGTCAGCTGCACGGCTGCCGCCCAGGTCCCCAGCCAGTGCATCTGCGGCGCGGGCGACGAGGAAGCGCACGCGTTCACGACCGCCGCGAACGCGGCTAAAGCCGCGACTCGGCGTCTGCCGCTGAAGCGGCGTTGCGCGGTCAGTTCACTGACAGGGCCGAGTCGCGGGTTTACCCGCGCACTCAAGGCGCCGCCCTCATGTCGTCAGCACGCCGTCAGGGCGTCCGTACCGGCGCGCTCGCCCCCGCCGCCGGCGGCGGCTGGCCGAAGCCCGGTGGCGCCTGCAACCGCGAACGGCCATCGCTCGCGATGAACGCTCGCAACTCCACGTAGGCGCGATGCGGGTTGTTGCGCTGCAACCCGGCCCGGATCCACGTCTCGTGGTACCAGCGGTCGAACGGCGGGTACTCCGCGCGGGTGAAGTCGGCCTCGAGCTGCTCCAGCGGCGGCAGGGCCTCGCGGATGAGCCGCCACATGGCGGTCGACTCCGGTGCCTGGAGCGCGGCCACAAGCTTCAACGCGGCCCGGGTCTGTCGCTCATCGATCCGCAGGCCGAGACCGACGTCGACGGAGAAGAACCGCTGCTCGGCCGAGGTCATCCCGGCCTCGGCTTCCCCTTCGATCGCCAGGGCCGTATCCAAGCGGGCGATGCGCGTCTGGAGCACGGCCAGGGTCTCGGCGTTGAACGGCGTGAACGGCTGGCCAGTCACGCGGCTCCACAGACGCTCGATGAGGTTCTGCACCGCCTCCGACGCGTACCAGAGCTTGTCGGGCGTGTCGAGCAGCGCATGGTAGCGGTCGTACACCACCCGCGCCGGGGCGGCAGCGGGCGCGAAATACTCCTGCGTCCACCACGCCGCGAACCGGCCCGCCGGATCGGCCGACCCGTAGACGGCCGGCGCGTTCCACGTGATGTCGGCGATCATGCGGGCGCCCGTGACGTAGTCGCGCAGCTCCGACACGTTGACGAGCATGTATTCGGTCGCCCGGGCCTGCACGATGCGCTGGAACTCGCCCGCGATCGTCGCGGGGGCCACGGTGTGCGTGGTCTGCTTGCTCAGGTTCCCGCCGAGGTATGCCAGGTGGTAGTAGACGCCGTGCTTCCAGCGGCCCAGGTCAGTCGGCAGTCCGCGCATGTGGCCGTCGTTGTCGTCCGGCCAGACGATGATGACGTCGGCCGGCAATCCGAACGCCGCCGGATCGCGACGGTACAGGTCCAGCATCTCCGAGTACATGGTGAAGTGAAAGATCGGCGTGCGCCCCGGGGGGAGCGCGTCGCGCACCATGGCGGTTTGCAGTCCGATCACCTCGCGAAACACGCGCGCTCTGTCCTCGTCCGTCGTCCCCGCCGGCCAGGTGTACGAGCGATCCGAAGTGTTGCGCAGTCCCACCGGCCAGATCACGTCCAGGTCGTGGTTCTCCGTGACGCCACCCTGCCAGTAGGTCAGCAGGCCGTCCCGGTTTGTGAACCAGTCGTAGTCGGGCCGCACGCCGCGCTCGGCGGCCAGGTTGAAGGTGACGAGGCCGAATGGGTTGGAGACGAGGATGTCGTAGTGGTGCGACGTATAGTAGAGGCCCCAGTCGCTGGCGAGCTGCTGCACCTCGAAGCGGCGATGCACGCGCACGTACGGCGCCACCATGTTCATCCGCAGCCGCAGCGCTGTCTCGAAGAAACGCCGGTACCAGGCGAGCGGCACGTCCCCGGTCTGGAGCGGGTAGCCACGCGCATCGAACGGACGGGGCAGGATGTCCTCGTCGTCATGGAAGAATCCGCGATACCGGAACGTCGGCGGCCCCTGCGCGAAGCGCGTGCCCTTGAGGACCAGCGGGTCGCGGTGCTCCGGCACGTACCCGGTCCAGAGGTAGAGCGGATCCACGCCGAGCCGCTCCGACAGCGTGTACGCTGCGAACGCGGTGCCGCGGGGGTTCGACCCTACCAGCCAGACGGTCCGCGGCGCGGTGACGACGCGGTACGACTCCCATTGGCCCAGCAGCGTTTTGGCGTCGATCGCGGCGGGGAACGGTCCATTCCCGACTGTGGCGAGTCGAATGCTCGTCCTGCCGGCCGTTGGCGTGGCGACGATGGGCGGCCGATAGCCGCTGATCGTCTCGATGTCGTTCGCCAGGAACGCCGCGGCTTGGCGCACGTTCAGGTTCTCGGCGGCGCTGACCACGATTTCGGCGCCGCTGCCGCGTGACGCGAGCACCACATCACCCCCCGCAGCGGGTCCGGTCCGGACCCAGGACCCGCGCACGGGCGCCGCCCAGGGGTCGGCCTGGGCGGCGCCGCCCGACGGAACCACGGTCCACGCGAGCAGGAGCAGCATCGGAGTGATCGGCTCTCGGCATCGGCTCATGGGATCCTCGCATCGGGACATCCGAACGACGCAAGCGCAACCCCATAGTACGCGGAAGCGCGCCAGTTTGCTTTTCCGGGTTGCGGCGCCTCCGGCCAGCGCACAAGTTGTCGGTCAGATGATGGACCCCACAAACAAAACGGCCGGCGTCGCGAGACGCCGGCCGGGAGAGGAGGGTTGTCGTCCCTCAGTTTGGGGCAACCCTGAACTTGAGCCCGCCGGCACCCATGCCGTCCCCGAGGAAGAATCTGTAGCATGGGGGCACTGGATAAGTCTGGTGCAAACCGGTGTTGGGTACGGCGCAGACCTGGTAGTTCCCGCCTGCAAGACCTGCAAAGGTGTAGAGCCCTGAGGCGTCGGTCCCCGTTGTGGCAATAACCGTGTAGACGAGAGTAACGTCGTCCCGAACGCTGAGATCCAGCTCCCCCCAGTTTTGGGGCGCCGGCTTCCCCGAGGCGGAATCGACCACGAACCCAGTAGCCCATGCCGTTCCTGCGGGCGGCGGCGGCAGCGTGGGCTGCGTGTCCGGCGGGAGCGCCGGTGGCTGCGAGTCCGTCGCGGGCGGGTCCGCCGGCGGATCGCACTTGTTGATGATTTCGGTGTTCGGGTGTAGTTCAGCCCGCATCGCGCAATGCGGGGCGTCATGACCCAGCCCCGGAGGATCACCGACGAGCCCGTACGCGCGCCGCACGCCCGGGTTGGACCCGGGTGGAGCTTGAGACGCGCCGGCGAGGAACGGCGTGGTGACCAGGGCGAGCAGTACCATGAAGGCTCGCATCGCTCTCTCCCCTAACTTGGTTGAGGCTGAGGGAGGGGCGCTGCGGCCTCAGCAGGCACAACCAAGTTCGCCACGCCGGGCTACGCAAGCTGTGCGGCATATCACGCAGTCGCGTTAAGTTAAAGTGTAGCTGTCACTTAGGTGGTTTTAGGCGCAGTCGATTGCGGTGCAACACTTTACGACTTCCAGCAGAAGGTGACGACGGCTCCTGCCGGGACGGTGTAAACGAACGCCGGCCCCGCCCAGCGCACGGCAAAGCTGCGCGGCTGGGCCGCACTGTTCACCACGATCAGGGCTTTGGAGCCGTCGTCCGCGTTGCGGAACGCAACGCTCTCCAGTCCCTCGATGCCGGAGGTCGACGCGATGCGGTGCGCACCCGGCTCCCAAGGTAAGCGGCGACGTAGCCACACAACGGGTCGTAATA
>DASPXE010000137.1:0-3607 GCA_035637455.1 Gemmatimonadales bacterium
TCATCACGGGTCACGGCGACGTGCCCATGACGGTTCAGGCCATGAAGGCGTCGCCCCCCAGGATGCGTTTCTTCGCCCCCGCCTCAGTTCAGAACGTGGAACAGGTTCGGGGACGTCACGCGGTTCCAGTAGTCCACGAAGCCCTTGGATGCCGTAACCCCCTCGAAGCGACCCGGCTGCTCCGCCGTGATCCGGCAACTGATCGTGAGCGTCCCAGCGCTCCCGTCATCGTACTCAACCCGCAAGATCGCGAGTCCTGCGGTGCTCCCTGGTATGCTGGGAACCGAGGCAAGCGCTCGCTCCCACCGCACCAGTCCGGTGACGCCATAGCTGCCGCTCCCTGTCACCGCGTTGCTCGCGTCCCGCGTCTCCCACGTTCCGCCCCCGGTCGCGGCACTTGAGGTCCCACCTCCGCCTGCCGGAGCGACGAACGTCCCGTTCCCCGTAACGAAGATCTGCAACCCGTCGGCCGCCGTCGCCGACGCCGACCCGAAGATCTCCCACCCGATGTGGGCAGCGGGCGCCGATGCATTGACGCTCGCCGAGAATTCGCCAGCCCGCGACGTCGAGGGCGCCGCGATCGGCGCGCCGCGCTCGCACGCGAGGGCGAGGCCGATCCCGACGAGGCCCACGAACCTGGCGTCCCATCGCTTACAATTCATTGTTCCTCCTTGCCGATGCCAACACGAGGCGCACGATGCATCCGACCAGGGTCCTCCGTGCACGGGGGCGCACGAGCGCGACAGGCGTGGGTCCGGCCGGTGTGTGCAGAGCGTTGTAGGAGTGGAAGAGAGCAAACCGATTTGCCGCGCGGAGACACGCTCGCAGCTGCAACCAAGGGCAGGCTAAGGCCACTCGCCACACGGCGAGCGCTCGACGCTCGAAGACCGAGCTCTGACTTCACCCCACCATACCGCTAACCTACCCGCCCGAGGCACCGGGGCAAGGCGCGGGGGCGGGCCCCTTGACCTTATACCATGGTACAGAGTCTATCTTGGTGACCGATTCGGGGGAGTCACTCATGGCGCTCACCATCGGCCAGGTCGCGACCGCGGCCAACGTGAACGTTCAGACGATCCGTTACTACGAGCGCCGCGGCATGTTCGCGGCCCCGCGGCGCACAGCGTCGGGCTACCGCCAGTACGCCCACGACGCGGTCAGCCGGCTCCGCTTCATCAAGCACGCCCAGGAGCTGGGCTTTTCGTTGAACGAAATCCAGGAGTTGCTCGCTCTGCGGGTGCGCCACGGGGCCGCGTGCGACGCCGTCGAGCGGAAAACCAGAGACAAGATCGCGCTCGTCCAACACAGGATCCGCGATCTCCAGCGCATGAAGCGCACGCTCGACCGGCTGGCTGCAGCCTGTGCCGCCCGGCGGCCGACAGACGAGTGTCCGATTCTGGAGGCCCTGGGGGACGATGCCGACGCCGACCACTAAGATGGTCCTCGCGGCCTCGGGTGGTATCGCCGCCGCGGTGGCGTCGGCGCTCTGCTGCGCCGGGCCCCTGGTCGCCGTCGCACTCGGCCTGAGCGGCGCCGGGCTCGCCGCGACGTTCGAGCCGCTACGGCCCTACTTCGTCGCGGGTACCATGCTGGCGCTCGGCTTCGGCTTCGTTGTGCTGCGAGGTGAGGAGAAGCGGGCGTGCGAGCCTGGCACCTTGTGTGCCTCGCCGATCGCCCACCGCCGGATGAAGTGGGCGCTATGGACGGCGACGATCGTGTCTATCCCGCTGCTCACGTTCCCCTGGTGGTCGAAATTCGTGCTGGGATAGGAGGTTCACCATGTTGTCGTCATTGAAGGTCACGTTGCTTTTCGCTGCTGGAGTCGGCGGGGCCACACTCCTCTGCCCACTGCGCGGCGCGGGACTCCAGACGGCCCGCGCGCAGCCCGCGCAGGTCGCCCTACAGGGTCCGGACACGGCGACCGTTCGGCTTCACATCTCCAAGATGACGTGCGGAAGTTGCCCCGCAACCGCACGGCTCGCCTTGAAGCGGCTTCCGGGCGTGTACAGTGCCACCGTGACGTTGGACGACAGCCTCGGTGTCGTGCGCTACGACCCGCGGCAAGTCAGCCCGGCGCAGATCGCCGCGCACCTCACCCGACTCACCGGGTTCGGCGCCACGATCCTGACCGACACGACGAAGGCGCCCGGAGGCGGCCAGTGACCGAGGCGCCGAGCGTGATCACAAGAGGCGGCGCCGAGTTTGACTTCGTAGTCCTAGGGGGTGGCTCGGCGGGTTTCGCCGCCGCGATTCAGGCTGCCGATCTGGGCGCCCGGGTGGCGATGGTGGAAGGCTCCACGCTCGGCGGGACATGCGTCAACGTCGGCTGTGTGCCGTCGAAGACGCTCATCCGCGCGGCCGAGGCACAGCACCGGAGGGTCCATCACGGTTTTCGGGGAATCCCCTCGACCGATGGACAGCCCAACTGGCCGACGGTGCGCGCCGAGAAAGATGCGCTCGTGGCCGAGCTGCGGCAGACGAAGTACTGGAACGTGCTGCGTGCCTACCCCTCGATCACGCTGTTCCAGGAGCGCGCCACGCTCGTCTCAGCTCGCGAGGTTCGACTCGCCAGTGGTCGTACGCTCACGGCGGGCAAGATCGTCGTGACGACGGGCTCCTCTCCCTCGGCACCGCCGATCCCAGGTCTCGCCGACACCGGCTACCTGGACAACGCGTCGGCGATGACGTTGGAGCGCCTTCCCACATCCCTCATCGTGATCGGCGGGAGCGCTGTCGGTCTCGAGCTGGCACAGATGTTCGCGCGGCTCGGCGTGCGGGTGACGGTCCTCGAAGCGCTGCCCCGCGTCGTCGCCGTTGAAGACGCTGATATCGGCAACGCCCTGGCAGACCACCTCCGGTCGGAGGGGCTCGAGGTCTACGCCGACGTCCGGGTTGATCGAGTGAGCAAGGGCAGCGATAGCTACGAGGTCCAGTACCACGCAGGTTCCGCCGCGCGCATTGCACGCGCCGAACAGCTGCTGGTCGCCACGGGTCGCCGAGCCAACACGGCGGGCTTCGGGCTCGACACCATCGGCGTCACCCTCGGCACGAAGGGAGAAATCCTCGTCGACGAGTTTCTGCAGACGACGAACCCCTTCGTGTATGCCGCAGGCGACGTGATCGGCGACCCTATGTTCGTATATGTGGCCGCCTATGCCGGTGCACTGGCGGCTGGGAACGCCCTCACCGGGAACGAGCGGCGGTACGATCTCTCGGCCCTGCCCAAAGTGACTTTCACTGATCCCGCCGTCTCCTCCGTCGGCCTTACGGAGAGCGAGGCACGAGCTCAGGGAATCGAGCCGCTCGTCTCCAAGCTGCCACTCGAGCACCTGCCAAGGGCGCTCGCGGCGCATGACACCCGGGGATTCATCAAGCTGGTGGCGGATGCCGGTACCAAGAAGATCATCGGCGCGCACATCCTCGGGGCCGAGGCCGGGGAGATGGTCACCGAGCCAGCTCTCGCGATCAAGTTTGGGCTGACGATCGAGGACCTGACCTCGACGTTCCACCCGTACCTGACACTGTCTGAGGGGGTCAAGCTGGCGGCGCAGACGTTCACGAAGGACGTCGCGAAGCTGTCGTGCTGCGCGGCATGAGCACGTTGAGC
>DASPXE010000138.1:0-8620 GCA_035637455.1 Gemmatimonadales bacterium
GCCGCCGGAATCCGCTTCTGCTGCGCCCACTTGTAGATGGTCTGCGGTGTGAGCCGGAGGTACGCCGCGACCTCTTCGATGGTCAGAATGTCGTTGTCGAGCGGCGGTGCGCGGCGCTTGTCGCCGTCCCGGGTCATGGGCGCTTGCGCCGGCGGGTAGTGTCGGCAAGTGTGTCCGCCAGCGGAAGCACGAGACCGCGAAACCGCGGCAGCGTATCTGGTTTGACCGATGCAGCAGTCGGCTTCTCGTCGCCCTGTATCAGCTTGTTCACGGCGTAGATGACCGCTGCGTAGAAATTACCCTGGTACGTTCCGAACACGCGGAAGGGCTGGTTGCGATCACCGAGGAAGGGGCGCAGGCTCCATGCCAGCTGGATTCCTACGAAGGCGAACAACACTGCCCATGCTCGCATGATGGTGAGCGCCTTGCGCGGATACACCTCGCGTTTCTCGCACACCAAGCTCAGGCCTTCGTGCAGGGCGTACATGCCGAACAGTCCCGCGATGCCGGCGATCGCGATGTTCAGCAGGTGCTGGAAGTAGTAGTTCGCACCGGTAATGAGAAAGAACGCGGTGATCGGCACGAACGCCGCCAGCAGCACACACGCGAGCGCGAGCGCGCCGAACACCAGCACGGCGACCTGCAGCAGGCGCAGGCGCGAGCCGACGAGCACCTGCACCACGAAAAACGCCGGGAAGCACACGGCGAACGTCGCGAAGAACAGGAAGGGCAGCTTGACGGCAGCGGACACGGCCTGGGCGGGACCGGAGTAGGCACCGGCGACCATTCCGAAGAACCCGGCAAGTGCCACGATCGTTACAACCGCGTAGCGAAGCTTGCTGCGAAGCCCGATGCCTTCGACGACCTCCTCGAAGAAGCGGTCGCGGTCGCTGAGCAGCGAGCTGAGGAAATCATGATACGTAGCGATCGACTGACTCGGGATGGCTGCGTCCGGCGGCCGCATACTTGAGACCCTCGCGCGGTTGGCGGACCAAGCTTATCACGGTGTCACTGTTATGTCAACTTTGATAATGTTTGCTTGTGTTTCGTGGAAAGGAGGGACCGTGGGTCGGCTGACAGTGTTCCTCACCGGAGCGACGGGGGTGATCGGGTTCGCGGGTGGTGGGACATGACGTCGTCATCAACCTCGCCACTCACATCCCCCCCAGCCGGCGCGCCTTCTTCCCCGGCGCCTGGCGGCAAAACAGCCGCGTCCGGAGCGTGGTATCGGCAAATTTGGCGATGAGCGCGCTGGCGTGCGGCGCCGCACGCTTCATCCAGGAATCGTTCGCGCCGATCTATGAGGACGCTGGGGACGCTTGGATTGACGAGCGCGGGCCCATTCGCGTCGCACGGTACAACCGCAGCGTTCTTCACGCCGAGAGGGCGGCCGAGCAGGTTACCCCGGAGGGCGTGGCGGGCGTGGTGCTCCGGTTCGCCTACTTCTACGGAGCCGATTCCGATTTCACGCGGGATGCGATACGGTATGCCCGGCGTGGCTGGGCGCCGGCGTTGGGGTCCCCCGAGTCCTTCATTTCGTCGGTATCGCACGACGACGCCGCCGCGGCCGTTGCGGCGGCGCTCGATGTACCCGCGGGGATCTACAACGTCTGCGATGATCGGCCGGTGCGGCGGCGCGAGTTCACCGATGCGCTCGCCGCCGCGATGCACGTCCCGCCGCCGCGGTTCTTCCCCACCTGGGTGGCGCGGCTGGCAGGCTCGCTCGGCGAAACGCTCGCACGGTCGCAGCGGATTGCCAACCGCAAGCTGCGCGGCGCGAGCCCGTGGGCGCCGCGCTACCCCAGTGTCGTGGAGGGGTGGCAAGCGGTGTTGGCTGAACTCCCCCGGTAACGCACATCTTGCAGAAATCGCCGCGCCGGGCTCCCGCCCCCGGCGCCGGGGTCTTGCCAGCCGCGCCCGGATGATGCATGCTGGAGCTGCAGGCGGCGATCCACGCCCAACCTCGTCGGCCCTCCCCCAGCGAGGGCCCCCGTGAGGCAAAGGGGGGCACACTCCCGGATCGGCATCGCGAAAACCTTTGCGTCGCCACGGAGCGTCGCTGCTGGGGGGCGGTTGGCCCGTGGCCAGACCAAAGGACGGACACGATGCCGACCAGCAAGGACTTCAAGCGCCTCGTTCGCGCTCGCATGCAAAAGACGGGCGAAGCCTACACCACCGCCCGCGCGCAGCTCCTCAGCAGGAAGCAAGCTTCCGCCCCCGCCCCTGCCCTGCCCCAGTACGCCAAGCTTGCCGGCACCAGCGATGCCACGCTCAAAGCGAAGACCGGCTGCACCTGGGAGCGCTGGGTGAAGGCGCTCGATCACGTGGAAGCACACACTTGGCCGCACCGGCAGATCGCCGCATACGTGCACGAGAAGTACAAGGTGCCGGGCTGGTGGGCGCAGACGGTCACCGTGGGCTACGAGCGCATCAAGGGCCTGCGCGCCATCGGGCAGCGGCGGGGCGGCGGATTCGAGGCGACGAAGAGCAAGGTGTTCGCCGTGCCGCTCGCCAAGTTGTATCGCGCCTGGTCCGACGCGCGCACCCGGGCGCGTTGGCTGCCGGGCGTCGCTCTCACCGTCCGCACCGCGACCCGCGAGAAGTACATGCGGATCACCTGGCCGGACGGGACATCGGTCGCGCTCGGCTTCACCCGCAAGGGGGCGGCCAAGGGCCAGGTGCAGATCCAGCACAGCAAGCTCGCCGACAAGTCGGCGACGACACGGATTAAGCGGTATTGGGAGGAGCGGCTGGCCGCGCTCGGGGAGGTGCTGGCGCCGCGAGCCGGCTGAGCCATGGGAACGACGAACGGGGGGCCGCTGGCTAGAGCACGACCAGCTTCCCCCCGCCCGTCAACACAATCGTGAGATTCATCACCAGCAGCATAAGGTCATAGTGCCAGCCGTACGTCCGGCCGCCCCAAAAACGCGTCTTCCATACGAAGATCTTCTTCTGTATCGCGCCGAGCATAATCAGGATTAGACCGATGGCGGCGAGCTGCGTCAGGATGCCGAGCGCCACCCCGGTGCTGCCCAGCACCTCGGCCGTCCCGAGAAATACGGTGAAGCCGGGGCTCGCGCCGATGCTGTGTGAGCGCGCCACGGGGTCCTTCAGATGATTCAGGCCGCTCGAGAAAAACACCGCGGCAACCATGAGCCGTAGCAGCAGCAGCCCCACGTCGCTGAACCGCAACAGCGCGGGGAACAGAACGCCCATCAAGCGTGGGCCTGGGTACGGGCAGCGCCCTCCGCGTGAGCCTCGACGAACCACAGCCACTTGTCGACACCCCGCGAGATCTCCGTGCAGATGTCGGTCGAGTCCGCGTCCCCCAGTTCGTCCGTCTCACCGATGGCCTGGCGAATGCGCTCCCCGAAACTCGCCAGTGCGTTGGACAACGCCCAGACATGCTCCTCGCCACTCGAAATGTTGATGGGGTACTGCGGCAGCTCGGATCGCTCGGCCACGATCGCACTGGTCCCTTCCGCGATGCCGCCCAATTGAATCACGCGCTCCGCCAGGAGGTCGACGTACTCGAGCGCGGCGTCGTGAATCTCATCGAACAGTTTGTGGAGCGCGATGAACTGGGACCCCTTCACGTTCCAATGCGCCTGTTTCGCCTGTAACTGAAGGTCGATCGCGTCCGCCAGCCGCTGGTTCAACAGGTCGATCACCTGCCCCCGGGTGGATTCGGGAATGTCGTTGAGCGTGGGGTGCGTCGTGCCAGCCATAACACAACTCCGGTTTGGGGTGAGTCGTCAGGTAGGGTCGATTTTCAATCGGGCCGCCGCGGGTGGCGCCGCAGGCCCGCCGTGGCTGCGTCGATCCGTGCGATGTACGCGCGCGTCCCCTCGGCGTGCGCCCGGCGCGGCACGACGTAGTGGGGATCGTCAGGCTGCGAGCTGCGTAGGTCGTCGACCATCAGGTCGCCACCGTGCGCCTCGACCGCGGCCTCGAACCGCTCGACCGCGGAGAGCAGGTCCACCAGGTCGTCGGGGCGCTCGGCCCCGGTGACGGCGATGCCGCGCTGCCGGAGCCGGGCCGCGACCTCGGCGGCGGCAGCGTCTTGTTCCTGCGCCCGGTGGGGGTCCAGGCTGCGCTCCAGGTCCTCGTAGTTGTCCATGCGTTCCTCCGTGTTCCACAAGCGTCAGGAGTGCCCGGGCTGTTCCCGCGAATGAGGCGGGCGCTGCCAGCGCCGCTGGGGTCGAGACGTCCGGAGGGGATCTTATCTCCTCGAGCCGTTGGTGTCGATCGGCACTACGGGCAGCACCAGGTGCGACGGCAGCGACGCGGAGCAATAGACGCGCTGGGTGGCCTTGACGAAATCAGCCGCCGTCGCCTGATAGATGCTGGGAACGAATTGCTGCGGATTGCGGTCGATCAGGGGAAACCAGGTCGATTGCACCTGGACCATGAGGCGGTGCCCCTTGAGAAACACGTGGTCGCGATCGCGCAGTGGGATCTTCCACTCGACAGGCGTATGCGGCGCGAGCGGCCGGGGGTGCTCGTAGCTCGTGAGGTAGCGGCCGCGGCGCACCTCCATGGCGATCGGCAGCTCGTAGCCGTTCACGGATCGCGCGTACTCGCCGGGCCCGGCGCCGGCCTCCGGTTCCCACGCGCTCCGCTGAGCGTCCTCGGGGTACACGTCGATCAGCTTGACGACGAAGTCGGCGTCGGTGCCCGAGGTGGACGCGAACAGGTCGGCCGACACCTCGCCGGTGATCGTGAGATCGTGCTCGAGCGGTGCGCTCACAAACGTCAGCACGTCGGGCCGCTGCTCGACGAAGCGTTGATCTTGGACCTCCCAGGTGCGCCAGTCGGCGCCTGGGTACGTCGGGGAGATGGGGCGCTGCCGGTACGGGACCGGGCTCGCCGGATCCGAGACGTACTCGCGGTACCCGGTTCCCCGCTCCGCCGCCGCAGGACGCTCGAAGGACAGCGTTCCGTCGGCGTGGAGATACAGGTTGGTGGCCTTCGACTCCGGGGGCGGCCACGCGCCGTAGGTGCGCCAGCGGTTCGCCCCCGACTGAAAGGTCGTCACCCGCCAGGCCGGCGGCTCGCCTCTCCCATGGAGGTAGTAGCGGAAGAACGGCGCTTCAGTCATCTCGCGGAACTCGCGCGCCGTCTCATGCCCGCCGAGCGCGATCGGCCCGATGCTGTCCGCTTTGGGGGCGCGCCACTGGCCATGATACCAGGGGCCGGCGACCATGAAGTTCGTGTGGTCCGGGTCACGCTCGGCGGCGTGGCGAAAGATCTGCCACGGCCCCCACGGATCTTCCTGGTCCCAGAAGCCCGCGACGTTCAGGTTGGGGACCGTCGACGCGTGGAGCTGGCTGATCCATGCCTCCTTCTTCCAGAATGTGTCGTAGTCCGCGTGCGCCACGACGTCGTTCCAGTAGGGAATGGAGCCATGGAGGTACTTGGCGTTGATGTTCGAGAGCGGCCCCAGAGCCAAGTACCACGAATACGTGTCGTACGTCTCGAACGCGAAGTGGGTGTTCTTGTACTTGTCCGCCTGCTCGAGCACCGCGTACTCGAACGCGTAACTCTCGCGCAACGCGCCATAGCGGTGGTCGTCGTCGTTCATCCACTGGTCCACCGGAGAGGCCTGCTCGCTCATCGCCTTGAGGGCCGGGTGCGGGTGCAACAGCGCCAGCGCCGTAGTCAGTCCGTCGTAGGAGACCCCGAACATGCCGACCTTGCCGTTGTTGTTCGGCACATGGTGCACGAGCCACTCGATGCTGTCGTAGGCGTCGGTGGTTTCGTTGGCGGCGGTCGAGTCCGCGAGATCGACCTGCGAGGTCAGCTTGAAGACGCCTTCCGACTTGAACCGGCCCCGCAGGTTCTGGATCACGAAGATGTAGCCGTCCTGCGCGAGCTCTTTGATGCTCGGCGGCAGCCGTGGGGGCGGCTGGCTGGGTACTCCGTACGGCGTGCGGCGGAACAGGATCGGCAGCGGCCCGGTCTGGTCGACGGGCGTCAAGATCACGGTCTGCAGGCGCACGCCGTCCCGCACCGGGATCATCACTTCTTCGAGGTTGAATGGCGGCTGCGGCGCCGGTTGCTGCGCCGGGCTGGGAGCGGCGAGCAACACGGTGGCGGCGAAGCACAAGCGCGCGTACATCGAACCTCCTCGGCTCAAACGTAGCCTCGGATCGCCATTCTTGCTCTCGGTTGCGCTGCGGTGCAGAATGATGTGATTGGCTCACAGGAGCGCGAGGGCTCGCGACCGCCTGAAGGAGCGACGCCCTCAGATCCCGAGCCAGTAGTTCACTTTCACCAGGAAGATGTTCTCGGACGGCCCGCGGAACAGCGCCCTGGAGTCGTCGCCGAAATCGATCGCGCCTCGCGTGAGCGACGAGGAGCCGCTGCGAGTCCACACCAGGTAGAGCGTCGAGCCGGGCCGGTATTCCCAGCGCAGCACCGCGTTGCCGCGTAGCGAGCGGAGCGTGAAGCTCGGATCGACGATCACGAACCGGGCGGCGGGCCCGCCCCCGTCGGGGTCGATGAAGACCGAGTCGCGCACGCCCAGCGACGGGTTCCCCGGCTTGATCGAATCCGTCCCCACGTCCGCCCCATAGACGAGCCGGCGCAGGCCGCGCGGCGCCGCGAACTCCTTGTAGCGCGAGTACGCGCCGCTCGCGATCAGCGGCTGCACGAACAGCTCCAGCGTCAGGTTAGGTGAGAACGTGATGTTGAAGCGCGTGTTCATCGCGATCGTGTTCTGCACCAGGTCGGCAAAGACGTAGCGGTTACCGTAGAACGCCGTGGCCGTCGGGTCGGGCACCGTCGTCACGTACTGGGAGCGGTTCACATCGTGACTCACCGAGGGCCCGAGCGAGAGCGACAGGTTGGAGGCGGGTCGCAGCTGCACCGTGAGACTCGCTGAGGGACTGCAGTCGCCGTCGCGGTTGCAGCCCAGCTCCGCGGATCCGCTCAGCACGACGTTCTTGCGGGAATCGGTGGAGACGTTCGTGGACCAGAGGTCAACCCCGGGCCGGCGCAGCACCGGCCCACCGCGGCTCAGCCGGTCGTCGAGCACGCTCGGCCAGTGGATCCAGAACGCGTTGATGTCCCAGTAGTTGTGCGGCTGGATGAAGCCGAACAGCTGCAGCTGCCGGTCGGTCAGATCGCCGTCGAAGTTGTACTGCTGCTGGCCGCCGGCGATGAACAGCAGCTGGCGGTACCAGCGGGTGGGCTTGGTCCATTGCGGAAAGATGTTCCCGCTCATCCACCAGTAGTCGGCCCGGTTGAGGAACGAGATGTCGTTGTTCTCGAATCCCGGAGTGCGCAGGTTGGTGGACACCTCCCACAACAGGTGCCCGGACTCCCGGGCGAACCGCGCATACGCGCCCACGCCGCGCAGCGCCGTGAGCGCGGGGTCATAGGCATCGCTCAGCACCCCGCTCGAGCCGTTGCCTCGATCGGGGCGCTGGAAGTAGCGCGCGCTCGACGTCTGCAGTCGCAGCATGGCTGCGGTGTCGCCCGACACCTGCGTGCCCGCGACCTGTGCCATGAGGCGGTACTCCCGCTTGCCGAACCACATCTCGGTTCCGAGCCCGAACGATTCGGCGTGCCGGCTCAAGCGGTCGGCCAGAAACGGGTCATCGAGCTCGCGCACCACCGACGTGCCGATGGCCCGCAGTACGGTGGCGCCGCCGCGCAGGTCCTTCGCCACGCGTGCCACGAAGTAATTCGTGAATGGCTCCACGGTGACGTCGCCGCCTGAGCCGTCGCTCCGCCGGAACGCGGCCCGCTCGCGCCGGGTGACCGCATCGAGCGCGCCGATCGACCACCCCGTGGGCGTGCGCCCGGTGAGCTTCGCGGCGCCCAGAATCGTGGTGTTGTGCGGCTGGTCGGCGTACACGCCCCCCACGACGTCCACGTTGTCCGGCGCCTGCGGCGGGCGGCCGATGCGGCGCGTATAGAACATGCCGAGGCTCGACACGTTCGAGCAGAAGTAACAGTTGAGGCTGCCGAACCCGAAGTAGCCCGCGCCCTCGACGAAGAAGGGCCGCCGCTCCTGGAAGAACGTCTCAAACGCGGACAGGTTCACCACGGCCGGGTCCACCTCCACCTGCCCGAAGTCGGGGTTCACCGTCGCGTTGAGGGTGAGGTTGGAGGTCAGCAGCACCCGCGCGTCCACTCCGCCACGGCCGTCCCAGGTGTGCGCCTTCTGAAACGGGTCGCTCGGGTCGCTCACCGGTACGTTGGCCGAGCGCCCCACCATGTAGGGCAGGATTTCGGCTCGGCCGGGGGCGCGCCGGATTACGAGCCCCCGCAGATGTCCGAAGCGCGGTGGTCCGCCCGTTTCGGTGAGGCCCCAGAAGGACCACTGCGACAGCTCGTTCAGCCGGTTCTCCTGGCGCCAGATCTGCAGACCCCACGTTTGCTCCTCGGCGGTCGCCGGATAGCGCAACTGCGAGAACGGGATGCGCATCTCGGCGGTCCAGCCCAGCGAATCGATCGCCGTCTTCACCTCCCACACCGGGTCCCAGGAATCGTCCGAGCCGCCGCCCAGACCGTTGGCGTCACCCCGCACGCCGGAGGGATTCACCGTGAAGAACAGCCGGCCGATGTGGTCGTGATACGTGTCGAAGATCACTTCGACGTAGTCCGAGTT
>DASPXE010000139.1:0-1657 GCA_035637455.1 Gemmatimonadales bacterium
CGAGCTCGGCACGATAATCGTCGGCGGCGTACTGAGAGCCGCGATCAGAGTGATGAATGCATCCAGGCGGCGGAGCACGCGAAGCTATAGCGGCTCGCAGCGCTGCCAGCGTCAGGCGCGCATCGATGCGCCGACCGATCGCATAGCCAACGACACGACGCGACCAGGCATCGAGGATTGCGGCAAGATATACAAAGCTGGTTGCGATCGCGATGTAGGTGATGTCGGCCACCCAGAGCTGGTTCGGCCCCGTCGGTGTGACGTTCTTGGCGAGGTTCGGGAATATCGGACCGTCATGGTCGCCGTCGGTGGTGACCACGTAGCGCCGCTGTGGCTGCACGGTGAGGCCCTGCTCCTTCATCAGCCGCAGGACCTTCTTGTGGTTGACGACGATCCCGTCCTCACGCAGCTGTGCCGTTACGCGTCGGTAGCCGTACCGCGGAAACTCGGCGCAGATTTCGGTGATGCGCGTGATGAGCCGAACCTCCTCAATCGGTTGTCCCTTGTTCTCATCGTAGTAGGTCGACCGTGCGAGCCCCATCAGCCGGCATCCTTCGCTAACCGAGAGGCCGCGGGGCCGGCAATGACGCATGTACTCGCGCTTCTCGGCAGGCAAGCGTGCCGCGAGGCCCCCTTTAAAAAATCGTTCTCGAGCGCGAGCTTGCCGACGAGCCGCTCGAGCGCCGCAATGCGCGCTTCGTACTCGGCCAGCACACTGGCAGCGGCCGTGTCGCTGTCGAGCGCACCGGCGTCATGCTTGGCAATCCAGATGCGGATCAGGTTGCGGCTGACGTCGTGCCGCTTGGCGAGCCCGTGGAGCGTCTCGCCCGCCAGATAGTCCTGGACGACTTGCCGCTTGAACTCCACCGAATAGCTGCGGTGCTTGGCCATGGGGCTTTCTCCTCGAAAGCCCGGTCGGAATAGCCTGATTCGGGTCACTCACCTGTCCACCCGCTGGGGTGCACTCCATGAGCCGGGGGATCGGCGTCCAAAATTGACCCCCTGAAGGTTGACCTGATGCGCTGCTCGCTTCCGATTCGAAGCGGGCAGGTGGGGGATGCTGACAGTGGAGACTATTGGGCGGATCCGGCGGGAGCATTTCCTCAAGGGGAAGACCATCAGGGAGATCGCGCGGGACCTGAAGGTGTCCCGGAACACGGTCCGCAAGGTGCTGCGATCGGGGGAGACATCGTTCGAATACGAGCGCTCGGTTCAGCCTCGGCCGAAGTTGGGCCGGTGGGCGACGGACCTCGACGACCTGCTGGCAGGCAATGCGACGAAGCCCGCCCGCGAGCAGCTCACGCTGATCCGCCTCTTCGAGGAACTGCGCGGGCGCGGCTACGAGGGTGGCTACGATGCGGTGCGGCGCTACGCCAGGCGATGGGCCAAGGAGCGCGGACAGGCGACGGCTGCGGCCTACGTCCCGCTGAGCTTCGCTCCGGGCGAGGCTTACCAGTTCGACTGGAGCCACGAAGTGGTCCTGTTGAGCGGGGTGACGGTGATCGTCAAGGTCGCCCATGTCCGGCTCTGTCACAGTCGCATGCTGTTCGTGCGGGTCTACCCGCGCGAGACCCAGGAGATGGTGTTCGATGCCCACGACCGGGCATTCGCCCTGTTCAAGGGCGCCTGCGGGCGCGGCATCTACGACAACATGAAG
>DASPXE010000140.1:0-5478 GCA_035637455.1 Gemmatimonadales bacterium
CCCGAGCATCCTCAGTCGGGCGCGTGCCAATAGAACGACTCGCGCGCAGAGAACAGAGTCTCACCGCGCGTATTGGTGATCGTGATCAAGGCACTCAGGACCGGCGTGTCGAGGCTGCTCGTGACAAAGCGTGACGTGAACCGGCCATCGATCGTGACCACGCCAACGCGCTCGAGCTCGCAGCGCAGGTGCACCGCATCCTGGCCAATCCGTGCATCTTCACACCCCGCTTCCTGCCGTGTCCCGATACGCGAGAACGTGACAAAGGGTTCGGGACGCAGCGTCAGGCGAGTGAAGCGCCGATCGGAGACCGTGAACTGGTAGGTCGGCTCGTAGTACCCCTCGGCCTCTGACTGGAGGGGCCGAGGCGGTGGGCGCTGTGGGGGCGGTGCCGCGTTCGGTTGCTCGGTGACCACAGGCGCTGGCGCCGGGAGGCGCAGAATCACGAATGCCCCGGCGACCACAAGCGCCAGGAGGATGCCGCCAACGACGATCGTGCGGCGACGTCCAAGTATGATCGCCCACAGGCGTTGTGACATTCCTCGGAGACGTCCCAGGATCGCCTGGAGGTGTTGAACGACCTGTCGGCGTGCAGAGACATCCTCGCTGTGCGCAGTCTCTTGCGTCCGAGCGACGTGCGCCGGCGGGGTAACAGGGCTCGGGCCCGGTGAAAAGTCAGGCGGCGGTCGAACGACTCCCCGCGGCGGCGGGGGCGGAACGACACCGCGAGGAGGAACGAAAGCCCGAGACGGCGGGGCAGCCGGGTGAGGAGCGGCCGCTGGACGAGGCCTGACGAGTCTGACGTACGCAGGTTTCCGGCGGAGCCGGGACCAGCCTGCGAGCAGCAGCGCTGCGCCCAAGGCTCCTGCGGCGTCCGGTACGAGATCCTGCACGCGGCAATGTACCTGTCCACGCCCTCCGCCCGTCATGCCCTCGGCGATCTCGACGAGAGCTCCCACGAGCAACGTCGCGAGGAGCGCCCAGATGCCGCGCGCGTCAGACGTCCGGAACTGTGCCCACGACATCCAGTAGAAGCCGGCGAACAGCGCGATGTACGCGTAGTTGTGCAGCAAGGGGACGAGCAGGTGCAGCGTGGGAAGGAGCTGCTCGCACTTCGGGGCGTGCACGCGGAAGTGGGTCTGCGCGGGAAAATAGAGGAGCCCGAGCAGCACGAATGTCAGGTAGGCCCAGCGCTTGCCGCGCAGGGCGATAAGGGCGAGGAGGGCGAGGACGCCCGCACCGACGTGAACGGCTAGAGGTGACATGTGCCGGGACGCGCGCCGCCTGGCTGCGTTGGCCCTAAGCTAAGAGGTCACGGCTGGCAAGCCAACGGTTCGGGCGTCCCTGGGCGCCACGACGGTCAACGGTCGAAGGAGGTGCGCGGCGCGGCACGCCGATCGCGCGGCCGTGGGGTGGTGGGCGCGGCGACCCGAGGCCGGTCCGCGAGCATCTGAGCTCGGCGCCCCGCGCAATCACCAAACCAAAGAATTAACGCCCGCCAGCGCATCTGTCGTTGAACGATAGTTCGTGCGCGCCAGCGCACAACACTCCGCTTCCCCTAAAACGATCACCGCCCGGCAGCTTCAAGCGCTTGTTAGGCAGCAGCGCGATCAAGGTAGTCCACCAACGCCGACACGCCGACGAAGGTGGCACTGGCGAGTGCGCTAATCAGAAAGGCGAGCCCGATCACGAACCAGTGTATGGGGCGATCGCGTGCGCCGTCGGTGTCATCTCTATCCTCAAGCTCGTCCTCGAGGCCGAATAGGAGAATCATTCCAAGGCATGCGAGCGCGGCAAGCGCAAACATGTGCCCAATGATCCACTCCCTATATGGTGGATGCGGGATGAGCGCCCCTCGGTCATATAGAAGCGTCACAGTGAGCGCACCAAGGCCGACGGCGATGAAGACGGCCGCAATCTCGAGGCGGACGCGCACCTGGATCTAAGGGACGAGAGGCACTCGAATCGCTGCCGCCTAACGGATCGCGCTTAAGCTGCGGCGCGCTGAAGAAAGATTCCTTCCATAATCTACGCGCGCCGCCAGCTTCAAGCGCTTGTTAGGCGCCCAGGCTTGCGATAACTGCCGGGCGTTAGGGTACAAACTTCGCCTGCCCTGTAACGATACCCACGTGTGGTCCCGGACGCTTTGTGCGCCCCCTCTTGCCGCAGCGCCGCGTCTGCTCCACGTTTCGTCGATCGTGCGGGCAGCGGTCTAAAACGGGGGTGGCATGAGCACCGTCAAGGTTGGCATTCCCTTGATCTTGGTCGGGCTCCTCGCGGCCTGCGGCGACGAAACCGGTCTCGCATTCCCCACGCAGGTCGCGTTTTCCTCCCAGCCCGCCAACGCCATCGCCGGCGAAGCGTTCGCGCCCGCCCTCCGCGTTGTGTTGCAGGACCGGAGCGGTCAGCGGGTCCGCGGCTCCACCCTCTCCGTCGGCGTGCGCCTCGCCGCCAATGCTGCCGGGGGCGTGCTCGCGGGCACGCTGACGCGCGACGCCGTCGACGGCGTGGCCACGTTCGACAATCTCCGGCTCGATAAGGCGGGGGCCGGGTACACGCTGAAGGCGCTCGCGATCGACTACCCACAGATCGTCCAGGATACGACGGCAGCATTCGACGTTCTGTCGGGGCCGCCCGTCCTCTCGTTCATCAGGCAGCCCGACACCGCCGAGGGCCAGGAGCCGCTCGATCCCGCCGTGCAGGTCAGGGCAGCGGCGGACCAGTTCGGTAACCCCCTGTCGAACGCGGCCGTGACGCTGGCGCTCGTGGCCGGTCCCGCGGGAGCGTCGCTGCAGGGGACGACGACGGTAACGGCCGTGGACGGCGTCGCCACGTTCGACAGCATCACGATCGCTCGCTTGGGCCAGGGATTTGTGCTGGAGGCGCGGAGCGGCACCGCAACTACCGTCCGCAGCGCGGCGTTCAGCGTGCGGGCCAGCTTCGCCCAGGTCGCTCTGGGCGGCAACCATACCTGCGCTATCACGAGCGGTGGCTTCACCTACTGCTGGGGCCACATCCTTCTCGAGGACACGTCAACGTCGTCATCGTATGAGACGCCCCAGCCGGTGGCTGGCGGCCATCGGTTCAGTCGGCTCAGCGTGGGCAGTGCGCAGGCGTGCGGCGTGACCGCTGGCAACATCGCATATTGTTGGGGAGCGTTCGGCAGGCCGGCGAGTCCCGCAGTCGTTCCCGGCGGGCTGAGCTTCGTTCAGGTGAGCACGGGGAGTGAGCACCACTGCGGCGTGACGACCGCCAACGCGGCGTACTGCTGGGGACGCAACTCCGAGGGCCAGCTGGGCGACAGCACCACCGACCAACGCCTAGCCCCGACGCCCGTCTACGGATCACTCAGCTTTGCGTCGGTGGGTGTGGGCAGTTACTACACCTGCGGTCTCACGACCACGGGCGCAGCTTATTGCTGGGGCGACAACTTCGCGGGCGTCCTGGGCGACAGTACGACGCAGGCGCGCCACGCGCCGACCCCGGTCGTGGGTGGACACACCTTCGCGTCTTTGAGCGCGGGGTACGCCCACGTGTGCGCCGTCACCACCGCGCAGGTCGCGTACTGCTGGGGGTGGAACGGCGGTGGACAGATCGGAGACAGCTCAACCTCGGCACGCGCAGCGCCGACACCGGTCCTGGGTGGCTTGAGTTTCGCGCAGGTGAGCGCAGGCACTGACCACACGTGTGGTATCACCACGGCGGACATCGCGTACTGCTGGGGCTTCAATGACTATGGTCGCCTCGGTGACGGAACTTCGGTGCAGCGGGAAGCCCCAGTCCCGGTTTCCGGCGGCCTTACGTTTGCGGCTATCGCCGCTGGTCCCCTCCACTCGTGCGGCGTGACCCCCGGGCATGTCGCCTATTGCTGGGGCCACGACGGCGACGGTCGGTTGGGAAACGGTGCCCCCGGAGATACCCTCGCCCCGGCGCGCGTCGTGCACTAAGTCTAATCCTCATTGACGCATTCCTGACGCCTGGCTCCGTGGCATCTGTCGCCGTACCGAGACGGTGGGCGCTCGTGTAGTCTGGTCGAGGTTCGCGTAATCAATCAGCGGGGTTTCGCTCACGAATTATCCGAAGGAAACGGGGCGCCTAACGGATCGCGCGTAAGCTGCGGGCGACCCGCCCGCCGGCGCAAGAATAGTGGACGACAGCCCCGTGCCCGCCAGGGCACAACACTCCGCTTCCTTTAAGGCGATCACGCCCGGGATCTTCCCTCAGTTTCGTAGACACCCATTGTTAGGCAGCTCGAGACTCGTAATCAACTGGGGCACGATACCCCAAGGCGGAATGCAGCCGCCGGTGATTGTAATAGCGAAAATAGCGTCGCAGCGCGAGCCGCAGCTGCCGCTCGGTCCCGAACCGCGCGCCGTGCACCACCTCGGCCTTCAGCGAGTGAAAGAACGACTCCATGTGCGCATTGTCGCCTGGGGTCCCCACTCGGGTCGCGCTCTGCCGGATGCCCAGGGTTCAGAGCCGGTCCCGGAACGCCTGGGCTGCGTACTCGCTACCGCGATCGCTGTGGAAGACGAGCCCAGCCCGTGGGCGCCGGCGGCGGACGGCCGCGTCCAGCACCGTACGCGTTAACCGCGCGTCGCGGGTCCGGCCGAGCGTCCACGCGAGTAAGCGACGGGAGCACTGGTCCAGCACGACCGCCAGAAAGCGCCAGCGGCCGACGACGGGCAGGTAGGTGATATCCCCGACCCAGATCTGATTGGGTCGCGTGGCGACGCGGGTCCAGAGCCGGTTGGGATGCTGGCCGTAGAACCGATGCAGTCGAGGATTGGCGCGGTAGATCCGGACGACCCGCGCGCGCAGCCCAGCCGCGCGCATGAGCCGCGCGACCCGGCGCCGACTGACGGCACACCCCTCCGCTTGCAGCGTGCGATGAATTCGGGGACTGCCGTAGGTCCCGCGGTGCTGCTGGAAGAGCCGCTGAATCCGCTGCTGCAGGTCCCGGTCCTGCGCCGCGTGGGCACTCTCGGGTCGCTGCCGCCAGGCGTAGTAGCCGGCCCGCGTGACGCCGTACACCGCACAGAGCCGCGTCACCCCGTGTTCGCCCCGTTGCGTGTCGATGAACGCGAAGACGTCAGCTTTCGCGTGGCCCAGAACCGGATGGCTTTTTTTAAGAGGGCATGCTCCTCCTGCAAAAGCGCATGGGCGCGCTCGAGCGCCTGGAGCCGGCGGATCTCCCGCGGCGGCGGCAGCCTCACCATGGCCACGCGCTTCCCGCGCAGCACGCCGTCCCGCGCTTGCTTCCGCCACCGCGACAACATGAACGGATGAATGTCGAGCGCGGCGGCGACTGCCTGCACCTGCACCCCACGCTGCCGGCTGAGGCGCACCGCAGCCAGCTTAAACTCGGCACTGTATTCCTGGACCTTCTTCGGACCGGCGCGCGGCACAAGACACCTCCCGTTGTTAGGTGGAAGTGTCTACAAAAGTGAGGCAGGTTCCCCCGCCAGCTTCAAGCGC
>DASPXE010000141.1:0-18831 GCA_035637455.1 Gemmatimonadales bacterium
GCGCCCGCGGGCAGGTCATATGCGCGGCCGACGCCTTGCGCACCGGAGTACCCCGGGCCGTGCACCGTGCCGTGCACCCGGCTGGGCTCCTTGCCGATGTTCTCCATGATGTCGATCTCGCCGCACGCGGGCCAGCCGACGGAGGGGATGTTGTCGCCCAGCATCCAGAAAGCGGGCCACAGCCCCTGCCCGCGCGGTATCTGAATACGGGCCTCGATGCGACCGTACTGCCACGCGCCCAAGCCCTGGGTCTTAAGCCGGGCCGACGTGTATTCCCGGTTCCCGAGCGGCTCGTGACGGGCCTCGATGACGAGGGAGCCCGCGTCGATGTGTGCGTTCTCGACGCGGTCGGTGTAGAACTCGAGTTCGGCGTTCCCCCAGCCGTCGCCCCCGGTCTCGCGCACCCATTTCGTGGCATCGAGCGCTGGTCCATCGAACTCGTCGTGCCACACGAGCTGCCACACGGGGGGCCCGGCCGCGGGAGCGGCGAGCGCCGAACACGCGGCGACCGCGAGCCCGAGCCAAGCGCCGGTCACGTCTACGACTTCCGATACCGCCAGGCCACGATCCCGGCGCCCGCCGCCTTCAGCTCGAACGCATGGTTGCCGCTCGCCTCGATGGTCGGCACATCCTGTTTCTGGGACGCTATCACGTCGCCCTTCGCGTTCAAGAACTCGAACGTCACCGCTGCCGGAGCGCTGGGCTTGGCCTTGAGATTGGTGAACAGCCCGCCCAGCTTCGCCCCCTGCTCGTCCGAGGTGAAGGTGCCCACCGTCACCTCGACCGTGAGGGAATCGGCGACCGTGAGGTAGTACAGCGTCGAATCCTTGTTCCCCCGCAGCTGCCAGGCGCCGGCGACTTTCGCCAGGCTCGTGCGGTTCAACGGGTCCACCGCGGCCAGCCGCTGCGCCACGGGCAGCACCTTCGCGCTGTCCCCGATCAGGTAGTAGATACCACCCAGGTTGTACAGCGCCTCGCGGTAGTAGGGGTCTTTCGCGAGGCCCACCTCGTAGGCGCGCGCCGCCAAGCGGTAGCGCGGGGCGATCGACGCCCGGAACGCCTTGATTGTGTCGTCCGTCACGGCAGCGCAGCGCGTCGCGACCTGCCGCACGGTCAGTGTCTTATTCCGCCGCTTCTCGGCGCGGCACTTGCTGCCGACCGGCGCCGTGTCGGGCTCGTTGGGGATCGCATTCAGGACGGCTTGGGCTGCGGCGAACAGGTCCGTCGCCTCAGCCGAATCGGCGTGGTCCAGGATCTGGTTGTATAGCGCCCCCGCGTCGTCGCGCTTCCCCTGGTGCGAGTAGATGGCGGCCAGCCCGGCGATGGCCTGCACGTCGTTCGGGTAGGCGGCGAGATAGTCCTTGTAGCCGGCTACGGCGTCGTCCCAGCGCTGGGCGGCGTGGTAGACGCGAGCCACGTTAAACAGGGCGTCGCGCTTCTCCTTGGCAAACTTCGGATCACTGGCCGCCGGCACCGCCAGCTTGAAGTACTTGGCCGACGAGTCCGGCTGATTGGCGTTGGCGAACAGCGTTCCCAGATAGATGAAGCCCGTCGGCTCGCCGTTGTAGATCGCGTTGGCGCGCCGGAAGCTGGCGATCGCCGAGTCGGTGTTCCCCGCCTGCCACGCTTTGACGCCTTCGTTGAACACCGGGACCCAGAAAATGCGCCGCCAGCGGTCGATGTCGTCCTTGCAGGTGGGCGCCAGCGCCAGCGCCTTGGTGAAGGCCGAGTCGGCGCCTGCGAGGTCGTTCTGCAGCGCGTAATAGCGGGCCAGGTAGTACCACGCGGCCGGATTCTTCTCTTGGCCTCCGGTTGCGACCGCCTCGTGCAACACCTTGTCCGCGTCCTTCAGGTCCTTCGCCCGCTTGTCCACGAACTTGGTCTCGGTGGCGCTCTTCAAGTAGAGGACCCCGCTGTTCACCAGGTAATGCTTGGTGCTGAGGTCGCACCGGGCGCCCTCCCACTGCTGCGCGGTCAGGGGCCGGGCGACGGCTCCGACCACCAGGGCTACGATCACGGCCACGGTTCGATTGACGGTCATGCTCACTCCTTGGATTTGGCGACGAGCGCTTCCGCGTCGCGTTCGGCGGCGCGCGCAATCTCGAGCGGCGGCCGGCCGAGCGCCCGCGCGGCGGCGAGCACATCGTCGTATTCAGGCTTGAGCCGGACTCCGCCGGTGTCGGGCTGCTCCAGCACCTTCACGCGAACGGCCACGTCGGGCGAGAGCTGAATGGTCACCTGGCGGCGCGGCAGCGTGGCGCGCTCCGCCACCCAGCGGCGGATGCCGGCCGTCGTGCTGTGGCGGAACAGCGCGGCGGTCACCGCTTCGGCCAGCTCCTCGGGCGCCATCACTTCCACCCGAAAGCCCGAGCGGCCCTTCTTCATCTGCACAGGCCACGTCTGCACGTCGAGCGCACCGGCGCTCACCAGCGCGTGCCGCAGCGGCTCCACATACTCGGGGCTCATGTCGTCGACGTCCGTGGCCAGCAACACAACTCGTCCCGCTTCCGCCGCCTGCTCGCCGACGAGCAAGCGCAGCGCGTTGGGATAGTGCTGCGGGTCGCGCTGCCCCGCGCCCCAGCCGCTCTGCAGCAGGCGCCAATGCGCGGGCGGCGCCCCGGCAGACAGCACGCGCACCAGTGCCGCGCCGGTCGGCGTCGTGGCTTCACCCTCGATTGGCCCCCCACTCCCCCCGGCCAGCTCCAGTCCCTCGAGCAAGATCGCCGTCGCCGGAGCGGGGACGGGCAACCTGCCGTGCGCCGCTTCCACCCAGCCGTTTCCCACGGCGATCGGCAAGTGGTAGATGGACTCCACACCGAGCTGCTCGAACCCTTCGATCGCGCCGACGATGTCGAGTACGGCGTCCACAGCACCGACTTCGTGCAGGTGGACCTGCTCCGGCGGGACGCCGTGCACGCGGCCCTCGGCGGCACCGATCAGACGGAAGGCGCGCACCGCCCGCTCCTTCACCCAATCCGACACGGCGGCACCCTCGACCAGGCGCACCAGCTCTCCGACGTGCCGACCATGCGGCTGCTCGGGGATCACGAATTCGACCTGGCTGCACCTCACCCCGCACCGGTTCACCTCGCGGATGGTGACCTCCACACCCGTCAAGGCGAGGCGACGCGGCAGCTTCTCGAGCCACGCCGCCGGGACGCCCACAGACAGGAGCGCCCCGAGGGTCATGTCACCTGAGATGCCGGCGGCCGGGTCGAGAATGGCGATGCGCATGGGACCGAAGCGGCGAAATATTAACGGCTTAGCCGCGGTACAGCCACCCGGCGCCGGTGTTGAAGAGCACGATGCGCTGCTCCGCTTTGACCACGCCGCGTGCCTTGAGCTCGAGCGCGGCGGCGAGGGTCGCCCCACCCTCCGGAGACGCATCCACCCCCTCGAGCGTCTGGAGCTGCTGCGCTGCCGCGACGAGCTGCGCGTCCGTCACCGCGACCGCTTCGCCCCCGCTCTGCCGCAGCGCCGCGAGCATGAGGCGGTCCCCCAGCGGGCTCGGCACGCGCAGCCCGGCCGCGATGGTCCGCGGCTCGGGCCACGGCGTGCAGGCCTCGGCGCCCGCTCGAAACGCCTGCACCACCGGCGCACAGCCGGCGGACTGCACGCTGTACATTCGCGGCAAGGGCCCACGCACCCAGCCCGCGGCGGCCAGCTCTCCGAACGCTTTCCACATGCCGATCAGTCCGGTGCCTCCACCGGTGGGATACACGATCACGTCCGGCAGGGTCCAGCCGAGCTGCTCCACCACCTCCAGGCCAAGGCTCTTCTTTCCCTCGATGCGGTACGGCTCGCGCAGCGTCGACACATCCATCGCCCCGGTGTCCGCGGCGTAGGCGCGCGCTGCTTTCCCGCAGTCGCCGATGTGCCCCTCGACCAGCACCAGCTCGGCGCCGAAGCTCCGGATCTGCGTGAGGATGACGGGCGGCGTGCTGGCCGGCGCGTACACCCGCGCCGCGACTCCCGCCCGGGCGGCGTACGCCGCGAGCGCGACGCCGGCGTTGCCGGCCGTCGGCACGACGAGCCGTCGCACGCCGGCGTGCGCCGCGCGCGTCACCGCCGCCGCCAACCCCCGCGCCTTGAAGGAACCCGTAGGATTGCAGCTCTCTTCTTTGACCCAGAGATCCCCGAAGCCGTGCCGCGCGGCGACGCGCTCGACCGCAAGCAGCGGCGTCCCGCCCTCCCCCAACGTCACGGGCGACTCCCCGTCGGCGAGGGGCAGCCACTCGCGGTAGCGCCACATCGTCCAGGGCCGGTCGCAGAGCTGCGATTTGACGTCGGGGTGCGGCGCGGCCGGATAGCGCACGAGGTACGGCTGGCCGCAGTCGCACACTCCGGGCCTGCCGTCTGCGCCTCGGGTCTTCCCGCAAGCGGAGCACTCCAGCGACCACGGGAGGGCCACGGTCATCACGCGCAGGGTCGCGAGTAAACTCGCGGCTCGGCCGCTGCCCGTGAACGGGCGCTCCGCCGCTTCAGCGCCAGTCGCCGAGCCGCGGCTTCAGCCGCGGGCCTACGCGCGCGCATGGAGCCGGTCGAGAATCCGCTCGGCGAGCGTCGTCGAGAACCCAGGGAGCGCTGCGATCTCCGCCGGCGTCGCGGTCTTCACCCCGGCGAGCGATCCGAAGCGCTCGAGCAGCACGCGCCGGCGATTCGGGCCCACGCCCGGGATGGCGAGCAGCTCGGAGGTGATCGTGCGCTGGGCACGCCGTTTCCGGCTATAGCTCACGGCGAAGCGGTGCGCCTCGTCGCGGGCGCGCTGCAGCAGCTTCAAGGATGGGCTGCGCCGCGACAGCCGCAGCGGGTCGGAGCGCCCGGGGAGGAACACCTCCTCCTCCTGCTTCGCCAGGCTCACGAGCGGCAGCTTCTCCAGTCCGAGCGCCCGCGCCGCGTCGCCGGCGGCACCGAGCTGGCCCTTCCCACCGTCGATCACCACCAGATCGGGGAGCGGCTTTGCTTCGCTGATCCTGCGGCCCAGGTAGCGCGTGACGACTTCGTGCACCGCTGCGAAGTCGTCCTGGGGCGCTCCCCGGATCCGGAAGCGACGGTACTCCGCCTTCTTGGGGCGTCCCGCCTCGAACCACACCAACGATCCGACTGTATCGCGGCCCTGGTTGGTCGAGATGTCGATGCACACGAACGCGCGCGGCACCGCCGCGAGGCCCAGGTCCCGCCCCAGCGCGAACACCGGATCGGCCGCCCGCTCGTCGATGTCGAAGCTCTCGATCTTCAGGCTGTCGAGCAGGTGGCGGGCGTTCTGATCGGCAAGCTGTGCGAGCTTGGCAAAAGTGCCCCGCTGGGGAACGTGCCAATCGCTGTCCGGCGCCACCTGTTGCAGCGCGTCGAGGTCGTCCGGTGCGAACGGCAGCAGCGCGTGCCGCGCGCGCGCTTCGAGCGGCAGGTAGCACCGCACCAGGAACGCCGCCAACACCGCCCCTTCGGCCTCGTGCTCCACGTTCTCGAGGAAGCGGTGGTCGCGGGCGATCAACCGGCCAGCGCGCACGCGCAGCACGACGCCACAGGCGTCGTCCCCGTCGCGCGCCAGCCCGATCGCGTCGGCGTCCCCGCCACCCACCAGCTCCACGGTCTGCGGCTGCTCCAGCTGGTCCAGCCACTTGAGCGCATCCCGCAGCTGGGCCGCGCGCTCGAAGTCGAGCCGCTGCGACGCTTCGTGCATCCGCTCGCGCAACCGCGTGCGCACGTCGACCGTCTTGCCCTCGAGAAACAGCAGGACGTCGTCGATCATGCGACGGTAGTCCGCTTCGCTCTGGTAGCCGACGCACGGGGCCCGGCACCGCTCGATATGGTAGTCCAGACACGGCCGGTTGGGCGCGTCGTGCGGCAGGTCCCAGTGGCACGACCGCACCGTGAAGATCCGACGAATGATCTTCAACGTCTGGCGCAGCGTGGCCACGTCGGTGTAGGGTCCAAAGTAGCGCGCGCCGGGGATGTTGACGCGCCGCACCACCAGCACGCGCGGGAACGGCTCCGTGACGGTCACCGCGACGCGCGGGTAGCTCTTGTCGTCGGTCAGCCGGATGTTGAACCGCGGCTTGTGCTCCTTGATGAGGTTGTTCTCGAGCAGCAGCGCCTGCGCTTCGTTCGGCACGATGATCGTCTCGAGGTCGGCGATCTGGCGCACCAGTGCCGACCGCTCCGGCGTGGACTCCGCGTCCGGGCCGAAGTAGCTCGGCACCCGTGAGCGCAGGGTCTTCGCCTTGCCGACGTAGAGAATCTCCCCGGCCGCGTTCTTCCACAGATACACGCCGGGTTTGTCGGGAAGCGCCTTCAGTTGTCGGGCGATCAGCGCAGGAACGTCCACAGGCGACGGGCGTCGGGGTGTCGCAGGGCGATGGTGCCGCCGAAATACACTCCCCCAAAGATAGCGAGGGCGAGAAGGGCCGCGGCGAGGGCACCGGCCTGCGTGGCGATCCGAGCGACCGCCAGAGCCGCCCCGGCGGCTGCGCCACTGACGAGCAGACTGACGCCGAAGGCGCGCCACTCGGTGCGGCCGAGGATGGCGCCCACCCGCCGATCGAGGTCCCGCAGGTGGAAGACGACGTTCACAGTCGCCCCGAGCGACGAGCCAAGCGCGATGCCGGCCGGTCCGAAGCGGCGCATCAGCACGTAGGCGAGAGCGCTCGACAGGATGAGCGACGCGGTAGCGATCTTTACCGGGGTCCTGGTATCGCGCAGCGCATAGAACCCGGACTGGAACAGCTTCACGCAGGCCTGCCCCAGCAGCCCGACTCCGTAGGCCGCGAGCACGCCCCCCACGAGTGCTGTGTCAGCGGCCGCGAAGCGTCCCGTCTGGAACAGCGGCCGCACGATCACCGGCGCGAGCGCCACGAAGGCGAGGGAGGACGGCAGAATGAAGAAGACGATGCGCCGGAACCCCACGGCGATCCGCGCCCGCAACTGCTCGTTGGGCGTCGCGCGCTGGGCGTCGCGCGCCAGATCCGGCAGCGACACCGCCGCCACCGACGTGCCGAACAGACTGATCGGCAGGATCTGCAGCAGCTGCGCGTACTGCAGGCTCGACGCGCCGCCCTCCCCCGCGAGCGTGCCGAGCAGGGTGTCGATGAGACCCGAGATCTGCGCGACGCCGGCGCCGAGCACGACCGGAAGCCAGGCGACGAGGACGTCGCGCACGCCCTCAGCGGAAAGACTCCACTGCACCGGCAGGCCCCGCAGCGCGCGGGCGCAGGCCGGCAGCTGGACACCCACCTGCAGCACGCTGCCCGCGACCGTTCCCCACGCCAGCGCCAATGAAAGTCGCGTGAGCTGCTCGGCGATGGGCAGGGCCGGCGACACGAGCCACGCGCCCGCCCCGACCAGCGCCGCGATCCCCGCGATGTTCCAGACGGCCGGCGCCGCGTACGACAGGAAGAAACGCCGGTGGGTGTTGAGGACACCGAGGCACCAGGCCGAGAGCACCATCAGGCCCGACATCGGAAACAACAGGCGCATCAAGCTCACGGCAAGGGCGCGCGCGTCGCCCTGCAGGCCGGCGCCGAACACGCTCGTGAGCGTGGGCGCGAAGCCGATCCCTACCAGCGCCAGGACACCCGTCGCGAGCAGCAGCAGCCCGAGGATCGCGCCGGCCAGAGCGCGTGCCGCGCCCTTGTCCGACCGCTCGTTGAGCGCCGCGTACACGGGGATGAACGACGCCGACAACGTCCCTTCCGCCAGGAGGTTGCGGATGGTGTTGGGGATCCGCTGGGCGACGGTCAGAGCATCCGCGGCCCAGCCGTTGCCGATGTAGTAGGCAATGGCGCGCTGACGCACGTACCCCAGCACGCGGCTCAACAGAATGCCGGCGGCGACCTGGGCTGCCTGGCGCCCGCCCCCACGCGCCTCGCCGGCTGCTGCGCCGGCCTGCCCCGGCACCGTCAGGGGCTTTTCTTCTTGGGGTCTTCCAGCAGCCGCTGGACGAACTGCAGCTCTTCCCGCATCCCGGTCAGCGAGCGGGTCAGGTCCTGGAGGTCGCTCTCGAGCACGTCGACCCGGCGCTCCAGCTCGCGTACCTCCTTGCCCCGCCCGCCGCCCCCGTCGGTCTGCCCTTCGAGTCGCCGTGCCAGCGAGCGTCCCAGCGGCGAGTCGAGCAGGATCGCCGTGATTGGAATCATCAGTGCGATGACGAGCACCACCACGAAGAGCCACATGGAAGGATTCTACGAGGCGCCCGCCCAGCGCGCCACCTCGTGGGCGAGGGCGTCGAGCAAATCGGGGCCGTAGCGGATCAGGAACGACGCGAGCGTGAGCACGCGCTCCTGGGGCTCGCCGCGCGGATACACCGCCGCCCGGGCGCGGGCGATCTGGCGCACCAGCGTCTCGCTCTCACGCTTCACGCTCGCGACCAGTTTGCGCTCGATCTCCTGAGTGCCGGCCAGTGCCGCGTTGCGCGCCGACTGTACTGTGCGCTCGAGCGTCGGATCCACGGCGGTCACGACGCGCGTGAGCCGTGCGTAGCGCGCCTCGAGCTCCTGGCGCAGCGCGTCGAACGACTCTACGGCCTCCGGCGGGAGCGACTCGCGGACCAAGCGCGCTTCGAGCTCGCCCGGTTTGCCGTCCAGCGCCTCGAGCCCCAGGCCGTAGCGCTGCATCAACTTCTCCACACGGCCCTCCACGATCAGGCCCGACCAGCGCGGCACTGGCGCCTGGCGCGCGACCCCCAGCAGCTCGTACAGCGGCGCGGCGTCCGCGAGGTACTTGAGCTCGGCGGGTCCCGCTGCGTACGCGAGCGTGGGCAGCAGCGCCGCCTCGATCACGGGTCGCAGCAGCACGTTGGGTGAGAGGCGCTCGGGAGCCTCGCGCGCGAGGCGCTCGAGGTCCGCGCGGGTGAATCGCTCCCGGCTGCGACGCGTGACAAATGCGTCGCCGCTCGCCTGCAGCCGGTCCCGCCCCTGGCCGGCCTCGACGAACACCGGTGTGTAGCCGTCCGGCAGGGTCGTGCCGAGCCCGCGTAGCACCCACGGCGCCGCCGCCTGTTTGGCCCCGCGGTCGTGGGCGCGCAGCACGGCGAGCCCGCGCGGCGCGAGCAGCACCTGCAGCGCCTCGGCGCAAGCGTCGGCGAGCGTGACCTCGGGCCGGTACGCGCCTTCCAACCAGCGCACCACGTCCGCCTTGAACTCGGTGTCTGGCGTTCCGGACTGGAGCTGGTCCAGCGCCGCGCGGATCTCGGCGCCGCAGCGTTCCCGCGCCAGGGGCACGAGCGGCGCGTCGGCCGGGCGCTCCCGCAGGACGATATCTGCCAGGTCGCCTTGCGCATTCAGGAACGCGGCGTGGTTGGCTTCCGCGAAGTCGTGGTCGTCCCCGGCGACCCAGAACACCGGCACGACCGGCGCGCCCAGCGCTCGCTCGAGCCGTTGCGCCAGGGCGATCGCCGACAGCGCTTTGTACACGGTGTAGAGCGGACCGGTGAACAGGCCGGGCTGCTGACCGGTCGTGACCGCCAGCACCGCGCCGTCGGCGAGCTTGTCGCGCCCCGGGCCGGGCAGCGTGGACGCCAGGACCTCGGGAGTGACGTGCCGCGGCTGCAGCGTCTGGGTGGGGAGCGTGAGCGGTGCGATCGGCGTCGGGACGATGCGCGGAATCACGAGCCCCCCTTCCCCCGCTCCGCGTCGCGGTGCGGGTCGAGCGCGTGATACTCCGCGCCGAACCACTGCTCGAACCACTCGGTCATTCGCCGAAGACGTCCGCCTGGAACGTGAGCACCTCGGTGTCCGGTTCCCGCCACGCGTCGGGGGGGAGGCCGGCCTTGCGACACGTCGCCGCCAGGAATGCCTCGGGCCCCCAATGATACTCGGTCGCCACCTGCGGCAGCAGCAGGCCGACGTGGCGGCCGCGCCGCACGATGAGCCCATCCCGGCCGGCCACGATCCGGGCCGGATCCACGGGCGTCAGAGGAAGCGGCGCGGCCGACGTCAACACCGAGATCTCGAGCGCGAGGCGGGGGAGCTCCTCCGGGGTGACCGGCGCGAAGCGGGGGTCATCCCGCGCGGCGGCCACGGTCATCTCGCGCACGACGTCGCCGAGCGGCCGCTCGTCCGCGATGCGGCCGACGCACCCGCGCAGCGCCCCGGCCTCGGTGATGGTGACGAATGCCCCGCGCCGCAGCGCGGCCCCGGGCACCTCCGGGAGGGGCGGCAGCAGCCCACCGGCGAGGTGCGCCGCGAGCGTGGCGCGCGCCAAGCGCAGCAGCGCCGCCCGGTCCGCCGCCGTCAACTCAGGGTCCCCGATGGTAGGGCTCCCCCCGGCGGATGGTGTAGGCACGATACAGCTGCTCGTACAGGACGACCCGCGCCAGCTCGTGCGGGAACGTAAGGCGGGAGAGGCTCCAGATGCGCTCGGCCTCGTGCAGCACCGGCGCCGGCAGCGCTTCGGCACCGCCCAGGGCGAACGCCACGTCGCGTCCCTCCAGCTCCCAGCGGGCCGTCCAGTCCGCCAGCTGACTCGACGTGCACTGCTCCCCCTGTTCCGCCAGCGCGACGAGGCGCGAGCCCTCGGGAATCGCCTCGAGGATTCGCGCCTCGTCCTTCAGTTCCCGCTCCTCCACCTTCGTATAGCGCCGCAGCCGCTCGAGATACCCGTCACATGCCGCCCGGAGCGCCGCGTCCCGCACGCGGCCCACCGCGACGACGTGATAGCGCATCAGGCATACATCCCACGCAGCCGGTGCATCGCCGCCACGCGATCGATCGCGATCATGTACGAGGCGATCCGCGTGTTCACTGCATGGCGCTCCGCCCAACTCACGACCTCGGTGAACGAGCGCACCATGATGCTCTCGAGCCGGCGGTTGACCGTGTCCTCGTCCCAGAAGTAGCCGCCCCGGTCCTGCACCCACTCGAAGTAGCTGACGGTCACCCCACCCGCGTTCGCCAGGATGTCGGGGATGACGAAAATGCCTTTCTTCTCGAGGATCTCGTCCGCAGCAGCGGTTGTAGGGCCGTTCGCGCCTTCGCAGATGATCTTCGCCTTGATGTGGGGAGCGTTCTTGCGGGTGATGACGTTCTCGGTCGCGGCGGGGACCACCACATCGCAGTCCAGGGTGAGCACCTGATCGCTCGGAATCGCGTCGGCCTTCGGGTAGCCGGCGAGCTGGCGGCGCTCCCGGACCCACTTGAGTACGTCGCCGACGTCGAGCCCCTTGGCGTTGTGCAGGCCGCCCGACTTGTCGGACACCGCCACGATCACCGCCCCTTCCTTGGCCAGGAGATCCGCGGTCACCGAGCCCACGTTGCCGAACCCCTGGATCGCCACGCGCGCCCCCTTGAGCGACATCCCCAAGCGCGCCAGCGCTTCCCGCGTCACGATCATGCAGCCCCGCCCTGTCGCCTCGCGCCGGCCCAGCGAGCCACCCATCTCGATCGGCTTGCCCGTCACCACCGCGGTCACCGTGTGGCGCTTGTGCATGGAGTAGGTGTCCATGATCCACGCCATCACGCGCTCGTTGGTGTTCACGTCTGGCGCGGGCACGTCCGAATCGGGCCCCAGCGTCTCGATGATGCTGGACGTGTAGCGCCGCGTCACCCGCTCGAGCTCCTGCATGGACATGGCCGTCGGATCGCACACCACGCCCCCTTTGGCGCCCCCGAACGGGATGTTGACGAGAGCGCACTTCCACGTCATCCAGGCCGCGAGCGCCTTCACCTCTTCGAGCGTCACGTTCAGGTCGAAACGGATGCCCCCCTTCGCTGGCCCGCGCGACGTGTTGTACAACACCCGGTAGCCGGTGTACACCTCGACCTCGCCGTTGTCGCGCACCACGGGAACCGACGTGATGATTTGCTTCTCGGGGTTGCGGAGGACCTTGTACAGCCCGGGGTCGAGCTTGAGCAGCTGTGCGGCGTGGTCGAAGCGCTCCATCATTGCCTCGAACGGGTTCTCTTCGGCCAGGAAGGTGTCCTTTTCCGGCCGAATCATCTGCCGCTCGGTATGGATCGCAGGTTCGCTCATGGTTCTCGCTTCAGGGTCTGTTCCAACGGGGCACGGCGTCCAGAGCGTGTTCCAGCAAGTGGCCGTTCCGCTCCCATTGGACGGCAAGCCCCGCGACCAGCGGCTCGGGCACGTCGCCCGGCCACCGGCCGCGGAGCTTCACGGCGTCCTTCTCAGTGACTACAACATAATCCGCCCCGGCCAAGCCTCGCACGAGGCCCGCGAGATCGGCCTCCGCGTAGGGGTGATGATCTTGATACGCTTGGAGTTGCACGATAGCGCCGAGACCGCGCAGCTGTGTTGCGAACGTCTCCGGATCGGCGATCCCGGCAGCCGCCAGGACACGGCGCCCGGCGAGCACCGGCAGCTCATGGCGCGTTCCAGACCGCATCCCCTCGAGCCGGCCCACGGCGAGGTGAGCGACACACACCAGGGTTCCGGCCCGTCGTTGCTCCAGCCGGCGCGCGAGAGCGTCCGCCGCCGCAGCCGACGCGCGCTTCCGGGTCACCACGATAACGTCGGCGCGGGCCAGCGCGTCCCATCCCTCCCGCCACGGCCCAGCCGGCAGCGGCCAGCGGGAGCCCTCCACGCTCTCGGCGCTCACGACGGCGATGTTGAGATCGCGCACCACGGAGAGCAGCTGGAACGCGTCGTCGAGCACCAGGATGTCCGCGCCGGCCGCGCGGGCCCGCACCGCGCCCGCGACGCGGTCCGGATGCGCCACGACCACGCCTTCCGGGACCAGCCGCCGGTGCACCAGCGGCTCGTCGCCGCCGTAGCCGCGCAGCAGGATACCGGGCGTGCGGCCCTGCCCCACGTAGCGGCGCGCGATCCAGGCCGCAAGCGGCGTCTTGCCCGTCCCCCCGACGGACAGATTCCCCACCGCGACGGTCGGGAGGATCAGGCGCTTGGCCCGCAGCACGCCGCGGCGATAGGCTGTCGCGCGGACCCGGACGATCGCGACGTACGGGAGCGACAACGGCACCAGGGCGAGCCGTACTACGCGAGCGACGGACGCCCTCCCCCACACCCAAAGCATGACTCGAGGGCCGCTCACCCTTCCCCCTCCCCCGTTGCCGCTGCTCCGCCGTACGTGACCGCGTGAAGCGCCTGCTCTGCGTCCGCGATGCCGCGCCGCACCCCGTCCTTCCCGTCGCCGACGCTGAACGGCGCGCTGTAGGCGACGTCGATCGTGGCGAACGGCTTCGGCACGCAGAAGCGGTCCCAGGAACGGAGCCACCAGGCGGACGAGGCCCGCGCGCCCACCGCGATGACCAGAGCGTCGGCGTGCTGAGCTGCGGCGAGCGCGCCAGGCTTCACGCGCTCCGCCGGCCCGCGCGGGCCGTCAGGGGTGAGGGCGACCTCGGCGCCCGCGCGCAAGTAGCGCACCAGGCCGAGCAGCCCCGCGTCACCGCCGCGCTTGGACGACCCCCGGACGACGCGGTAGCCCCAGCGCTCCGACAGCTCGGCGAGATGGCCGCCGTCGCGGTGCCGGCTGATGAGCAGCGCCACTCCCTCCCCGCGCCGCGAGTAGAGCAGCGGGAGGATACGGCTGTGCCACAGCACGTACACGATCGGTCGCTGCAGGCGGTGGGCGACTTCCACGTGCTCCCAGCCGCGCACCCGATAGCGCCAGGTTGCGGCGACGAGGCCGAGCAACGTCGCGCCCACTCTCACAGCCAGGCGGTCGGCCCAGCGCAGCCTCACCCCAGCAGCTCCTCGGCGAGCCTGGCAACCCGGACGGCGGCACCGGGGGGCCCGAGCCGGTCCCGCACCAGCGCCAGCCCTTCGCGCTGCTGTCGAGCGGCCTCGCTCCGCCCGTCGAGCAGCGGGAGCACCGCGGCCGCGAGCGCCTGGGGCGTCGCCGCCGCCTGCAGGAATTCGGGAGCTACCTCGCGACCCGCGATCAGGTTGACGAGCCCGACATGGGGCACGCGGAGCAGGCGTATGGCGATCGCGAACGACACCGGGTTGAGTCGATACGCGATGACCATAGGGAGGTCGGCGAGGGCGGCCTCGAGCGTCGTCGTCCCCGACTTGCAGAGCCCAGCATCCGCGGCGGCAAACACCGGGAGCGGGTCGCCCCGGTGGATGTGAATCGCGCCGGGCCTGTCGTAACGTCCCCGCGGCGTGCCCGCGACCACGACCTGCGCGGTCGGGTGCTCGGCGAGCACGGCGGCAGCCGCGTCTCGGAACACGGGCCACAGCCGGGCGACTTCTTGCGCGCGGCTGCCGGGAAACACGCCGAGCACCGGGCGACTCGGATCGAGGCCCAACGTCCGGCGCGCCTCGGCGCGGGGCGGCGGGGGCACCCGGTCGCGCAGCGGGTGCCCGACGAACGTCGCCGGGACGCCGCGTTGCCGGAAAAAGGGCTCTTCGAACGGGAGGATCACGGCCAGGCGCTGCACGGTCGTGAGCTTGCGGACCCGTCCCACACCCCACGCCCACATTTGCGGCGCGATGTAGTAGAGGACCGGGATGCCCGCCGCACGCGCCGCCGCCGCTGCGCGCAGATGGTAGCCAGGGTAGTCCACGAGGATGACGAGGTCGTAGCGCCCGGCCCGGAAGGCGTCGCCCACGCGTCCCAGCAGGCGGAAATGCGCCGGCAGCTTCGCCAGGGCCTCGACGAAGCCCACCACCGACATCCGCTCCATGCGGTCGAGCACGGTGGCGCCCGCGGCCTCGAGCCCGGGACCGCCGAACGCCTCGAAGGTGGCTTCAGGGAGCCGCTGCCGCAGCGCCGTGACCACGGCCGCGGCGTGCGCGTCGCCCGACGGCTCGCCCGCCGAGACGTAGATGCGCGGCCCCCCCGCCCCCCCCGGCCCCCTCCCGGGGCTCACGGCCGCGCGGTGGCGAGGGGCGAGGCCTGGACGGCGTCGGCGACCCGGAAGGCGAGCGCCAGCGCCTGTGCGCCGGCGGCGCCCGACACGACGACCTCCTCTTCGCCCCGCACGGCGCGGAGAAAGCTCTCGAGCTCGAGCTGGAGCGGCTCGGCCTCTGCCGCCTCGAGCCGGACGTGCTCGACGATCTGCTCGAGTCGCGTGGCGGCGAGGCTCTGCCACCCGGGCTTCAGGCGATAGAACTCGCCCGTCCCCTGCGCCAGGTCGAGGGAGAAATACCCGGTCGGCTGAAAGATCCGCAGCTTGCGGGTGCGCTCTCGGGAGACGCGGCTCGCGGTCACGTTCGCGATGGCACCGTTCGCGAACTCGATGCGGGCGTTGGCGATGTCCACGTGCGCAGTGAGGAGAGGTACGCCCGTGGCCCGGACGTCCGCCACGTCGGAGCGCACCAGCTCGAGCACTAGGTCGAGGTCGTGAATCATGAGGTCGAGGATCACGGCCACGTCCGTCCCGCGCGGCTGGAACGACGCGAGGCGATCGATCTGCAGGAAGCGGGGCTCGTCCAGGTAGGGGGCAGCGGCGCGCACGGCGCGATTGAACCGCTCGACGTGCCCCACCTGGAGCACGACGCCCCGCTCCTGCGCCCGTCGCACCAGCTGCTCGGCGCCCGGCACCGTATCGGCGAGCGGCTTCTCCATCAGCAGCGCGATGCCGCGCCCCAGCACTGCGAGCCCCACCGTCGCATGAGCAGGGGTCGGCACGGCCACGGTCACTGCATCCACGCGCTCGAGCAAAGCCTCGAGCGACGGATGGGCGACGGTCTCCAGCTGCTGCGAGACCTCGGCCGCACGCGCCGGATTCTTATCGTAGATGCCGGCGAATTCGCTGCCCGGCATCCGCCGGAGCAGCCGCGCGTGGTGGAAGCCGAGGGCCCCGGTGCCGATGACGCCGACCCGGATCGGCCTCCCCGCCGCGCTCACACCAACACTCCCCGCTGGGATCCTTCGATGAACTTGAGGAAGCTCTCGACCTCCGGCGTCTGGGGCAGCTCGGCGCGCGCCTTCGCGATCCCCTGGCTGACGGTCATGTCGGAGTTGAACAGGAGACGGTAGGCGCGCTTGAGCGCGAGCTTCACATCGGGCGAGAAGCCCGCGCGCTGCAGACCCACCGAGTTGAGCCCGTAGAGATGCACGGGGTTGCCGACGGCCTTGGTGTACGGCGGCACGTCCTGGTTCACGCGGGAGCCGCCGCCCACGAAGGCGAAGGTACCGATGCGCACGAACTGGTGGATCGGCACGAGCCCGCTGATGATCGCCCGATCCTCGACGGTCACGTGGCCGGCCATCTGCACCGCGTTGGCGATGATCACGTCGTTGCCCACGGCACAGTCGTGCGCGATGTGCACATAGGACATCAAGAAACAGCGCTGCCCCACCGACGTCCGGCCGGTGGCCGGCGTCCCGCGGTTAATGGTGCAGTATTCGCGGATCACGGTCGCGTCGCCGATCTCGACCCACGTCTCTTCGCCCTTGTATTTCAAGTCTTGAGGGTCGTTCCCGATGACGCTGCCGTAGCCGACCTTCACCCCCGAGCCGAGGCGCGCGTTGCGCTCGAGCACCGCGTGACCCGCGACGTGGCAGCGCTCGCCGACCGTCACGTGCGGGCCGATGATCGCGTACGGACCGACGGTCACGTCGTGGGCCAGCTGCGCCGTGGGATCGACCAGCGCGGTCCGATGGATCACTTTTCGGTCACCATCGCCATCATCTCGGCCTCCGCCACAACCTGCCCGTCCACATAGCCGACACCCTTCATTTTGCAGGTCTTGCCGCGGAACTGGATCATTTCGAGCTCGAAGCGGATCTGGTCCCCCGGCACCACCGGCCGGCGGAACTTCACGTTGTCGAGCGACATGAAGTACACGACCTTGTCCGAAACGTCCTGTCCCTCGAAATGGCTCATCAGCAGCATCCCGCCGACCTGGGCCATCGCTTCGATGATCAGCACGCCCGGCATGATGGGGTGGCCCGGAAAGTGTCCCTGGAAGAACGGCTCGTTGATCGTGACGTTCTTGATGCCGACGATCCGCTGCTGCCCTTCGACTTCGATGATCCGATCGACCAGCAGGAAGGGGTAGCGATGCGGCAGCACGTCCATGATGCGCCCTATATCCATCGTCGGAGCCCCCGTACGCTTGGCGGCCCGGGACAGCGCGCGAGCGAGCGCGACGTTTCCGCCGTGGCTCGGCCGCGTGGCCACGACGTGGGCGCGGATCCGCGCGCCCGTCAGCGCCAGATCGCCGACGATGTCCGCCGCCTTGTGGCGCACGAACTCGTCCGGCCAGCGGAGCTTGCCGCCGTTCACCAGCCCGCGATCGTCCAACACGATCGCGCTCGTCGCGGACGCACCCTTGATGAGCCCCTTCGCCTTCAGCCCCTCAACCTCGCTCGCAAAGCCGAACGTCCGGGCCGGGGCCAGCTCGTGGGCGAAGCTCTGCGGGGTGACGCTGTAGCTGCCCGACTGCCGTCCGATCAGCGGATGCGACCACTCGATCGTCACCGTGAGCCGGAACTCTTTCGCGGGCGCCACCACGTAGCTCGAGTCCCCCTCGGTCACGGTGAACGGCGCCTGCACGCTGAGCACCACCGGCTCCCCGTCCACCTCGACCGGCTCCGCCTGTGTGAGCGCGGCGAAGTACGGCTGGACGCTGCCGTCCAGGATCGGCGGCTCGGGGCCCGTCAGCTCGACGGTCAGGTCGTCGATCTCGTGCGCCGCTACCGCGGCCAGGAGATGCTCCACAGTGTGAATCGTCGTCCGGCCCCTGCCGATGGCGGTGCGGCGCTCGACCGCCGCGACTTCGGTGAGGCGCGCGGGGACGACGGGTGTCCCCGCCAGGTCGGTCCGCCGGAACACGATCCCCTGGCCCGGCGGCGCGGGGAGGAACGTCGCCTCGGTCTCGGCGCCGGTGTGCAGCCCCTGCCCCGACACCGACGCCCGCTGCCGGATGGAGCGTCTACTGATGAGTCTCCTCCTTGCGCCGTACCAGCGCCTCGAGGTCGTCGACGATCTGTGCCAGCCGGTACAGCGCCCCCTGGGCGCGCAGGAACTCGCGGTGGCTCCGGGCCGGGTACCCCGAGACCGTCGCCCCTGGAGGGATGTCGCCGATCACGCCCCCTTGCACCGTCACCCGCGCTCCCCGGCCAATGGTGACGTGGTCGGCCAGTCCCGCCTGCCCCGCCAGGAAAACGTCGTCCTCGACGTGCGTGCTGCCCGCGATCCCGGCCTGCCCCGCGATCAGGCAGCGCGCCCCGATCCGGCAGTTGTGTCCGATCTGCACGAGGTTGTCGATCTTCGTCCCGGCGCCGATGACCGTGTCGTCGACGCTGCCGCGGTCGATCGTGGTGTTGGCGCCGATCTCCACGTCGTCCCCGATGATGCAGCGCCCGATCTGGGGGACCTTGCGGGGCAGCTCGCCGCCCCGCCCGGGCACGTAGCCGAAACCGTCCGCTCCGAGCCGGGCACCGGCGTGCAGAATCACCCGGTTACCGATCACCGTGCCGCTGTAGCACACCACGTGGGGGTAGATCCGCACGTCGTCCCCCACCTTTACCTCGGGCCCCAGGACGCACGCCGCGCCCACTCGGACGTTCTTTCCGAGCCGCACCCCCTCCCCCAGCACCGCATAAGGCCCGATCGCGACCGGCTCATCCCACATCGCCCCGCGCCCGATCACCGCCGTGGGGTGCACTCCCGCACTCCAGGTTGGCTCCGGGTAGAGCACCGCAATGACCGAGAGCAGGGCGACGTGCGGATCCCGCACGATCACCCGGCAGGGCGGCCCTCCGGACTCCTGTGCCAGGTCTGGCTTACAGAGCACGACGGCGGCCCTAGACTGTTGAAAATACGGGAGATAGCGCCTGCTGGCAAGAAAAGACAGGTCGTCCGGGCCCGCCCGGTCGATCGGGGCGACCCCGGTGACGGTCACGTCGGCCGGACCGACGAGCTGTCCTTGCGTGAGCGCTGCGATCTCAGCGGCCGAGAGCCG
>DASPXE010000142.1:0-6429 GCA_035637455.1 Gemmatimonadales bacterium
GCTCGCCGCGATCGCCTGCTGAAAGAAGCCGCGCTCGATCGCGCGCGCGGCGCCGCCACCCGCCTCGACTTCCTCGAGCAGCGCCCGCGCCTCGCGCTCGATCCGCTCCGTGAGCGCTTCGATGTACCAGCTCCCGCCGGCAGGATCGACGATATCGGGCACACCGGTCTCGTGGGCGAGAAGCTGCTGCGTGCGGAGCGCGAGCGTAGCGCTCTGCTCGGTGGGCAGCGCCAACGCCTCGTCGTACGCATTGGTGTGGAGCGACTGAGTGCCACCCAGCACGGCCGCCAGCGCCTGGATCGCCACTCGCACGACGTTGTTCTTGGGCTGCTGCGCGGTGAGCGTCGAGCCGCCGGTCTGCGTGTGAAACCGCAGCCGGCAAGCGGAATCTGCCGCGCCAAAATTCTCCTTCATCAAGCGCGCCCACAGCCGCCGCGCCGCCCGAAACTTGGCGACCTCCTCGAATAGGTCGGTGAATGCAGCGAAAAAGAATGACAGGCGCGCCGCCAGCTCGTTCACGTCGAGCCCCAGCGCCACCGCGCGCCGCACGTACTCGAGCCCGTCTGCGAACGTGAAGGCGACTTCCTGCACCGCCGTTGCCCCCGCCTCGCGCATGTGGTAACCGGAGATCGAGATAGGGTTGAAGCTCATCCCCTCGGCATGCACGAACCGGCACACGTCGATCGCCAGCCGCAGCGACGGCTCGATCGGATAGATGTACGTGCCGCGCGCGATGAACTCCTTGAGGATGTCGTTCTGCACGGTCCCCTGCAGCTTGGCGCGCGACACGCCCTGCTCTTCCCCCACGACGACGTACATCGCGAGCAGCACCGGCGCCGTGGCGTTGATGGTCATCGAGGTGGACACCTGGTCGAGCGGGATGTCGTGGAACAGGCGCTCCAGGTCGTCCACCGTGTCGATCGCCACCCCGGCACGACCGACCTCGCCCTCGGCCATGGGATGGTCCGAGTCGTAGCCCATCTGGGTGGGGAGATCGAACGCGACGGACAACCCAGTCTGACCCGCGGCGAGCAGGTGCCGGAACCGCGCGTTGGTCTCCTCGGCGGTGCCGAACCCGGCATACTGCCGCATAGTCCACAGCTTCCCCCGATACATCGTGGGGTGCACGCCGCGGGTGAAGGGAAACGTCCCTGGCGCCCCCAGGTCTCGCGTAGCATCGCCGCGCCCGTCCCCGGGCCCGTACACCGGCGACCGCTCGCTCACGCGGGCACGCCCTCGGCGGCGAGGATCTCCACGGCGAACTCGACGTCGGTCTTGCTGCCGACGATGAACGGCGTCTTCTGGTGCAGATGCTTCGGGACGAGGTCGAGGATCGGCCGACGGCCGTCGGTCGCGAGCCCCCCCGCCTGCTCCACCACCAGCGCCAGCGGCGCCGCTTCGTACAACAGGCGCAGCTTGCCCTCGGCGGACCGAGTGTCTCCGGGATAAAGAAACACGCCGCCCGAGATCAGGTTGCGGTGGAAATCGGCGACAAGCGACCCGATGTAGCGCGCGTTCTTGGCCTGCATCCGGCCGTCGCCGTTCTTGAACGCCGCCACCACCCGCTGCACGGCCGGCGTCCAGCGGTTCCAGTTGCTCTCGTTCACGCTGTAATACTTCCCCACCGCGGGCGTGCGGATGTCGGGGTGCGACAGCAGAAACTCGCCGATCGTAGGATCGAGCGTGAACCCGTGCACCCCCTGGCCCGTCGTGTAGACCAGCATCGTACTCGAGCCGTACAGGATGTAGCCCGCGGCCACCTGCTTCTTCCCCACCTGCAGGCAGTCGGCCAGGCCGGGCTCGCTCTTGGGGCTGGTGACGCGGCGGTGGATCGAGAAGATCGTCCCGATCGACACGTTGACGTCGATGTTGCTGGAGCCGTCGAGCGGATCGTACAGGATCACATACTTGCCGCGGCGCGACGTCTGGGGGCAGAGCATCGGCTCCTCGTCCTCCTCCGACGCGACGATGCACACCCGGCCGGTGTGTTGCACGGCGTGGCGCACGGTGTCGCGCGCGAACAGGTCGAGCTTCTGCTGCAGGTCACCCGAAACATTCACCGCCCCCGCGGCGCCGAGGATGTCGGTGAGACCGGCGCGGCGCACGTGACGGGAGATGATCTTCGCCGCGAGGCACAAGTCGTACAGCAGGTTGGACAGCTCCCCCGTCGCTTCCGGGTGGAGCCGCTCCTGCTCCATGATGAAGCGCTCAATCGTGATGACGGAGGTCGATGTGTGCACGCTGGCCATCAGTCGTGAAGGTGATAGTGCCTACCTGGTCCGTTCGGAAAATCTCACTGCCCCAACGCCTCAGCCGGCCGAGCACCTCGGGGGCCGGATGGCCGTAATGATTGTGCGCGCCCACGCTGATCACGGCTTCGCGCGGCCGCAGCTCGCCGAGCCACGCGTCCGACGTCGCGCTCAGCGAGCCGTGATGCCCGACCTTGAGCAGCTCCACCCGGCCGACCCGCCCCGCGAGGTGACCCTCCACCGGCAGCCCCGCGTCGGCCTGGAACAGCAACCGGGTGCCGCCGAACGTCACCCGCGCCACCACCCCGTGCTCGTTGACGTCGAGCGGCAGCGTCATCCACAGACTATCCGGGCTCAGCACCTCGAGCACGACGCCGTCCACTTCGACCCGGTCGCCCGTGCGCGCCGGGTGCCAGCGCGCCCCCGACCCCTCAACCGCCGCGAGAAACTCGAGGTACAACGGGCGGCCAAGCGGCTCGCCGGGCTCGAGCACCAGCTCGGGCGTGAAGTCCTCGACCACCGCCGGTAGCCCGCCCAGGTGATCGGCATCGCCGTGCGTCGCCACGACCAGCGCCAGCCGCCGGCCGCCGTGCCGCCGCAGAAACGGGATCACCACGCGCCGCCCCGCGTCGCTCCCGGGAATCCTCGGCCCCCCATCGATCACGATCCAGCGGCCGTTGGGTGTACGGAGGACCGCCGCATCGCCTTGACCGACGTCCAGGAAAAATACAGTCAAGCAACGGCAATCGTCGAGAGAGACGACGTCACGAAAGGACGTCGCGACGAAAACCGTGGTCAGAAACGCCACGCGAGCCGCAATGAGCCAGCGGCGTCGCGGCGCATTCCATAGCCACCAGCCCCCCGCCGCAACAGCCAACCAGACGGCCGCGGCCTGCCACCCGGCGACCATCACGACGTGCCCGCCCGGGACGGCCGCCGCACCCTGCGCCGTGAGATCGAGCAGCGCGAGCCCGAGCCCCGATCCCGCCGCGAGCAGCGCCGCGAGCCCGGGCACGACCCACGAGAGGGCGAGCGAGATCACGAGCCCGGGCACGACGATGGCGCCGAGCGGGATCGCGATCAGGTTCGCGACCACACCGATCGGGGCGACGGTGCCGAACGCAAAGGCGGTTATGGGTGCGGTGAGGAGCGTCGCCGCGGCCGCCGGCGCGAGCGCGCGCACGCTCCAGTGGTGGCGCAGCGTCGCCCGTCCGGCCCACACTACGGCGGCGATCGCCGTCACCGAGAGCCACGCGCCGACCGAGTGCAGCGCCTGGGGATCGACGAGCAGCACGGCGAGGGCAGACAACGCGATCACGCCGCGCGGCGCGGCTACGCGCTGGCGCAGCCGGGCGACATCGTCCAATACGAGCATCACCGTCGCCCGCGCGGCGGGAGCGGGAAACCCGAGCAGCCATAGATAACTGAGCAGCAGCACGCCGGAGGCGAGCGGCCGGTGGCGCGGGGAGAGACCGAGCTTGCGAAGCATCAACGCCAGCCACGCGGCGAGAAAGCCGACGTGCAACCCCGAAATGGACAGGATGTGCGCCAGCCCCGAGCGGGCGTAGCGCTCCCGCACCTCCGGGTCGAGCGCGGCGTTGGGCGCGAACACGAGCGCGTCGACGATCGGGGCGCGACGCCCGAACAGCGCCGAGCTCCGCGCGGCGAGCCGGCCGCGCAACGCGCCCCGTCCCCGTGGCTCGGCGTCGAGCAGCTTGGCGCGCCGCACCACCAGCACACCGCGCTCGTCCGACCCGACCCACCACCCCGCGACTACCCACGTCGTCCCGCCCGCGGCGGGGATGCCGTCGGGCCAGCGCAGCCGCAGCGCGCCGCCGCACGGGCCCGCAACGACGTCCGCCTCGACGGGGCCGCCCGAGTGCGGCGCCGGATCGCCGAGCCGCACGATCGCCGCGCGGGTCCCAGCTTCCCCGGCTTTCCACCGGCCTTCACCGGCCGTTACCCGGCCCTCCCCGGCCGTCCACCGGCCTGCACACGTCGCGGCACGCTCCCGCAACGCGGCCCCACCCCACAGCAGTCCGGCCACGCCCATGATCCCCATCGCCGCGCCGAGCGGCGCGTGCCGCGCGAGCCAGAGGGCCGCCGCGATTACGGAGGCAACCACGTACCACGCACCACGCACTGCAAACAAGTCGAGGCCGCTCGCCAAGCCGGCCCCGAACGCCACGGTGATCCAGAGAATCGGCGGCCGCATGAGAGGGCCGCCTCAGCCGATTACATCAGCTGCACCGGCTGCGCCCCGCAGCGTGGCGCGAGAGCCACTTTGCGAAACGCCTCGAGCAGGATGACGTCGAGCTTGGCTCGCTCCTGGTCGGTCTGGAGGTTCAGCTCCGTGAGCACCTCGCCCTGCCGGGTGGACACGTAGTGCGGCGACAGCCGGTTGAGCGCGAACACCAGCACGTCGCCGCGACAGGTGTCGCAGCCACAGAACCGGGGGAACTGGGCGCGCAGCTTCTCGTAGTCCCGCTGCACCACTTCCCATGCCACGTTCGTCACCCCACGACGGCGAGCTCCCCCGCCCGCTCCAGCGGCCAGGCGGTGAACGTCGAGCCCGTGGTACCGGTGAAGCGCACCGAGCGGTAGGTCCCGATCCACGCATCGGACCCCGGGAACAGCGCGACTTTGTTGGTGCGGGTGCGCCCCTGCAGCAGGTCGCCGCGCTTCGCCTTGCCCTCGACCAGCACTTCGTGCGCCGTGCCGACGAGCCCGACGTTCCTGCGGCGCGCCCCACCGCGCACCGCGGCGATGAGCCGCTCCAGCCGCTCGCCCGCCACGTCGTCCGGGACGGCGCCCCGCATCCGGGTCGCGGGCGTCCCGTCGCGCGGCGAGTACTTGAACGTAAAGGCGTCGTCGTAGCCCACTTCCGCGACGAGCGAGATGGTCTCCGAGAACTCGTCCTCCGTCTCGCCCGGGAACCCGACGATGATGTCGGTCGTGAGGGCGAGCCCGGGCATCGCCCGCCGCAGCGCGGCGACGACCTCGAGATAGCGGGCGCGGTCGTAACGCCGCAGCATCCGTTTGAGCACACGCGAGCTGCCGCTCTGCACCGGCAGGTGAACGTGCTCGCACACGACCGGCGTCTCGGCCAGCGCGGCGAGCACGCGGTCGGTGAAGTCGGTGGGGTACGGCGAGGTGAACCGCAGCCGGCGCAGCCCCGGCACCGCGCCGACCGCGCGCAGCAGGTCGGCGAAGTCGTGCCCGCCGTCCGTGTAGCTGTTGACCGTCTGCCCAAGTAGCGTGACCTCCGTCGTGCCGCCGGCCGCGAGGCGCTCGACCTCGCGCACCACGTCACCCAACTTGCGGCTCCGCTCGGGGCCACGCGTCATCGGAACGATGCAGAAGGTGCACCGATAATCGCAGCCACGCTGGACCGTCACGAACGCCGACACCGGCGTGGCGCGCACCGGCGGGACGTCCTCGTAGTGCTCCCAGCTCTTGAAGTCGACCTCGGCGGCGCGCTCGCCCCCGCGCGCCCGGGCGATCAGCTCGGGCAGCCCGCGGTAGCCGTCGGGCCCGATGACCAGGTCCACCTGCGGCACGCGCGCGAGCAGCCGCTCGCCGAGGCGCTGCGCCATGCAGCCGACCACGCCGAGCACGTCGCCCCGCCGCTTGTATTGCTTCAGCTCGCCCAGACGCGAGAGCACGCGCTGCTCGGCGTGATCGCGCACCGCGCAGGTGTTCACGAGCAGCACGTCCGCTTGGGTGGGGTCGTCGGTGCGGACATACCCCTCCCGACCCAGAACGCCGAACATCAGCTCGGAGTCCGCGACGTTCATCTGGCAGCCGTAGGTCTCGATGTAGATGCGCGGCATGGCTAGCGAACCGTCACCTCGCAGCGGGGGCACCCGTCCCATTCGGGGATAGGAAGATAGACCGAAAGGTAGTCTTGCGTCAGCAGTTCGATCTTCCCCTCGCCATGGCCGCTCACGACACCGTCCGCGGACTGCCCGAGCCGGCTGGCGCGATACGCACACTGCTTCGCTTCGCCCAGCTCGCGCAGCTCGCGCGCCCGATCGCGCACCATCCCGGCCGGGAGCTGCTCCCGCAGCTGCGCGGCGGGGGCGTCCGGCCGTACGCTGAACGGGAAGACGTGGAGATAGGTGAACGGCAGGGCCTCCACGAGCGCGACGGTGGCGCGATGGTCCGCTTCGGTCTCGCC
>DASPXE010000143.1:0-9507 GCA_035637455.1 Gemmatimonadales bacterium
CGCTCGGGTCGCCCAGCTCGAGCCCGGTGACCGCGCTCCACCCCACGTCCCAGCGCCGGTCTTCGAAGGACTTGGCGTCCACGGCCGCCACCAGGCGACCGGCGGCGAGCCGGCCGACTCGTAGCAGCACCCCCGGCGGCCGGTATTCCAGGCCGCCGTGCAGCACGCCGGGCTTCAGGTCGGCCGGTGAATGGGTGAAGGTGTACTCGCCGCCGCCGTAGATCCGCCAATTCGCGATGTCCCGGGCCACGAGCAGCTCCGCGGCTTCGAACGACAGGTCCACCCGTTGCGCGTTGGTGTGGGCCATGTACTCGTCGCCCAGGTGAGAGCTCTGGTGGTACAGCTGGAACCGCGCCGTCAGGGCGGCGTGCCGGTACGTCACGGGGACGCCGACGCGGTAGTCGGTGTTCATCAGGTCGGCCGTGGCCCGCGCCAAGTCGAACTGCGAGAACACGGCCGCGGCGATCGAGACCTCCCAGTCCCGTCCTCCCGCGACTGCGAAGGTCTGACCGAAACCGACGCTGCCCAGGCGCGACCCGAGCCGCGCCGAGCGCTCCCAGAGGTAGGCAGCGAAGAACTGCGGCTCTTTGGGATCGGCGATGAGGGGCTGAAACACCGCCGTCTTGGCGCGCCCCTCGGGCGCCTGGGACTGAGCCGCCTCGCCTCGAGCGACGATCAGCGCCGCGGCGAGCAGCGGTCCAATGATGGAGAGATGCTTGGCCATACTGTTACTTCACTAATGAACTATCTGGCCACGGAGTTCCTGGGGCGTCCCGCCACGCTCCGGGGCAGCGCGGGGCGACCTGTCGCGGCGCCCTCCGCGCAGGCAGATTCCTTACGACACTTCGGGGACGAGGGCCATGGTCACGCTAAGCATCAACGGCAAGGCTCACACGGTGGACGTCCCGGGCGACATGCCGCTCTTGTGGGTGCTGCGGGATGTGATCGGCCTGACCGGCACCAAGTTCGGCTGTGGCATGGCGCTGTGCGGTGCCTGCACGGTGCACGACGCCGGCCGGCCGGTGCGCTCCTGCGTCACGGCGGTCGCCGCGGCGGCCGGGAAGCAGATCACGACGATCGAGGGTGTGGGCAACACGCCGAGCGGCAGGAAAGTGCAGCAGGCGTGGCTCGATCTGGACGTGGTCCAGTGCGGTTACTGCCAGTCGGGGCAAATCATGTCCGCCGCCGCGCTGCTCGCGAGCAAGCCGCATCCCACCGACGCCGATATCGATGCGGCGCTGGCGGGCAACATCTGCCGCTGCGGCACCTACGTGCGGATCCGTGCCGCGATCAAGCGGGCGGGAGGCTGATCACATGGCGCGCACCCTTTCCCGCCGGACGTTCCTCGAGGCCAGCGCCGCCGTCGGCGGCGGTCTGCTGCTCGGCTTCAGTCTGCCTGTGCCGCGGCGTGTGCAGAATGACTGGTTCGCCCCCAACGCCTTCATTCGTGTCGATCGCGACGGCCGTGTGACGCTGATCATGCACAAGGTCGAAATGGGACAGGGGACGTACACCTCCATGCCCATGCTGCTGGCGGAGGAGCTGGAAATCGACCTGAGCCAGGTTCAGCTCGAGCACGCCCCGGCCGACGACGCGCGCTACGCCGAACCCCTGTTCGGTGTCCAGGAAACGGGCGGCTCGACGTCGGTGCGCGGCAACTTCGATCCGCTGCGCCGCGCCGGCGCCGCGGCGCGCACCCTGCTGGTGGCCGCCGCCGCGCAGGCGTGGAACGTCGACGCCGCGTCCTGCCGCGCCGAACGGGGCGAGGTCGTCCACGGAGCGACGGGGCGCAAGCTCGGCTACGGCGCTCTGGTCGACAAGGCGGCGACGCTGACGGTACCGCGCACCGTCCCGCTGAAGGATCCGAAGGACTGGAAGCTGATCGGCACGCCGGCCAAGCGCCTGGACAGCCCCGACAAGGTCAACGGCGCGGCGCGATTCGGGATCGACGTGCAGCTCCCCGGCATGAAGGTCGCCACGCTGGCCGCCTGTCCGGTGTTCGGCGGCAAGCTCGCGAGCGTCGATGACTCGAACGCGAAGGCGATCCCGGGCGTCCAACAGGTGGTGCGGCTCAACGATGCCGTGGCCGTGGTCGCCGATCACATGTGGGCGGCGAAGCAGGGCCTCGCCGCGCTGGACATCCGCTGGGACGAGGGGCCGAACGCCAAGCTCAGTACGGCCGACATCGTGCGCCAGCTCGAAGCGGCGTCGCAGCAGCCGGGCGTGGTCGCGCGCAAAGACGGCGACGTCGCGCGGGCCATGGCCGGCGCCGCCCGCAAGGTCGAGGCCGTCTACGAGGTGCCGTTCCTCGCGCACGCGACGATGGAGCCGGTGAACTGCACCGTGCACGTACGCCGGGACGGGTGCGAGATCTGGGTCGGCACGCAGGTGCCGACGTTCGCCCGCACCGCCGCCGCGAAGCTGACCGGTCTGCCGCGGGAGCGCGTTCAGGTCCACAACCACCTGTTGGGCGGCGGCTTCGGCCGGCGCCTCGAGGTGGACTTCATCATCCGCGCCGTGCAGATCGCGATGCAGGTCCCCGGTCCCGTGAAAGTCGTGTGGACGCGCGAAGAAGACATCCAGCACGACATGTACCGGCCCTACTATTACGACCGGATCGCCGCCGGCCTGGACGAGCGCGGCCGGCCGCTCGCCTGGTCGCATCGCATCGCCGGCTCGTCGATCGAGGCACGCGTCATCAGCCAGCTGTTTCCCAAGACCCTGCGGGTGATTCGGGCCGGCGGCGTCCACCGGCTGGGCGCGATGATCAAGGGCCTCGATCTGGACGCCGTGGAGGGAGCAGCGGAGCCGCCGTATACGCTTCCCAATATTCGCGTGGAGTACGTCCGTCAGGAGCCGCCCGGTGTGCCCACCGCGTTCTGGCGCGGCGTCGGGCCCACTCACAACATCTTCGTGGTCGAGAGCTTCATCGACGAGCTCGCGGCGGCGACGAAGCAGGACCCGTTCCAATACCGCCGCGCCCTGCTCGACCAGTCGCCGCGCGCCAAAGCGGTGCTCGAGCTCGCCGCGCTGCAGGCCGGCTGGGGGCGGCCGCTGCCCCCGGGGAGCGGTCGCGGGATCTCGCTGCTGCACGCCTTCGGGAGCTACATCGCCCAGGTCGCCGAGGTATCAGTGTCGGAGCAGGGCGACGTCCGTGTCCCGCGCGTCGTCTGCGCGGTGGACTGCGGCATCATCGTGAACCCCGACACCGTCACGGCCCAGCTCGAGAGCGGGGTCATTTTCGGGATCACCGCCGCCCTGTTCGGCGAGATCACCATCAAAGACGGCCGCGTCGAGCAGCACAACTTCAACGACTACCGCGCGCTGCGGATCAACGAGGCGCCCGCGATCGAGGTCCATCTCGTCAAGAGCAGGGAGGCGCCGGGGGGCATCGGCGAGCCGGGGACGTCGGCCGTGATGCCCGCAGTCGCCAACGCCATCTTCGCGGCGACCGGCAAGCGGATCCGCAAGCTGCCGGTGAAAGAGCAGCTGCGGGAAGCGAAGGTGTAGCCGGCGGGATTCGCGCCGCTCGGATGAGCCTAGCCTACCGCTCGGCCGTCGCGAGCGACGCCACGGCGCCGTCATCCGATGCGCTCTGTCCGATGGTCAGCCAGTCGGTCCGGACTCTGTCCCACTCCTGAATCGCCAGGCCGTGCTCCTCGAAGAACGACCGGATGCGCGCCGGCGTCATTCCCACGATCTCCTCGAGTAGCGGTACCAGCACGCTCAACGCGTCGTCGCCAATGATGGTGCGCCGTGCGATCTGCGCGACGAGCTTGGCCTCCGACGCAGCGATGGTGAAGCCGTCCCGGCGGTTGACATGCAGCATCACGTGGACGTCGGAGCTGCCGTCCCCTACGTAGACGATGCGATCGGAGCCCACCTGCAGCGCCGCCTGCAGCTCGTCCAGGACCGCCACCTTCCCGTAGCCGGCCGCGACCCGCACGATCGACCGGATCTCGCCGGAGGAGGAATCGTACTCGAACCGCGTGCTGAAGATATGGTCGGGGGGGACGATGCCCTCGAGGGCCGACTGGATGACCTCCTCGGGGGCGGCCGAGATCACGTAGAACGCGAAGCGGTGGCCCTCGATCCCTTCCTGCAGCAGGCGGACGAGCAGCTGGATATTCTGCTTGAGGCGGATGCGCTTCCCGGCCTCCAACAAGTGCTCGCGCCGTACTCCGCGGTAGTCCGGGTCGTGCCGCAGCAGATACGCCAGCTCCCCACCCTGCTGGACGAGGTTGGTGCGCGAAAGGCCTGCGACCTTTTCGCGGAACCCCGGGATTCCCACGATCTCGCTCAGGATGATTCCCGAATCGTTGAAGCTCAACGTCTGGTCGAAATCGCTTGCCAGCAAATATTCCTTCGCCATCATCTTGGTTGTCTCCTCACTCGGATCCCACACGACGACGCCCCCACGCTTCTGCACCAAGCGTGGGGGCGTTCGCAGCGGCGCTGCGCACTGCCGGTGCTGCTACATCATCCCACGTAATCGAGCGAGCGGGGCGCACACCACGGCATTCGCAGTGTTGTTCGAGTGCGCACACTTGCACAATTGCGAGTAGGTCGGTTTCATCGTGGTCGCAGCATACCCAGGACAAGGATTCCCGTCAACCCGCGCGCTATGATCCTGAGTGAAACGCATCGCATTCCCTGCGTGTTCCATGGTCGCACCAGTGCAGTTGTTACGATTCCGGTACACAGAGCGGAGCACACTGCCTCGGCGCTGCGCTACTGATGCCCGCTACCAGCTCGCGGCCTTGTGCCGCCGTTCCGTCCCGCCGCGACGATCCCGACCAGTCCGTCGGAGCATGCGTCGCCGGCGCTCGTCGATCCGCCGCTCGACGAGCGCGTGGGCGACCGAGATTCGTCGGCGCTCGGTGACGCGGCGCTCGAGGCTCGAGCGGCGACTGGTGGATATGCGGCGTCTGGTCATGCGATGGTCCGGACCGAGCGTGCTCCCTGCGAGGTGTGGGGGTGAAGAGGGGCTCGGCTCGCGCCCGTCGCGTCCCCGCCCGGTGCGAAGATAGCGTTCGTCCCAGGCAATGCTGAAGACTTCATTGCAGCGCGAGCAGCGCATCCGCGGGACTCGGCCGTCCGGCAGAGCGTCCCGATGACGGCAATTCGGACACACCAGATAGTCGTCGCGGGCTCCGACGAGCCCCCGCGCAGTGTCCGTGCCGCCGGGCGCCACCGTCCACTCCAACGGGGGCGTGGTGCGCAGCTCCAGGAGGGAACGGGGCACCATCAAAACACGCCCGCGTACCTGCACCTGGGCTTCCCGCGCAGTCAGCCCGGTCACCGGGTACCACGCTCCCAGCCGCAGCCCACATGGCGCGGACGACTGCAACCTGGCCCACCTGACGACGCGCATCGGCTTCTCCGCGTCGCTATACTGACGCCGCCAGCGCGGCGTGTCAACCTAAGCTGGTGCGGGTTGCAGCAGAGTCCGCACCCGGCCGAGCAGCTCGCTCGCCGTCCAAGGCTTCGTGACGAAGGCGACGGCGGCATCGAGGCCGACCGTCTTGCGGTAGTTCGGCGCGGGAAAGCCGCTCGTGAACAGCACCTTCAGGGCCGGCGAGTCTCGCCGGATGGCTTCGTAGAGCTGGAAACCGCTGAGCTTTGGCATGATGACGTCGGTGAGGACGAGGCGGAGCTCCGCGCGGTGCGCTCGATACATCGCGAGGCCTTGCTCTCCGTCGACCGCCGCGAGCACGCGGTAACCGACTTTCGCCAACAGCTCCTGGGCCACCGAGCGCATGGTGGGGTCGTCCTCGACCAGCAAGATCGTTTCGGTCCCGCCCGGGAGGATCTCGTCGTCGACGGCCTTGAGCGGCGGTGCCCGGTGGTAGACGGCGGGCAGGTACACCTTGGCTGTAGTCCCCTGGCCTGTTTCGCTGTACAGGTGCACGAACCCCTTGTGCTGCTTGACGAGGCCGTACACCATCGCCATCCCGAGGCCGGTTCCGACCCCCAACGGTTTGGTAGTGAAAAACGGCTCGAAGACGCGTGCCAGCGTCGCTGCGGTCATTCCCGTGCCGGTGTCGCTCACCGCGACGCTCACGTAGGCTCCCGGCTCGATCCACGCGTGCAGGGGTCGATCCGCCGCGCCCAGACGCGCCCGCCGCACTTCCACATGCAGCGTGCCCCCCTTCGGCATGGCGTCTCGGGCGTTGGTGACGAGGTTCATCAGGATCTGTCGCACTTCCGCGGGATCGGCTTCGACGACGCCGCCTACCTCGTCCGCTTCGAACTGGACCTCGACGTTGGCGGGAAGCTCGCGGCGCAGCCTATCGAGGATCTCCCGCACGTACTCGCTCAAGCTGAGCGGCTGCAGGTCCAGCGTCTTGTGCCGGCTGAATCCGAGCAGCTTGTGGGCCAGGTCGGCGCCGCGCCGAGCCGTTTCCTTCAACTCGTCCAAGTCGCGGTTCGGGGGCGAGGACTGGGTGAGCGCCGCGGCGCGCGTCAGGATGGCACCGAGGAGCTCGTTGAATTGCTGCGCGATGGCCCCCGTCAGGCGGCCGATCGTCTCCATCTTCTCCGCCTGCAGCAGGGCCCGCTCACGCGCGCGCTCCCCCGTGACGTCCTCGGCGCTCATCGCACCCCCCCCAGGGCTTGGAGGCATATAGCCCGGGCTCCAGGGGGCGTCAAGCGTCGGGCCATCGGATCGTCCGAAATTACCGCGCGCGGGGCGCCGGCCCTGGCCCTTTGTTATGTTGGGTGCGTCGCATCAACCCTAGCGCGAGGTGTCCACGACATGAGGGAACCGAACCGCGTCTCCCCCGTACCGGTGCGCCCGCTCGCCGCGGTGCTGCTGGTCGTCTTGGCCGGCATGGCCTGCGCCGCTCACCGCGTGCTCGTCCCGCCGCGCCTCAATCTCGTACCGTACGGTCAGATCGGACTCGTCACGTTCACGGCCGAGAATGCCAAGGGCTCGCTCCACGAATTCGCCACGCGGCGCTTCTCGGAGTACGTGTTGGCTGCCCAGACGGGTATCGAGATGTTGGAGCTCGGGCCCGCCGACTCGGTGCTACGGCGCACGCGTGCGGCGGAGCTCGGTCCAGCGGCGGCGCAGGCGCTGGGAGGGGAGCGCGGCGTTCCTGTGGTCTTCTTCGGTCATCTCAAGGTGTCCAACGTGAAGCCGAGCGGCGGCCTGGTTGGCCTGACGCTGCCGCACGTGGAGGCGACGGTCTCGGCCGAGCTGTCAGTGGAGCTGCTGTCGACCAAGTCCGGCGGGACGCTATGGCGCTCCAGCGCGACCGCCAGTGAGAAGGTCGGCGGCCTTTCCCTGGTCGGCGGCGAGCCCATCTTCTCCGCTAAAGATCCCAACAACGCGTACGGGCAGCTCGTCAATCGTCTGGTCTACGCCGTGACGTACGACCTGCGCTCTACGTGGGTGAAGCAGTAGGCTTACGGCTTCAGCGGTCCGATATTCTTCTGCAAGCTGTTGAGGAACGGCTGGACCAGCCCCGGGCCTCCGGTCCCGCCGGTCGCGAGCAGGCCCTTCACGTCCGCCGAGCGACTCTCACCGTAGACCGCTTTGTTCGCCTTGGAGTCGATCTCCCACTTGGTACCGGCGAGGTTGATCCCGGCGAACAGGCCCTTGGTTTTCGAGTACGTGTAGATCTCGGCCGTGAGCTTGTAGTCCGTCTCGGCCGAGAGGTTGCGGCCCACCGGGCCGGCGGCGACGGAGGCCTGTCCCCCGAGATCGAGCGACGACGCGGCGATGAGGCGCGGGGCGTTCTGGTTGAGGAAAACCAGCACCACGTCGGCCGACTGGCCGCCGATCTGGAGGCCAAAGGTGCCGCCCTTCAAGCCGACGAACGTCGGCAGGCTCCAGCCCCCGGGGGTGCGGCAGCTCGCCAGACCAAATCCGACCTTTCCCCCGAGCCCCAGGCCCACTTGCACGACCTCGGGCACCGCGGCCACGCAGGTCGCCTTCTCGAGCAGCGACTGGGGCGGGGAGTGGTCGGGCTCCTTCACGAGCTCCGCAACGATTTCACCGGCGCGCTGGGCGCGCTCCGCCAGCTTCTCGTTGGGTTGAGACTGCGCCTGCGCCGCGGGGACGAGCAGGCCAAGCTGGACGCCGAGCGCGAAGCATCGCGAGAGACACAGAGGCATGCCCGATCCGTACCCCCGTGCGGAGGTAGAGGTTCATTGAGGGGGTGCCGCGGGCGAACTGAGCTGGGTGAGCTTTGCCTGCTGGTCTGGTGAGAGCTGGTTCTTGATCTGGATCAACAGGCCGATGTGGGCACGCTTCACCTCACGCTCGACGACGAGCACCTTGTCGATCTGCGCGAGCGCGGCCGCTTGATCCACGACCGGCCTATCGAGCAGCTCGACCATCCGCTGGGTCTCGTCCTGCATTTGCCACTGCAGGTCGAGCACCTTCGTCTGGAAATCCTGGATCGCTCGCGTGATCGCGGCGCGCTGTTCCGTCTTGAGACCGATGGCGCGCTGTTGGTGCATTACAAGCTCGGGCGGAAACAGGAACCGGGCGAGCGGATCCTCCTGGCGCGGGGGACCGCCGGGGCCACCCGGCTGCGGTTGTTGGCTCGCCGCGCCGACCGCGCCAAGCAGGACGAGGACCAGAGTGACGCCTGAAACACGCTTCATGGTAGCAGCCTCCCTTCCGAAGTGAGCCTGGGGACGGCGCGTAACAGCTCGGCGCCGGGGGTGCGCAGCAGAAAATCCGTAGGGGCTTCCCAGCGCGCGGCGGCCAAGTCGACGAACACCGCACGCTTGCCGCCGGACCGTAGCACGGCGAAGAGGACGAACGCCGCGGCGGCCGCTATGGCGAGGCCCGCAACCCGCCCGCGCAGCTGCCCAGCTCTCTCCCGGCGCCGCTTGAGAGACGCGAGGACGTCCCGAAACTCAGGCGCCCCTGCTCCCGCCTGGTGTCGCAAGGCGCGGAACTGCTCGTGCAGCTGTCGCTCGCCGTCGTCCGTCATCGGTCGGCCTCCTCGAGCATCCGTCGCAACGCCGTCTTGCCACGCTCGTAGTGGGTGCGGGCCGTGCCAAGCGCGATGCCGAGCAGAGTCGCAGCCTCGGCGATCGTCAAGTCCTCGTAGAACACGAGGTGCAGCACTTCGCGCTGCCGGGCCGGCAGCCGCGCGAGCGCGCGCGCCAGCCGGACCGTTTCGTCAGCCTGCAGGACGACGGCCTCCGGGTCGGGACGACCGTCTGCCGCCTCCGGCTCCAACAGTCGGCGTGCGAACGGCAGCCACCGCCCCAGCAGCGCCCGGCGCTGCGCCTCCTGTGCGGTCCGGCGAATCACGCCGAACACCCAGGTCCGGAAGCTCGAGCGTCCCGCGAACCGGGCCCGTCCGTCGAGAATCTTGAGGTAGCTCGACTGGAGCGCGTCCTCGGCGGCCGGGCGGTCCCAAGCGCAGCAGCTCAGCGCCCAGCCGAACGCCGCGGCGTGCAGCTGTTCCAGCTGGGCGGCGAGGTCGTCGGGCGACATGTCGTGCTCGGTCTCGGGTGATGAGTGTCGCGACGCGCTTGGTT
>DASPXE010000144.1:0-3625 GCA_035637455.1 Gemmatimonadales bacterium
TCACCGGCCTCAGCCTGAACACGATTTATCGGCTCACCAGGCCAAACGGGCGTTTCCGCCTCATTCGGGCTGACACGCTCGAGCGGCTGTGTGGTGCCCTGCGGGTGACGCCAAGCGAGCTGTTCGACTACGAGAATCCCAACCCGAAGGGTGGTTCGGCGCGGCGCACCACCGAAGCGTAATGCGCCGGAGCCGATCGGCCGCGCTTCACCGGCTCCGTTCGCTCGATCGCCCGTTGCCGGACGGTCCACCCTCCCCGTAGCCTCGGCCTCACACGGCGATTGTGTTACACATCTGCCACAAGTCGCCCTGAGGCGTGCGCGATCGACGCACAATAGCCTGCACTCTAGGGGGCACAGCCCTTGCGCCCCACGCACTCGTTCAGCCGTTCTCCCAGCCCCAATGACTGTTTCGTAACCCGAGACGGGGAAACGAGATGTAGGTCCAGGAGCACTGACCGATCGCCACCACCATCCGCGCCCCCTCTACTGCGCTTGGCGCCCGGCTGCTTCCGGGCGCCGCGCTCCTGGTGTCTTCGCTGTTCCTGGCGACGTGCGAGCGTGGCCCAACCGGCCCCACAGTACCCACCCAGCTGGCGTTCAATGTGGAGCCGACCACGACGACGGCCGGCCACCAGATCACCCCCGCCGTCCAGGTGACGGCGCTGGATGCCGGGGGCCGTCCGGTGCCCGGCTTCACCCAGAATGTGACCCTGACGCTGACGGCCGGGACCGGGACGAGCGGGGCCACGTTGACGGGGACGACCACCGTGGCGGCGGCCAATGGCGTGGCCACGTTCTACACGCTCAGCCTCGACAAGAGCAGCACCGGCTACACACTGACGGCCACGGCCAGTGGGCTCTCGGCCGCGACCAGTGCGCCGTTTGAAATCAAACCGGGGCCAGCCACCCACCTGGTATTCACGGTGCAACCGGGCAATGCAACGGCTGGGGCGACCCTCGCCCCCGCAGTGGAAGTGTCGGCGCAGGACGCCTCGGGGAACACGGTGCCGAGTTTCACGGGCCAGGTGACCGTGGCGCTCGGCGGGACCAATCCTAGCGGCGGCACGCTGGCGGGGACGAAGGCGGCGGCAGCGGTCAGTGGAGTGGCGAGCTTCGCCACGCTCAGCATCGACAAGAGTGGCAGCTACTGGCTGACGGCGACGGCAGCGGCGCCGGGGGGAGCGCTCAGCGGGGGGACGAGTAACGACTTCACTATCGCACCGGGCCCGGCAACGCAGCTCTCCTTCACAGTCCAGCCGGGGACCACGACCGCGGGCCACCAGATCGCTCCGGCGGTGCAGCTGTCGGCCCTGGATGCGCTGGGCAACGTGGTGCCGAGCTTCACGGGCGACGTGACGGTGGCGCTCGGAGCGACCAATCCCAGTGGCGGCACGCTGGCGGGGACCACGACGGTCACCGCGGCCGATGGAATGGCCACCTTCTACTCGCTCAGCGTGGACAAGAGCGGCACCGGCTACACGCTGTCGGCCACGGCCAGCAGCCTCTCGGCGGCAACGAGCGCCCCGTTCGACGTCACGCCGGGGGCGGCGACCCACCTGGTGTTCACCGTCCCGCCGGCGAATACGACGGCGGGGGCGACGCTCACGCCGGCGGTCCAGGTGGCGGCGCAGGACGCTGCGGGGAACACGGTGCCGAGCTTCACGGGCACTGTGACGGTGGCGCTCGGCGGGACCAACCCCGCCGGAGGCACGCTGGCGGGGACGACGACGCTTGCGGCCGTCAATGGCGTGGCGAGCTTCGCCACGCTCAGCGTCGACAAGAGCGGGGACTACTGGCTGACGGCACGGGCGACGGGGCTCAGCGCAGGGACGAGCAGCGACTTCAGCGTCTCACCGGGGCCGGCGACGCACCTCGCGTTTGCGGTCCAGCCCGGGACCACCACGGCGGGCCACCAGATCGCCCCGGCGGTGAAGGTGGCGGCGCAAGATGCGCTCGGCAACGCAGTGCCGACTTTCACGGGCCCTCTGACGGTGGCGCTCGGGAGCAATCCGTCCGGTGGCACGCTCTCGGGCAGCACGACTGTGTCGGCGGTCAGCGGCGTCGCCACTTTCGGTGATCTCTCCATCAACACCAGTGGCACGGGCTACACGCTGACCGCCACGGCCACTGGACTCACGGGAGCCACGAGCACGCCGTTTGGCATCACGCCGGGGCCCGCGACCCACCTGGTGTTCAGCGTGCAGCCGGCGAATGCAACGGCAGGGGCGACGCTCACGCCCGCGGTGCAAGTATCCGCGCAGGATGCCGCGGGGAACACGGTGCCGAGTTTCTCGGGCAGCGTGACAGTCGCGCTCGGAGGAACCAATCCAGCCGGGGGCACGCTGGCGGGAACGACGACGGTGCCGACAGTCAATGGAGTGGCGAGCTTCGCCACGCTCAGCATCGACAAGAGTGGGAGCTACTGGCTGACGGCGACGGCAACCGGGCTCAGCGGGGGCACGAGCAGCGACTTCAATATCGCGGCGGGAGCAGCGACGCAGCTCGCTTTCACCGTGCAGCCGAGCAATGCCGTGGCGGGCCGGACGATCAGCCCGGCCGTGCAGGTCAGCGCGCGGGATGCCCAGGGGAACCTGGTGACCGGGTTCGCGGGCAGCGTGACCGTGGCGCTCGGGACCAATCCCAGTAGCGGCACGCTCGCAGGCACAACGACGGTGCCCGCGGTGAGTGGAGTGGCGACCTTCGGCACCCTGAGCGTCGACAAAGTGGGGACGGGCTACACACTCACGGCGGCAACAACCGGGCTCACAGGGACGACGAGTAACTCCTTCAACATCACCGTGGGAGCAGCCAGCCAGTTCGTGTTCACCGCGCAGCCGACCAACACGACCGCCGGGGCGGCGATCACGCCGGCGGTGCGGGTAATGGCCCTGGACGCTCAAGGGAACCCAGCGACCGGCTTCGCGGGGAACGTGACGGTGGCGCTCGGGAGCAATCCGAGCGGTGGTACCCTCTCGGGCACTACGACCGTGGCGGCGGTGAGCGGAGTGGCCACCTTCGCGAGCTTGAGCATCGCCAAGGTCGGCACCGGCTACACGCTCACGGCGGCGGCCGCCGGGCTCACCACCGCGACCAGCGCCGCGTTCAATGTCACGCCGGGCATCGCGGCGCGCCTCGTGTTCACGGTCCAGCCGAGCAATACGGCGGCCGGCGCGGCGATCACGCCGGCGGTCCAGGTGACGGCGCAGGATGCCCAGGGCAACGTCGCGACGGGCTTCCCCGGGACGGTGACGGTGGTGCTCGGCGCGAACCCGGGCGGCGCCACTCTGTCCGGCCACACGACAGTAGCGGCGAGCGCCGGCGTGGCGACCCTAGGGGACCTGAGTCTCGACCGGGCGGGCACGGGCTACACCCTCACGGCGACCGCGCCGGCGGGAGGCCCGAGCGGCGCGACGAGCACGGCCTTCAACATCACGGTGGGGACGGCAAGCCAGCTGGTCTTCACCGTGCAGCCGAGCAACGCGGTAGCAGCCCGCACGATCAGCCCCGCGGTGCAAGTGGCCGCGCGCGACGCGCAGGGGAACCTGGTGACTGGATTCACGGGCAGCGTGACGGTGGCCCTCGGGACCAATCCCAGCGGCGGCACGCTCGCGGGGACGACGACG
>DASPXE010000145.1:0-2180 GCA_035637455.1 Gemmatimonadales bacterium
CGTGCTTCGCCAGCAGCTCCGCGTGGGTGCCGCGCTCGACGATCTCGCCGCCTTCCATCACCAGGATCTGCTCGGCGCTGCGGATGGTCGAGAGCCGGTGGGCGATCACGAAGGTCGTGCGACCGCGCCGCAGCGTGCGCAACCCGTCCTGGATGGCTGCCTCGCTCTCCGAATCGAGACTGGACGTGGCCTCGTCGAGGATCAGGATGCGCGGATCGGCCAGAATCGCGCGGGCGATGGAGACCCGTTGGCGCTCGCCACCCGACAGCTTCACGCCCCGCTCGCCGACGACCGTGTCGTAGCCCTTCTCGAAGCGGCGCACGAAGTCGTCGCAGTGGGCGATGCGGCCTGCCGCTTCGATCTCCGCGCGCGTCGCGTGGGGGCGGGCGAACGCGATGTTCTCGGCGATTGTGCCATCGAACAGGAAGTTGTCCTGGAGCACGACGCCCAGCTGCCGGCGATACTCGGCCAGCCGCACGGTGGCGAGGTCGCGTCCGTCCACCAGGACGCGCCCGGCGCCGGGGCGGCTGAACGCGAGCACCAGGCTGATGAGCGTGCTCTTCCCCGCCCCCGACGACCCCACGAGCGCCGTGGTGGAGCCGGGGGCCGCGTGGAACGAGACGTGTCGCAGCACGTCCTTCCCCGGCACGTAAGCGAAGCTCACAGCATCGAAGACGACATCCCCCTCTACCTCCGCCAGCGCTGGACGGGCGCCGTCCTCGGCGTCCTCGGTCGCGAGCCGGCGGATCTCCCGGATCCGGTCGAGGCCCGCGAACGCTTCGGTGATCTGCGTCCCGATCGACGCGATGTTGATGAGCGGCAGGGCCACGAGACCGACAAAGATGGCGTACATGAAGAGGTCGCCCAGCGTCATGGCGTGGGTGAGCACCGCATGACCGCCCTCCAGGATCATCAGGATGCCGATGGCGCCGACGATGAGCGTGGCGAACGACCCCACGGCCGAGATACCGGTCATGGTGGCGGCGATGTTGCGAAACAGGGTGTTCGCGCCCCGCGTGAACACCAGCCGCTCGCCCCGCTCGGCGCGGTAGGCCTTGACGATGCGGATGCCGCCAAGCGTCTCGCCGAGCCGTCCCGTCACCTCGGCGTTGAGCTTGCCACGCTCCCGGAACAACGGCCGCAGCTTGGTGAACGCGAACGCCATGCCGCCGCCGAAGCACCCGAGCACGAGAATCGCGATCGCCGTGAGCCGCCAGTTCAGGAAGAAGAGGACGACCAACGCCGCCGCTCCCGTGAGCAAGCCGCCGATCAGCTGCACCAGTCCCGTGCCGACGAGGTTACGGATGCCCTCGGCATCGGTCATGATGCGCGAGATGAGGATGCCGCTCTTGGTGGAATCGAAGTAGCTGACCGGCAGACGCAGGACGTACGCCTGGACCGTGCGGCGCATGTCGGTGATGGCGCGTTGCGCCGCGACCCCGAGAATCTGCGATAGGCCGAAGCCGGTGGCCGCCTGCACCAGCGTCGCCACGCCCGCAGCCACGGCTAACGGCAAGAGCAGCTCCGGGCGGTTCTGGCCGATCACGCGGTCGATGACCCATTTGGGGGACGCGGGCAGCACGAACCCCGCGACCCGGTTGACGAGCAGCAGCACGAGCCCCAGCGACAGCCGCTTGCGGTGGGCGTAGATGAGGCCCCGGGCTTCCTGCCAGGCGCCGGGGGTGATCGCAGGCTTGGTGGGTCGCGTCGCAGCGTCGGCCATAGGCGTGGGAATCTAAACTCGCCGCGCCGGGGCGTACTAGGCTTCTGGGCCGCTCGAGCCCGCGAGCTACGACGTCCCGGCCCGCGACGCGGATACCTGGCGGATCACTGGGGTGTACTGAAATGATCCTGCTCCAGGCGCCGGGATTCGCGGATGACGAGTCGGAACACTGCTTGCACCGCCCGCCCATCCAGCGGGCCGAGGTTCGCCGCGGCGACGTTGGCGAGCACGTCCCGTTCGCGCGCCGGGGCGTGCAGCGGTAGCCCCGCGGCGCGTTTCGATCCCGCGATCTTGAGGGCGAGGCGCGCCCGCAGACTCAGCAGGCGCACCAGCACTCGGTCCACGTGGTCGATTTCCTCACGCCAGCGCTCGATCTCGCTGGGGTGCGGCGGCGGCGCTCGCCGTGAGGTGGCTAGGGAAGGCGCCATACTCGTCTCCATTCACGGTAAAAAAAATG
>DASPXE010000146.1:0-2158 GCA_035637455.1 Gemmatimonadales bacterium
GTATTTCCCCTGATGGACGAGGGCGACCCCGATACGCTCCTCAGCGAGCAGGTCGGTGGGGTCCAGGGCCAGGGCCTGCTGGAATTCGGCGATCGCGTCGTCCTGGAATCCGATGTGGTTGTAAACCACCCCCAGCTGGTGGTGCGCGTCCTCCAGGCTCGGGTTCAGCGCCAGCGCACGGCGGTACTCTTGAATCGCCAGGACGTGAGCGAATCGGTAGGCCGGGCCCCACAGGAGGTACGCCCGCGCGTAGTGCGCTTCCGCGAGATCGGGACGGAGCCGCAGCGCCTTCTCTCCGGCTACGAGCGCCCGCTCCCAGCTGGCCGTGTCATTCGGGGTCAGGGCGAACACCCGTTGGGCGTACGCGTGCGCCAGTTCTGCGTACGCGGCGGCGAAGCCGGGATCCAGGGCGACCGCCTTTTCGAGCAAGGCGATTGCACTCGTTAAGTGCGCCGGTGTGACCTTTCTGGCTCCCAGCCCGCCGCGCAGGTATAGGTCGTACGCCTCTGGGGCGCTGGTGGGAGGAGTATCCAGGCTGCGCCTCTCCGAGGCCGTCACCGGCACCTCCAGGGCGGCCATGATGCCGCGCCTGACGCGGTCCTCGAGCGCGAAGCGGTCGCGGTCGCTCTCCTCGAACCGGTCCGCCCAGAGTTGGTAACCCGACGCTGCATCAATCAGGCGCACGTCAACACGCACACGGTCACCCGATCGCTGCACTCCGCCTTCGACGACCGCATCGACGTGAAGCTCACGGACCATGTTGCGGAACGATGCCGTGTCTTTGAACGGCTGCACCGCGCTAAGCGAGGTCACGCGTAACGCGCTGATGCGACCGAGGTCGGTAACCAAGGCTTCGGTCATGCCGTCGGCGAACCAGGCGTGGAGCGTGTCGCGCGACAGGTCCGCGAGCGGTCGCACGGCAAGCGAGCGAATCGCGGCGATTCGCGCTCTCGGCCGCGCCCGCCCCTCCCAGTCGCCGGGATTCGCCAGCAACAGGATGGCCGCTACGCCCGCGACCAGTGGTGCTGACCACCACACGCTCGGCCGGCGCCGGGTCGGGAGGCTGGAGCGCGTGGGTGGGGCGGGCGAAGCTGGGGCAGGCGAAGGTGAGGCGGCTGGCGCACGCAGCGGCGGCGCGGCCTCTCGACTGCGGACGGCGGCGATCAGCGCCTGCGTTTCGGCGGCGGGCTGCATCTCGTATTCCTGAGCAAGCCGTGACGCGAATTCGTCGTACACCTGCACGGCCCTGGCACGGTCGCCCAGCCGGTCGAGTAGTGAGATCCAGTGGCGCACCAGCTTCTCATCGAAGGGCGTGAGCCGCGCAGCGCGTCGAGCCCAGCTCGCGGCAGCCGCGAAGTCACCACTTGCCTCGCTGCGCCCGATGAGGGCGTGCGCGCTGCGACAGGCCGCGTCCTTGAGTCGGGCGCGCTCGGTCTCCAGCCAGCGTTCGAACTCGGGCGCCTCCGAGATGAAGAACCCTTCCAGCAGGTCGCCCCGATAGAGCTCGAGTGCCTCGCCCCACTCCGCCGCGGCGACCGCTCGATCAAAGGCCGCGACGTCGTTCCAGAAGAGGTCGGCGTCGAGGCCGATCTCCTCATCGCCACGCCGTGTCACAATGCCCTGGCCCACCGCACCGCGCAGCACGTGGAGCGCTTCGCGGAGCGCCGCGCGAGCGTGTTTCTGGTCGAGCTCTGGCCAGAACAGCGCGACGAGGCTGTCGCGCCGCCGAAAGTCACGGGGGGTGCCGGCAGCAAGATAGGCAAGCAGCGCGAGCCGCCGGGGTTGTGCGAGGAGACTTCGGACCTCGCGCCCGTCGGCCGCGGTCAGGCTCAGTCCGCCCAGCATTCGGAAGTGGATCATGGACGCCCCTGCGAGGCGGGACCCCGTCACGGCGGGCGTGACGCGCCCATGACGGTGGCCTGACGCCTTCGCCTCATACTGGCTGGCAAGGGAAACGTAGGCTCTGGCCAAGAGTGCAGCAATGCGGCTGCAAGGAGGACGTATGGAAAGCGTGACTACTGCCGGGCGTTGTGCGCGGGGCGTCATCGCGTGCGGGTTGGTGCTCGCGGCTGCGGGATGCGGCGACTCAACGCCGGTTGGGATTGCAGGACCAACGACGGGCGTGCTGCAGGTGACCGTTTCGACAAGCGGCGCCGAC
>DASPXE010000147.1:0-5200 GCA_035637455.1 Gemmatimonadales bacterium
CTGAGTCTCGTATTGTCCGACCTCTCGAGCCACGACCTGGCGGCCGACCGCGCGAGCGAAAACGCACCGGTGGTTAGGCTGGTGCCCCACCAGACGGCGTCCTACCGGGTGAAGGTCGTGATGGAGAGTTGCCGCATGAACCCGTGCCGCTTCGGAGTCGCTCTGATCACTCTCCCAGTACCTTGATGATCACCCGCTTCTTGCGCTGGCCGTCCCATTCGCCGTAGAACACCCGCTGCCAGGGACCCAAATCGAGCTTCGCTCCGGTGATCGGCACGATCACTTCGTGACCGATCGTGAGGCTGCGGAGGTGGGCCGCGGCATTGTCCTCGCCGGTCTCATTGTGCCGGTAGCGCCCCGGCTCCCACGGGGCGATCGTCTCGTCGAGCCATTTCAAGATATCCGCCCACAAGCCGGACTCGTGGTCATTCACGAACACCGAGGCCGTGATGTGCATCGCGCTCACGAGGACGAAGCCCTCCTGGACGCCGCTCGCGCGGACCTGCTCCGCAACCTCGTCGGTGACGTCGATGATCTCCTGGCGGCGCTTGGTGGAGAACCAGAGATAGTGCGTGTGGGACTTCATCCCGGCACCTCCTTTCCCCAGTGCGGAGTGCGGAATGCGGAGTGCGGAATGTAAGAGCGAGGTCGAATCGTGAGATCCCGCTTCGACGCCGCCCCATCAACTCCGCACTCCCCACACCGCACTCCGCACTCGCTCTCCTGTGTCGATTTGTCACACGCGAGCCGACCGCCTAGATTGCGCCGTCAAATATGGCACTCCCGTTCCGCCAGCGGATCTTCCTCATCCTCGGGGCGCTCACCGCCGTGCCGACAGCGCTCGCTGTGGTGGGGTGGGCGCTGGCGGTGCGCACGGTGGGCCCGTCGGCCGGAGCGCGCGTGGCGCTGGAGGAAGACGCCGCCTCGGCACGCCAGATGATCGAGCAGATCGACACGACCCGCCTCACCTCCCGCCAGCGCGTCGTGCTGCGGCAGCATCTCGAGCAGCTGTCGAACTCGGTGAGTCTCGCGCGCCGCGCCGAAACGTACCTGCGTTATTACGCCGGCAGCTTCGCGGCGGTGGTGATCGTGTTCGGCTCGCTCGCTCTGGTCTCGGCGATCCGCCTGGCCGGGCATCTCTCGCGCCAGCTGTCGCGGCCGATCGACGAGCTGGTCGGCTGGACTCGACTGGTCCGCCGGCGCATGCCGCTCCCCGCGGGACCGCCCAGCCACGGCGCGCCCGAGTTCGAGGCGCTGCGCCAGGCGTTGCGCGAGCTCGTGACCGCGCTCGATCAGGCGCGCGAGAAGGAGCTCGAGGCCGAGCGGCTGCGCGCCTTCCGGGAGGTGGCCCGTCGCGTGGCGCACGAGATCAAGAATCCGCTGACCGCGATGCGCATCGGGGTGGATCAACTGCGGCGGACCGGCGCTCAGCCGGACAGCCGGACCGCGACGGCCGTGGAAGTGCTGGCGTCAGAGACCGAGCGGCTCGACCGGCTCGCCAAGGAGTTCGCCGAGTTCGGACGGCTGCCGGAGGGCCCGAAGAGTGAAGTCGATCTGGTCGATCTGCTGGTGGACCTGGCGAAGAGCGCCGTGCCACCCGCGGTCGAGGTAACCGTCCGCGCCAACGGCGGACCGTGCACCTTGCTGGGCCAATACGACCCGTTGCGGCGCGCGTTCGCGAACCTGCTCCGCAACGCCGCTGAGGCGATGGGGGGCCACGGCCCGATCGAGGTCGGCGTGGCGAAGGACGGCCAGGGCGTGCTCGTGACCATCGCCGACCACGGGCCGGGCATTCCGGAAGAGCAGCGGCAGCGCGTGTTCGAGCCGTACTTCACGACCAAGCAGGACGGGACCGGCCTGGGCCTCGCGCTGGTGCGGCAGACGATCGAGGCCCACCACGGCACGATCCGGGTGTCGGAGACGGCGGGCGGCGGCGCCACGTTCTGCATCGTGCTCTCGACCTCGTGAGCCCACGCATCCTGTTGGTCGACGACGAGACCAACATCCGCAAGATGGTGGGGGCGTTGCTGCAATCGGAGGGCTTCGAGACTGCCGAGGCGGCGAACGGGACCGCCGCCATCGCGGCGGTCGAGCGCGAAGCACCGGACGCGGTGCTGCTCGATCTCATGATGCCGGGCGGGCCCGACGGGCTCCAGACGCTCGAGCAGCTCAGGCGCACCGCGCCCGACCTCCCCGTGGTGATGATGAGCGGCAAAGCGAACCTCACCGACGCGGTGCGCGCCACCAAACTCGGCGCCTTCCAGTTCCTCGAGAAGCCGCTCACGCCCGAAGGCCTGCTCACGACGCTGCGCGCGGCGCTGGAGCTGTCCCGCACGCTCGCCGAGAACCGGCGGCTGCATGAGGCGCTGGGCCACGCGGACCCGCTCGTGGGGGTGAGCCCGGCCATGGAGGATGTACGCGCCCTGATCGCGCGCGTCGCGCCGACGGAGGCGCGCGTGCTGATCACCGGCGAGTCGGGAACCGGCAAGGAGCTCGTCGCCTCCGCGATCCATCGCCAGAGCGGCCGCGCACCGAAGCGGTTCGTGTGCGTGAACAGCGCCGCCATCCCGAAGGATCTCGTCGAGTCGGAGATGTTCGGCCACGAGCGGGGCGCGTTCACCGGCGCCACCGAGCGGCGCGTGGGCCGCTTCGAGCTCGCGGATAGCGGCACGCTGTTTCTCGACGAGGTCGGCGACCTGAGCCTGGAGGCGCAGGCCAAGCTGCTGCGGGTGCTCGAAACCGGCGTGATCGAGCGGCTCGGTGGCGAGCGGCCGCTCACAGTGGACGTCCGGGTCATAGCCGCTACGAACAAAGACCTGACCAAGGCCGCGCAACAGGGCCAGTTCCGCGAGGACCTGTTGTTCCGGCTCAACGTGCTGCCCGTGCACATTCCGCCGCTGCGGGAGCGGCCGGAGGACGTTCCGCCGCTGGTGCAACACTTCGCCGCCCGCCAATCCGCCCGCCTCGGCCGGGTCGTGCGACTCGACGCGGGGGCTGTGCAGTTGCTCGCCGCGTACCGCTGGCCCGGCAACGTGCGCGAGCTCGCCAACCTGGTGGAGCGTCTCGCGATCCTGGCGACGGGGACGACCATCGCCGCGGACGACGTGGCGCGCGTCGTCCCGCAGGACGGCACGCCGCCGCCCCCGCCGGGAGACTGGGCGGACGTGGCGCTCGCCGAGGCGCTCGACGGCTTCGAGCGCACGCTGATCGCGCGCGCCCTCTCCGCCGCGCGCGGCAACGTGGCGGAGGCTGCCCGCCGGCTGGCGACCGATCGCGCCAACCTGTACCGGCGGATGCGCCGGCTCGGCCTCGAGCCGCCCCGCAACGTGGCGGGATGACACGTTTCCCACCCTCGCGGCCCTCCCGCCAAGCACGACGGTGCGGGGCCGGGGGCGGCACGGGCCATGCACGTGCTGCTCGCGCCCCCAATCGAGGCCCCGCATGCGCGTAAGCGTCCCGTTCCTCTTCTGCCTCCTCGTCCCGTCGGTGGCCACCGCCCAGGACACAGCGATCGTGATCAACCCCGAGAGCGTGAGCGTCGCGCCCCAGCCCGGGGACCTGCCGCGCCTCGTCGCGGACGAAGCGATCCGCTTCTACAACGCCACGACCACCACGCGGCTGGTGGGACGCTCGCGGCTGCCGCGGGGCAACGAGTGGCGCGGCGACGTGGCGGTGCGCAACGGCGCCGTCGCGGTGGGCGGCCGTATCCAAGGCAGCCTGCTCGTCATCAACGGAGACGCCAGCATCGACTCGGGCGCCACCATTTCCGGAGACCTGATCGTGATCGGCGGCACCGTGACCCGGGCCCCCGGCGCGGCCGTCGCGGGCGAAGTCCGCGTGTACGCCGCGCCCCTCGGCTACCGCACGCAGGGCGATGAGATCGCGCTCGCGCGAGTGAGCCCGCGCCGCTGGCTCCGCAGCCTGGGCGTCGAAAAGTCGTGGGGCACCGCCGATTCACGCTCCTCGCTCACTCTCGCCACTGCGGGAACCTTCAACCGGGTCGAAGGACTGCCGGTGGTGTTCGGCCCGATGTTCGACTGGAAGCTGCAACAGAACCTGCGGTTCCGGCTCGACGCCCTGGGGGTGTTCCGAACGGCGGGGGATCTGACGGACCGGCGCAGCGACCTGGGCTACATGCTGCGCACGGAGCTGCGCTCGGGTGAAGTCCCCGCCTACGGCGCTGAGTTTCGCGCGTATGATGTGGTCCTGCCGGTCGAAGACTGGGGGTTGCACAGCGCCGAGATCGGCTGGGCCGCATTCCTGTTCCAGCGCGACTACCGCGACTACTACCTGAGCAAGGGGATCGCGGGCCGCCTCTTCGTCCAGCCGGCGCGGCTGCTCCACTTCACCATCGAACTGCGGCGTGACTGGCAGACGAGCGTGGCGGCGCGCGACCCGTGGACCTTGTTCCGCAACGACCAGCCGTGGCGCCCGAACCCGCCGATCGACGAGGGGCATTACACGACCGTCAGCGGCGCCATCACACTGGACACGCGCAACGACCGCGCCGACCCGACGGCAGGATGGTTCCTGACGGCCCTGCTCGACAACTCGCGCAGCGACGACGTGAGCCCGCAGACCGGCGTGCCCGCGGCCGTGCGCGGCCCGATACCGACGGACGGCTCCTATCAGTTCACGCGCGCGTTCTTCGACCTGCGCCGCTACACCCGCGTCAGCCCGTCAGGACGCGTGAACCTCCGCCTGCTCGCCGGCGGCTGGTTGGGCGGCGACCCTCTGCCACTGCAGCGACGCCTCTCGATCGGTGGCGCCGACCCGCTCGCGGGCTACGGCTTCCGCCGCAGCGCGTGCAACCGCGATATCATCGACGCGGCGTTCGCGCGCACGCTCGTCGCGGCCTGCGACCGTGTGATCCTCGTGCAGGCCGAGTATCGGGGTCACATTTCGCTCCACTGGGCGTACAACTCGTCGCGGCCGGAGGACGAGGAGTCGAAATCGCTGCTCACGCTGCGTGGGCCCGATCTCGTGGTGCTGGGCGATGCCGGCCAGGCATGGCTGGTGGGCAACGGGCCGGGCCGGGTGCCGAGCGACCGGCTGCCGACCCTGGGGAGCTGGCTTGGTGATCTCGGACTGGGCGTCGACTGGGGTGGGTTCGGCATCTACGTGGCGAAGGCCGTGACCGCGGGCGAGCCCCTGCGATTCACGCTGCGACTCGACCATCGCTTCTGAGGTGAGGGCGGGG
>DASPXE010000148.1:0-5119 GCA_035637455.1 Gemmatimonadales bacterium
CGATCATTGCTTCCTCGGCTTTGCGCGCGGCCAGTAGCTGATTGACGCCGGTGAGCGAGCGGAGCGCGCCCTCCGCGGCGGCGACACGCTCGCGGTGCGAGCGGACAGCATCCGCGGTACCGGTTTCGGCGCCGAGCCGCCACCTGTGAAGCCAGGGCGGCGTCGGGATGCTCGATTCCGATCCCCCACGCGTCGTGACGAACACGCCCCCGTCCTCGCCCCAGGTGTGGAGTACGAGACAGCGTGTCGGCTGTTGGGCCGGGTAGACGAACCAGCTCGCCGCCACCGTACCGTCGTCGCTCAGGCCGAGCCGATAGAAGCTGCGCTTGTCGGGCGAGCGCCGGTTGAACGCCGCGTCCTCGTAATCGCCCAGCACCCGCACGCCCGCCGCGGCGAGCTCGCGCTCCGTGCGGGCGTAAAACTCGAGGTCGAGGCCGGGGAAGTCGGCGGCCCGGACGGGTGCGAACTCCGCACGGTGGTCCGTTGCCGTACGGACGCTCTCGACCAGGCGGCGGGCGCTGTCCTCGACAGGCTTGCTGGCCTCCTGAAGCTGGTTCGCTGCGTCGCGCAGCTGGGCCAGAGCCTTCAGCAGATCCTTGGCGGCGTCGCCGGGTTTGGGGGGAAGCATGCGGAGCCTCTGCGGTGGGAGCTTTCTGTACGTTTGCGAATCCGCTTCGATTGCGCCACTCTCACCCCCAATCCTTCGACTCCGGCGCGACCTGGCGTATGAACTTGAGGAAGGAATACGGCGACTGGGTGCGCGAGTGAACTCGCGGCTCGGCGTCTGCCGGTAAACCGGCCGCTTCAGCGGCAGATGCCGAGTCGCGGCTTGAGCCGCGCTTCAAACGCAGGCCTTGTACTGATTCCGCCAGCACGTTCACGGTCCCATCGTCCTTCGCGAGCTTACCTCGCACCCATAGCAGCGGCTCGCCGCGGATCGCCGTGCGGTGCTCCTGGTACACGTCGGGCCGCACGATCACGTTCACCATGCCCGCTTCGTCCTCGAGCAGCACGAAGATGAATCCTTTCGCGGTCTCGGGGCGCTGGCGCGCGACGACCAGTCCCGCGACCTCCACCCACCCTCCGTGCTCGAGCCGGGGGAGCGCGTCGCTCTGCACCACTCCGGGCGACAGCACGTCGTGCAGCAGCTCGAGCGGATGGCCGCTCGCCGCGAACCCCAGCACCGCGTATTCGGCGAGCAGCCGCTCGTCCGCCGCGAGGCCGCCGAAGCGCATGCGCTCGTACGGCTGGTCGAGCGCCAGCTCGAGCTGGCGCCGGCCGCGCGCGTCGCCGCCGCGCTCCGCCTCGGGCGGGAGCCACAGCCCCACCTGCCACAGCAGCTCGCGGCGCGTGAGCCCAAAGCCGTCGCACCCGCCCACCCACACCAAGTGCTCGATCGCGGTGCGTTTGAGCTTGGGAGGTGCGCGCCGCACCACGTCGCCGACGCTCCGGAACGGGCCGCACCGCGCGCGTTCCGTCACGGCCGCGGTCGCCGTCTCTTCGCTCCAATCCCGGATGAACGCGAGGCCTATCCTCACGGCACAAGCTCCCTTTCCCCCTTCCCCGGCCTTCCACCGGCCGCTTCCCTGGTATTCAACTGTGCACCACACGTCGCTCACGTTCACGTCCGGCAGCCGGATCTCGATCCCGTTCCGCTTGGCGTCCCGCCCCAGCGCGTCGAGCGAATAGAACCCCATCGGCTGGTTGTTGAACAGCCCGCAGTAATACTCGGCCGGGTGATAGTGCCTCAGCCACGCTGACTGGTAGGCGAGCAGCCCGAACGCCGCGGCGTGAGACTTGGGGAACCCGAATTCCGAGAACGCGATCACCTGGGTGAAGACACGCTCGGCGACGTGCTCCGGGACGCCGCGCGCCGCCGCACCGTCCTTGAACTCCTCCCAGAATCCCGCCATCAGCTCGCGGCTGCGGCGGCGGCTCATGGCGCGCCGCAGCGCCTCCGCCTGCCCCGGCGTAAACCCTGCGAGCGCCTGGCACACCTGGAGCACTTGATCCTGATAGAGGATCACTCCCAGGGTCTCCGCGAGCACGTCTTTCAGGAGCGGGTGGTCCACCGGCGGCTCGTAGCGGCGGCCGCGAGCCCGGGCGCGGCGCTGTTCCTCGCGCCGCCGCACGTAGGGATTCACCGCGCCGCCCACGATCGGCCCGGGCCGCACGATCGCGACTTCGACCGCGAGATCCTCGAGGTTGCGCGGCCGGGTGCGGCGCAGCATCTGGATTTGCGCCCGGCTCTCGATCTGGAACAGCCCCACGGTGTCGCCCCGGCAGATGCGGTCGTAGACCGCGGTGTCGGCGAAGTCGATGCGCGAGAGGTCGGGCGGCTTCCCTGCGCGTGCCGCGATCAGCTCGACGCACTCCTCGACGAGCGACAGCATACCGAGCGCCAGGAAGTCGATCTTGACGAAGCGCGCGTCGTCGCAGGAGTCCTTGTCCCACTGGCACACCACCCGGTCCTCCATCGCCGCGCGCTCGAGCGGCACGACCTCGACGAGTGGCCGGCTGGAGATGATCATCCCGCCGACGTGCTGCGACACGTGGCGTGGGAGCCCCGCGATCTCCTCGGCCAGCTCACACAGCTCCTTCCACAGTGGGGCGTGCTTCCGTCCCGCGAAGCCCGGAAGCTGATCCAACTCGTCTGACAGACCGCCCGACCGCCGGTCCGCCAGTTTGGCGACCTGCTCGATCTCGCCCAGCGGCAGATCCAGCGCCTTGCCGATCTCGCGCACGGCGGAGCGGAGCCGATAGGTGGGGAACGAGCAGACGAGCCCGACGTGCTCGTCGCCGTACCGCTTGTAGACCCGGCGGATCAGCTCCTCGCGGATCTCACGCGGGAAATCGAGGTCGATGTCGGGCACCGAGGCGAGGCTCTCGTTCAGGAACCTGCCCAGGAAGAGCCGGTTGGCGATCGGATCGATGTGCGACAGGCCGAGCAGGAAGCAGACGATCGACGACACCGACGAGCCGCGCCCGCGGCCGGGGAGCAGGTTCCCCTGGGCCCGCCGGCTGTCCCGGCGCACGTCCGCCGCTACCTCGCGAGCCAAGTCGAACAGGTCATGATAGACCAAGAAGAATCCACTGAGTCGATGGTGTTCGATTAGTGTCAGCTCTTCCGCGAGCCGCCGCTCGGCCTCGTCCCGGTGCTCGGAGCCCTCCGGATAGCGCTCGCCGAGCCGGGCGCGGCACAGCTCGGCGAGCGCCAGCGGGGCGGGCGCGCGGTCGGCCCCGCGGAAGTCCGGGAACCCGTAGCCCAGATCCCGCGTGAGGTCGAACGCCCGGCAGCGCTCGGCGATGGCGAGGGTGTTCGCGACAGCATCCGAACAGTCACCAAACAGCGCGGCGACTTCCTCGGGCGGCCGCAGGTAAAACTCGCTGTTGGGCCGCCGCACGCTGTGCGAGCCGTCGAGCGTGGTGCGGTGGCGGATCGTCGTGAGCACGTCGTGCAATCGGTGACGGGAGCGGGAGTGATAATGCACGTTGCCTGACGCCACGACGCTCAGGTGCGTGTCCTCCGCGAGGGCTTGCAGCGCCCGTGTCAGGGCGAGATCACCCCGCACGTAGTTGCGCTGCAGCTCGACGAAGAACCGATCGGCGCCGAACACCACGCGGCAGCGCTCGGCGAAGCGGCGGGCGGCAGTTGGTCCCTCACGCTGCAACACGCTCGGCAAGAGGCCGCTGCGGCAGCCGGAGAGGACGATCAGCCCTTCGTGTCGCGCTTCGAGCGAGGCGAAGTCGAGCCGCGGATCGCGGCGGTCGGCGCGGCCCAGATGCGCCGCGGTGGTCAACCGGCACAGGTTCGCGTACCCCACGGGCGTCTCGGCGAGCAGCGTCACGTGAGCACCGTCGAGCAGCGTCACCTCGGCGCCGGTGATCGCCTGGAGTCCGAGCTGCTTCGCTTCGTGCGCGAACGCCATCGAGCCGTAGAGGCCGTTGTGGTCGGTGAGCGCTACCCCGGAGTAACCGAGCTGCGACGCCGTGAGCGCGAGCTGCTCGGGGAGGGATGCACCGTCGAGGAAAGAAAACGCCGAGTGGCAGTGAAGTTCCGTGTACATACAATTGCGGATTGCGGATTTCGGATTGCGGATTTATTTACTGCGTTCCGGTCCGCAATCACATTGCTACGGTTTTTGTACGAACCATTCTCCGGAGATCAGATCTTCGTATAGAACCACTCGACCACCGCCGTCGAGCACGACTTCGTAACACCTGCGAGCGATCGGATCCCTCCACCATTCGTCGTCGATGCGCCACATCTCTCCGACTGCCTCCACACGTTTCCCGTTTCCCGATTCCCGTTTCACGATCAACGGCATCCCATTCGCGTCGACTTCTACATCGACGCGCTGGGGCGTATTGATCGTCCGGAGCCGGTCGGTCTTCAATCCGCAATCCGCAATCGATTCATGGCTCATAGTCAATCAACGCATACCGCCGCTCCGGGAGCCGCGACCATGGCTGCACCTCGATGACGTGATAGAGCAGCGATCGCTTGAGCCTGAGCTTGATCTCCCGGGCGGCGGTGCGGAGCGCGCGACGCCGGTCGGCACGCGCGGCGGCGCTCGCGTCGCGTGCGAAGAGCTGCAGATCGGCGGCGCCCGGCGCGAACGCGGTGAATTCGACGGCGAGCCGCTCCACCGCCCCCGTAGGCGGCGCTTGCTCGAGCCGGGTCCGGAGCGGCGCGGCGATGCGATCCCGGTCGGCGGATGGATCTTTGAGGATCGCTTCGACCAGCCACGATGCGCCGTGCTCGAGCTCGGCGCGCACGCGCACCACCTGCACCCGCCAGCCGATGCGTCGCGGATGCTTGAGCGCGCGCTCGAGCAGCTGGTCCAGCGCGCGCGCGAGCAGCTCGCGCTCGGCGACCGGAGAGAAAAAGGTGATCGCGGCGACGATCGGCTCGGGCGTCTCACGGCCCACGACCCGCTCGACTGCCACCCCCGCCGCGAGCCGCCACAGGCGGCGGCCGGCCCCGCCGAACTGCGAGACGACCGCTTCCTCCGGCAACGCGGCGAGCTGGCCGAGGGTCTTGAGCCCGAGCTGTCGGAGCCGGCGGTGTGTGTCGGAATCGAGCGGGAGCACCGCGAGCGGTTGGGCGGAGAGAAAC
>DASPXE010000149.1:0-16397 GCA_035637455.1 Gemmatimonadales bacterium
CGGGGCAGTCGCCCTGAGCGTGGGCTCGCGCGTGCTCCTGACGTTATGTGAGGTGGCCGCGCCGCTCGCCGTGCTGCTTTTCACCGGGCGAAACAAGGAGGACGTAGGTGTACGAACCTAAGCGGCCGACGCTCGTCGCAACGGGGCTGTTCACGCTGTGGGTGACGCTGCTGTCGCTCCCCATGTTGCAGGGAAAGTGGCTGGCGGCACCGTGGGGCGATCAGCATGCGGCGGGTTATGCGTTCCGGTCATGGGGCGCTGAATGGTGGCATCGGCTGGGACATGTGCCGCTGTGGGAGCCCGAGCTGTTCGGCGGCATGCCGTACATCGGAGCGGGGCACGGGGACATCTTCTACCCGACCTCTTTCCTGCGGCTGGTGCTGCCGGTGGCCACCGTTATCAACCTCGGGTTCGTGTTGCACTACATCCTCGCCGGGCTCTTCACCTACCTGCTGCTTCGGCGGCTCGGTGTGTCGTGGACGGGCTCCGTCGTGAGCGGGCTCGCGTACGAGCTGTCGGGGCTGATCGCGTCGTATCCGTCCCCTGGCCACGACGGGAAGCTGTTCGCGTCGGCGGCGCTCCCGCTCGCGTGTCTGGCGCTGGTCATGGCGCTGCGGGACAAGCAGTGGGAAGGATACGCCCTGCTCGCGATCGCCGTGGCGCTCAGCCTGCTCGGCCACTTCCAGATCGCCTATTACCTGCTGATCGCAGCGGGCCTGTTCGCCCTGTATCTGACCCTGGAGGAGAGTAGGGACGACCCGGCGCGACGTGCCGGACGGCTCGGGCTCGCGCTCGCAGCCGTGGTCTTGGGGTTCGGCCTGGCGGCGGTTCAGCTGCTGCCATTCATCCAGTACATCCCGTTTTCGCCGCGCGCGCAAGGCTACCATGGATTCGAGGGCTCGACGTCCTGGGCCGTCCCGTGGAACCACGTCCTCGAGTTCTTCATCAAGGATTTCGTCGGATCGCGCGACACGTACTGGGGCTCGAACATCGCGAAGCTGCACTCCGAGTACCTTGGGCTGCCGGTGGTTGCCCTGGCGGCGCTCGGTGCCGCCGCGAAGGACCGGCGCAAGCTCGTGCTGTGGGTCGGCGGGATTGGTCTCCTCTTCCTCCTGGTGAGCCTGGGAGCGGCCACGCCATTCTATAAGCTCTGGTGGGCCCTCATGCCCATGGTGAAGAAGACGCGGGCAGCGGGCATGGCGTTCTTCGCTGTGGCATTTGTGGTGGCCCTCTTCGCTGGTCTCGGGACGGAGCGGATCGAGCGGAAGGAGGGGCGGCCGGTCCTGACCGCGTGGCTGGTCGTGGCAGGGGTCGTGGCGCTGCTCGCTCTGACCGGCGTATTCGGCGCAATGGCCGAGTCTCTGGCCGCTGCTGTCCAGGCGGCCACCGGCCTCCAGAAGGTGGCCGCCGCCCGCGCCAACGCGCCCGCGATCATGTGGGGCGCGCTCGGAGGTGCCCTCGCACTCGCCGCGACGGCCGCGCTGGCCATCGCCGCCTTGCGAGACCGGCTCACGCCACGGTTGTTTGCCTTCACGCTGGCGCTCATCGTCGGCTGCGATCTCTGGCTCAATGCCCGCGGGTTTTGGATATACGCGCCCGACCCCAGGGAGGACTGGTTTCGTCCAGACTCGGTGACCACTCGAATCAAGGAGACCAAGCCACCATACCGGGTGCTCGACCTGGAGGTGTACGGCGCGGACGCCCTCATGGCATTCGACATCCCGCAGATGCTCGGCTACCACGGCAATGAGCTTCGGTATTACGACGACCTACTCGATCGCGACAACCGGTGGGGCAACCTCCGCTTTCTGCACCTATGGGATTTGCTCGCCGTGCGGTACGCCATCGCTCCTGCGGGGGCGCGGAATGTCGATAGCATCCCGGGCTACAAGCGGATCCTCGACTCGGTACCCACATCGGCGGGCGTGCGGGCGAACCTGTTCGAGCGGATCGAGCCGGCGCCGTACGCTCGCGTCGTCCCCGGTGCGTTCAAGGCGACGGACTCGAGCGTCGTCGTCCCGACGCTCGTCGATCCACGCATCGACTACAGCCGGGTGGTGCTGTTCACCCCGGACCAGCCCGTCGCGCCGGCCCCGATCCGCGAGATGCCCCCACAGAGCCCGTCGCGGGCTGCGGTGATGGCGTGGGAACCGGGTCGCATGACCATTGCGCTCGACCCCGCGCCGCCACACCCGAGCTACGTGCTCGTCTCGGAAAACTGGTATCCCGACTGGCACGCCACGGTCGACGGGTCTCCAGTGCCGGTGCTGCGGGGCGACTACACGCTCATCACCGTCCCGGTGCCCGCGGGCGCGAAGCAGGTCGCGCTGAGCTTCCGCTCGCCCGAGTATCAGGCCGGCAAGGCGATCTCGCTCGTTTCGCTCGCGCTCCTCGCCGCGATCGGCCTACTGCCCGTTGCCCTGAGGCGGCGTCGGAATGCGTGAGCGGGGGCTGGTCGTCATCCCCACCTACAACGAGGCCGCAAACCTGGCCCACCTCGTGCCGCAGGTCCTCGCCCAGGACCCCCGGCTCGACATCCTCATCGTGGACGACAACTCACCGGACGGCACCGGGCAGCTCGCCGAGGCGCTCCGCTTGAAGGAACCCCGGCTGAGCGTAGTCCATCGGGAAGGGAAGCTCGGGCTCGGCACCGCGTACATCGCCGGATTCCGGTGGGCCCTGGAGCGGGACTACGCGCTGGTCTTCGAGATGGACGCCGACCTCTCCCACGACCCGGCGTACTTAAAGGAGTTTCTCAAGGCCGTTGAGGAAGTGGATCTAGTGCTGGGATCGCGCTACCTGGGAGGCAAAGTCGCGGTCGTCAACTGGCCGATCACCCGTCTCATGTTATCCTACAGTGCCAACATCTATGCGCGGTGGGTGACCGGCCTGCGGATCTGGGACCTGACGGGGGGGTTCAAGTGCTTTCGCAGGCAAGTGCTCGAGGCGATAGACTTGACGCAGGTGCGGTCCAACGGCTACGCGTTTCAGATTGAAATGAGTGTGCGAGCATGGCGCAAAGGGTTCAGGCTGAAGGAAATCCCCATCGTGTTCGTGGACCGGACCGAGGGATCGAGCAAGATGAACGGGGCCATCGTGCGCGAGGCGGTGTGGATCGTGCCGCGGCTCCGGCTGATGGCGTGGTCCGGCCGCATCTAGCGGGTCTGCCGATTTGCAAGATGACGGGGTCGGGGAACGACTTCGTCATGGTGGATGGCCGGCACACATCGCCCGCGGACTGGTCCGAGGCCGACATCCGCGCCGTGTGTGCCCGCCGCACGGGCGTCGGCGCGGACGGGCTGGTGTTCGTGAGTCCCGGATCGGCCAGGAACGCGGTGCGCATGATCTACTTCAACGCGGACGCGTCCCGCGCTGCGATGTGCGGCAACGCCGCGCTGTGCAGCACTCGGCTGGCCGCGCGGCTCGGCATCGCGCGGGCGGAGGGGATGACGCTCGAGACGGACGCCGGCACCTACGAAAGCCGCTGCGGCGGTCCCGGCGAGCGCGCCGAGCTGCGATTCGCCGCCTTGCGTCCCCCGACCGCTGTACCGGGCCTCCTCGCAGCCGACGGCGAGCGCCGTGCGGCTCTCGGCATGGTCGGCGTCCCACACCTCATTGTGCTCGTCGACGACGTCGGCTGCCTCGAGCTCGCCGATCGCGGCAGGACGCTCCGCTGCGATCCGGCCCTGGGACCCGACGGTGCCAATGTGAACTTCGTCTCGCCGGGGGGCTCACCGTCCGAGTGGCTGATGCGGACCTACGAGCGGGGAGTGGAGGCGGAAACGCTGGCGTGCGGAACCGGCGCCGTAGCGGCGAGCTGCGCGCTCGTGGAATGGGGATTGGTGCAGCATCCTGTGACCATCTGGACCCGCAGCGGCAGGCGCCTCGAGGTCGAGGCCAAGCGGCTGAACGACGGAACCTACGACGAAGTATGGCTCTCGGGGGAGGCTCGGGTCGTGTTCAGGGGTGTGATTAACTGAGCCGATTCTCCACATTCAACCACGCTACAGCTTAACATAACATCTATTATACGAAGTACATTGTGGCGAGAACTCAACGCCCGTCTGCACCTCGCGTCAGCTCGCCGATGCGCACCTTTGCCTCAATCGCAGCACCACTGGAGTCCGCGCCCTCGGTCACGGCACGGTATGCCGCGAGCGCCCGCACGGTGTCACCGGCCGCTACCCAGGCTCGTCCCGCATCCGACAAGAACTGAGCGCGTAAGAACGGAAACCGCGCCGCGTCCGCAGCCCGCTGGTACGCCTCCGCTGCCTCCTTGGGATGCGCCACGTTCTCATAGGCCGCCCCCAGCAACCCGTACGCCTGCGCCTGGTAGGCCTTGCCCGCATCGGGCGCGAAGCGCTTCAACAGCGCGATCGCCTGCTGGCTCTGCCCCTGGCCGAGGTAGGTCTGCGCGAGGAGGATCGTGGCCTCGTCGGCCGCGTGCGTACCCGCGTAGTTCTCCACGACCTGCGACAGCTCGCTCGCTGCAAGTTTGTAGTTTCGGGAATCCACAGCGAGGCGAGCTTGCTCGAGTCGGGCGCCCGCGGTGCGCTCTGCGGTGCGAGTCGACCAGAGATTCCACACGAACAGCACCGCGCCCACACCGACGGCGATCCCGAGGTAGCCGGACGCCTGTCTGTGCCCCTTTATCCACCGGACGAATCCCGCCAGCCTGCCTGAGTCTGCCGCCGCGACGGGACGTCCCGCCGTGGTCACCGATGTCGCCATGCCGTCTTTGACGTCCTTTCGTGACGTCTTCGCGTGACGTCTTTGCGAGACGTCTTTACGTGACGCCTTTACGCGACGTCTTTGCGTGACGCCTCTTGATTCTTACGCCCCTGGGGTGACTCGAACACCCGGCCAACGGTTTAGGAAACCGCTGCTCTATCCACCTGAGCTACAGGGGCTAAGCGCTGGAATGTAGGGGGGTTACGTGTAGTGTAGCAAGGCCTCGATGCGCTCGCCTTGCAACCGCGCGCGCCCGTGCAAGAAGTCGAGCTCGATCAAGAAGGTGAACCCCACGACCTCTGCGCCGTGCGCCCGCACCAGCTGCGCCGCGGCAGCGGCCGTGCCACCGGTCGCCAGCACATCGTCCACGACCAGGACGCGGTCCCCGGCGCTGACGGCGTCCTTGTGCATCTCAAGCGCGTCGGTGCCGTACTCGAGGGCGTATTCCACACGGCCCCGTTCGGCGGGCAGCTTCCCGGGCTTCCGCATCGGCACGAGTCCCGCTTTGAGTGCCAGCGCGATCGGCGCGCCCAGCAGGAAACCTCGTGACTCGATCGAGACCACGCGCGCGATCTTGGCGCGACGGAACGGCGCCGTCATCAGCTCGACGGCGCGCCGGAACGCCGTTGGGTCGAGCAGCAGCGGCGTAATGTCCTTGAAGACAATTCCCGGCTTGGGGAAATCAGGGACGTCCCGGATACGGCGGGCGATGTCGTGCACGGTCACGGGCCGGGTCAAGGGTAGACCTTGCAACTAGTTGATTTCGAACTCGTTCGACAGGTTCATATCATGTGGAACCTCGGTTTTTTCCACACGGTCGACCCGCGCGCCCGCCGGTCCCCGGGTGAGCGCTCGCTCCAGCCGTTCAAGTACTTCCTCAACCCCTTGAGCAACCACTTCAACCGAGCCGTCGGGGAGGTTGCGCACGCTGCCTCGCAATGCCAGCCGCTCGGCCGCCCGCCACACGAACCAGCGGTACCCCACGCCCTGCACGCGACCCCGAACCAGGAAACGGACCGCTGGCACCGAGCTTACTCCCCGCTGCGCTGCGCCACCCGGCGGCGATGCCACCAGACGTAGACGGCGGCGATCGCAGCCAGCACGGGTAGGAGGATGAGCACGGCCCGTCCGGCGTAAGTCTGCGCTTCCTGGTTCAAGACGGTGAGGATCACGTCCTCCTTCCTGCCGATGAACCAGCCGATCCACGTGAGCACGGTGCACCACACGAGCGCGCCGAGCCCCGTGAACGTGACGAACTTCGCCAGGTTCATTCGGGCGATCCCGGCGGGAATCGAGATCAGGTGCCGGATCACCGGGAGCATGCGCCCCATGAAGGTGCTGATCTCGCCGTGCGCGGCGAAGTACCGCTCCGAGCGCTCGAGGCTCCGCTCCGAGATCCAGAAGTACTTGCCGATCCGCCTCACGACGGCCCGTCCCAGCCAATGGGCGAGACCGTAGTTGGCGAGCGCGCCCGTGATGCTGCCGGCAACCCCACAGGCGATGGCGAGCGCGAAGCTCATCTCGCCTTTCGCCGCCAGATATCCCGCCGGGGGCATCACCAGCTCGCTCGGCAGCGGCAACAACGAGGACTCGACGGCCATGAGAATCACGATGCCCGGATAGCCCAGGTCGCGGAAGCGGTCGAGCAGCCACTGGACGAAGCTCTCAAGCATCGAAGCCGTGCTCTCCGACGAGGGGAACGAACCGAGCGTCGCCCAGGGGGATCCGCCGCAGACCAGCCTCGCCCCGCTCGACGAGGGTGAGAACCTGAGCGCCACGGGCGCCGACGGGGATCAGGAGTCGGCCTCCGGGCGAGAGCTGCTCGACGAGCGGCGGGGGGATCTCGGGACCCCCTGCGGCGACGAGGATGGCATCATAGGGCGCGTAGGCGCTCCACCCCAGCGTCCCGTCACCGTGCAGCACGGACACGTTTGTCACGCCTGCCTCGCGCAGGGCGAGCTGGGCGGTGCGCGCGAGCGTCTGCACCCGCTCCACCGAGAGCACCGTGGCAGCCAGCGCGCCCAGCAGCGCGGTTTGGTACCCCGAGCCCGTGCCGATCTCGAGCACCCGCTCCCTGCCTGTCAGGCGCAGCGCCTCGACGTGGCGGGCCTGGGTGGACGGCTGTGAGATCGTCTGGCCGTTGCCGATGGGGAGCGCGACATCTTCGTAGGCCCGGTGCCGCACGGCCTCGGGCACGAACAGATGCCGTGGCGTCTCGGCGAACGCCTTGAGCACGGCGAGGTCACGGATGCCCTTGGCCCGGAGCGTTTCGACCAGTCGCGTCCGGTACCCGGCGTAGCTGTCGCCCGCCCCCGCCCCCCCCGCCCCCTGGCCGCTCAATCGCCGGGGAACCATTTGCGCACGACCTCGATCAGGTCGTAGTTGGTCATGTCCATGTGCAGCGGCGTCACGGAAATGTAGCCGTCGCTCGTGGCCCGGAAGTCGGAGTCGGCGTCCCCGGTCCACGTGATGTGGCCTCCGCCGATCCAGTAGATGTCCTTCCCCCACGGGTCCTTCATCAGGGCGATTTCCTCGCTGAACACCCGGCTGCCCAGGTGAGTCACCTTGATCCCTTTCACCTGGTCGCCGGGGATCGCGGGAAGGTTGATGTTGAGCAGGGTCTCCTTAGGGAAGTCCTTCACATCTACGATGTGCTGGAGCAGCGCGCCCAGGCCGTCTCTGTGGGTGGCGAGGAGGTCCAAGTCCGAGCCCGCGTACGACACCGCGATGCTCGGGATACCCGCCACCAGGCCCTCCATCGCGGCGGCGACCGTGCCCGAGTAAAACACGTCCTCGCCCATGTTCTGGCCGTGGTTGATCCCGGAGATGACGAAGTCGGGTTTGTCGGGCATCAGCATACCGATAGCGAGCAGCACGCAATCGGTGGGAGTTCCATCCACCTGGAACGCGCCGTCCGGGCGCCGCGTGGCGTGTAGCGGGCGGTGCAACGTGAGCGAGTGCGAGGTGCCGCTCTGCTCGCGGTCGGGCGCGACGACGGTGACCTGGCCCAGCGACGCGCACACCTCGCCCAGGACCGCGAGGCCGCGGGCGAGGATGCCGTCGTCGTTCGAGATCAGGATGTTCATCGTGCTCCGAACATGATGCGGCGGCCGTACCGCGTGAAGACACGCGCCAGGCGCCAGGTGTCCTCCCAATGCCGGAAGTGGCTGGGGCGCCCGCCGTAGATGGTGGCAATCGGCACTGATCGCACTCGCAAGCCCCGCGCCAGGGCCTCGAGCAGAAACGCGGCTTCGAAGTCGTAGCGCACCTCGCTGGGGCGGACCAGCTCGGCGGCCTGACGCGCGAGCGCCCGGAACCCCGTCTGCGCGTCCGGCACCGCGCGCCCCGCGATGCGCGACGCGAGCGTGGCGGAGAGCCAGTTCGTGCAGCGGCGGCCGAGCGGCATCGCCCGCGTGCGGGCCCGCGCGCCGAGCACCAGATCCGCCTCGCCCGCGGCGATCGGGGCCACGAGCCGGGGGATCTCCTCGGGTGGATGCTGCCCGTCGGCGTCGAGGGTCACCACGATCGCCGCGCCGTCGGCGAGCGCCCGATCGATCCCCGTACGCAGCGCCGCGCCCTTCCCGAGATTCCGCGGGTGCACGAGTACGGTGGCCCCGTTCCCCCTTCCCCCTTCCCCGGTGCCATCCCGCGACCCGTCATCCACGACGTACAGCGCCGCGCTGGGGAGCGCACGGACGCTCGCCGCGAGCACCGCCGCGATCGTTGCGGCGGCCTGGTAGGCCGGGATGACGACGGCGACCGCGCCGTCAGCGTGCCCCGGCATTCGGCGCGACGGTTCCCTCGAGGATGGCGAGAATCGACTTGAGCTCGCTGCGCAGGTCTTTCACCGTTTGCGTGGCGAGCGCGCGCCGTGCTTCGGGCTTCAGCTCGCCCGAGCGGCGATATTGCTCGATTTTCTGGCGCGCGCCTTCGATCGTGTATTTCTCGGTGTACAGCAGGTGCTTCACCAGCATGATCAGCTCGATCTCGCGTCGCTGGTACACACGATTGCCGGAGCGGTTTTTCGCGGGGTTCAGGAACCGGAACTGGCTCTCCCAGTAGCGGAGCACGTGGGGCTTCAAGTCGGTGAGCTGGCAGACCTCCCCGATGGAGAAGAATTCCTGAATGGGCTGTGGGACGCTCATCGGCTCCCCCCTCCCCCCCCCCACTGCTCCGCTTTCAGTTCCCGCTCCATCAGGTCGGCGATCGCCTGGCGCGGCGGCTTGCCGTCGAACAACACCGCGGCCACCTGCTCGGCGATCGGCAGCTCCACGCCATGCCGCGCACCGAGCGTCACGGCGGCGCGCGCGGTGTTCACACCCTCGGCGACCGAGGCGCGGCCGGCGAGGGCGTGCGACAGCGCCGTCCCACGAGCCAGCTCCACGCCCAGCGAGCGGTTCCGCGACAGCGGCCCGGTCGCGGTAAGAATCAGATCGCCCATCCCCGCGAGGCCGGCGAACGTCGCGGGCTCGGCGCCGAGCGCCACACCCAGCCGCGTGATTTCGGCGAGCCCGCGGGTGATCAGCGCCGCCCGGGTGTTGTGCCCCAGGCCGAGCCCCTCGAGGATCCCGGCGGCGAGGGCGATCACGTTCTTCAGCGCCCCGCCGAGCTCCACGCCCAGCACGTCGGTGTGTGAGTAGACGCGAAAGTAGTTCGTCGAGAACACCTGTTGCACCCGCTGGGCCACGTCGTGATCGCGCGCGGCGGCTACGACCGCCGTGGGCTGGTGCTGGTACACCTCCCGCGCGAAGGACGGGCCCGACAGCACGGCGAGCGGGATGCCCTGCGGCAGCACCTCGCCAAGCACGCAGGACAGCGTCGTGAGGCGTTCGGGCTCGAGCCCCTTGGACACGCTGACGACCATCGCCCCGCGCCCGAGCGCCGGGCTCACGCGCGCCATCACCTGCCGCGCCACGTGCGAAGGCGCGGAGGACACGATCACCTCCGCCCCGCGCACGGTCTCGGCCAGGTCCCCGCTCGCCCGCAGCGTCGGGTCGAGGGGCGCGCCCGGGAGGAAGACGTGGTTCAGGTGTTCGCGGTTGATGCTGTCGACGACCTCCGGCTCCCGCGCCCACAGCGTGACCGACTCGACCCCCCCCTTGCGCGCGAGCAGGTCCGCCAGCGCCGTGCCCCACGCGCCGCCGCCCACTACGGCGACTCGGGTCACGGGAGTGCGCGGCTCACGCCGCGGCTCGGCCCTGCCGCTGAAGCGGCGCGCCCGTTTACGGGCAGCCGCCGAGTCGCGAGTTCACTCGCGGATTTCACGCCGCCACGCCCTTTCTCGTCCGAAACCGATTCTCCGTTCCGCTCATCAGGCGCCGGATGTTCGCCCGATGCGAATACGCAATCAACAGGGCAAGCGCCACGCTCGCCCAGAAGCTGTACGGCGCGCTCGGCGCGGTGAGCCGCACCCAGAGCGGGAACAGCGCCGCCGCGGCGAGCGACGCCGCGGAGACGTACCCGAAGAGCCACAGCGTGGCGGCCCAGAGGGGCAGCGAGATCGCGAGCGCGAGCGGGGCGAGGGCCAGGAACATCCCGGCGGCGGTCGCCACGCCCTTCCCTCCCTTGAAGCCCACGTAGGGCGAGTACACGTGCCCCACCACCGCGGCCACGCCGAGCGCGACAGAGAACCAAGCGGGGCCGTTCGCCCAGGGACCGAGCACTGCCACGGGGAGTGCCCCCTTGCCGAGGTCGACGAGGCCCACGGGAATCGCATACCTCCACCCCAGCACGCGGTACACGTTCGTCGCGCCCAGGTTCTTCGAGCCGTGCTCGCGCAGGTCGATCCCCCGGCCCAGTTTGCCGGCGAGGTAGCTGGTCGGCGTCGCGCCGATCAGATACGCGAGGACGAGCATGACCGCCAGCCCGAGCGCGCTCACCGGTGCGCCGCCTGTTCCCGCTTGCGGCGGAATTTGATGCTCACGGGAGATCCCGTGAACCGCCATGCCGCGCGGAAGCCGTTCAGGAGGTAGCGGGTGTACGACTCGGGGATCGCCTCGGGGCGGTTGGACACGATCGCGAACCGTGGCGGCGCGGTGCCGATCTGGGAGGCATACAGCAGCCGCACCGACTCGCCCACAGGCTGGGGCGGCTGCTGGCGGTCCACCAGAGCTTCCAGCACCTCGTTCACCTCGTGCGTGGGGATCCGCTTGTCGCGCTCCGCCGCGACGGCGAGGATCAGTTCGAGGAGCTTGGTCGTGCGCTGTCCGGTCTTGGCCGATACGTAGAGGAACGGGATGAACTCGAGAAACGGCGCGCGCGCCTTGATCTCCCGCTCGCCCCGCACCGCCGTGTTCGTGTCCTTCTCCTCGATGAGATCCCACTTGTTCACCGCGATGATCAGCGCGGCGCCCCGCTCCCAGGCGTCGTTGGCGATCTTCAGGTCCTGCACGTGCATGCCGTCCTGCGCGTCCACGACCAGCACGCACACAGCGGCGCGCTCGATCGCCCGCGCGGTGCGCAGCGTCGCGTAGAACTCGATGTCGTCGTCCACCTTGCTGCGCTTGCGCAGCCCGGCCGTGTCGATGAACACCAGCGTGCGGCCCTCGTAGCGCAGCGGTGTATCGATCGCGTCGCGGGTGGTGCCCGGCTCGTCTGCCACCACCAAGCGCTCGCTGTCCAGCAGTCGGTTCACGAGGCTCGACTTGCCCACGTTGGGGCGCCCCACCACGGCCACGTCGACCTCACCCCCTGGCCCCGTCTCCGTTTCGCTGGCGGGGAGAACGGCGGCGAGGGCCTCGACCACGCGATCGAGCAGGTCGCCTGAGCTCTTTCCCACCGCCGCCGACACCGGAAACGGGTCGCCCAGGCCCAGCTCATAGAACGCCAAATGGCGGCTGTCCACCGGAAGCTGATCCGCCTTGTTGGCCACGAGGATCACGGGGCGCCGGGACTGCCGCAGGTATTGCCCGATCTCGAGGTCGGCCGAGTGGACCCCGTGCTCCACGTCGACGAGGAAGAGCACCACGTCGCTCTCGGCGACCGCCAGCTCCACCTGGTTGCGGATCGCCCGATTGAGAGCATCCCGCGCCTGGGGGATCAGGCCGCCCGTGTCCACCAGCCAGAACCGCCGCCCATTCCATTCGACCGCTCCGAAATGGCGATCCCGCGTCACCCCCGGGCGCTCGTCCACGATCGCTTCCCGGCGACCGACGAGGCGGTTGAACAACGTCGACTTGCCGACGTTCGGGCGGCCGATGATGGCGACCGTAGGGGTGCCCTTCATCCGTGGCCCTCCTCCAAGTGCGGAATGCGGAATGCGGAGTGCGGAGTGTCCCCGCGAGCGTCGTGACCCACGCGACCCACGTCTGCAACTCCGCATTCCGCACTCCGCACTCCGCACTCCACCAGCGCGTCCGCAAAGTCGTACGACAGCTTCACCGGCATCGGCAGGCGCGCCGCCAGATCGTCGGCGCGCACGTCGTCCATGAAAATCAGGTCGTCGTTCACCGCCTCGGCGGGCAAGAGCGCGAGGTCCAGATCGCGCCGTGCGCGCAGCGCCCCCTCGATCGCCGCGGCGGGCAAGAGCCCGGCCGTCGTGACGGACCGCCCGAACAGCGCGTTCTCGACCACCACGAGCTCGAAGCGCCCCCCCGTGACGGCGGCCACGTCCGCGAGCACCTGCGGCATCAGCGGCCCCATCGCCGTCCCCGTAACGACGCCGATACGCCTGCCGGCCAGACCGGGAAGCCGGTCGCGCGCCGCCGCGATCCGGGTCTGGAGGTACCGCACGGCGCCGACTCCGTTCTCGCGCTGCTCGAACTCGCCGTACCAGTCAGCCGGCGGGAGCGGCTCACCGGCTTGCAAGTACAGATCGTCCGCGCCATAGCACCATGGGGACCCCCGCTCCGCCTTGGCACGGGTGGCGAACCGGTGGACGGTCGCGAGCGCCGCGCGGCACTCCCCCCGCCTGAGCTCGCGGACCAGCTCCCGCTTCGAATACTCCGTGAGCGCGACCGGCACAACGGAGACTGAAAGGATCGGCTCGCCCAGCTCGAACAGGTCGGTGAGTGTGCGCGCCAGTTCCGCTCCGTCGTTCGCACCGGGGACCAGCACGACCTGGGTGTGAAACCTGATCCCCTGCCCCGCGAGCGAGCGGAGCTGCGGCACGATCTCGGGCGCCTCAGGGTTGCGGAGCAGCCAGCGACGCACCGTCGGGTCGGTGGCGTGTACGGAGACGTACAGCGGCGACAACCGGTACTCCACTATCCGCGCCACGTCCCAAGGCTTCAAGTTCGTCAACGTCGCGAAGTTACCGTACCGAAACGACAGGCGATAATCGTCGTCGCGGATGTACAGCGGCATCCGCATGCCGGCAGGATTGCCGTCCACGAAACAGAAATCGCAGTGGTTGGCACAGCGGCGGATACGCGGCGGCTCGAGCGTGACCCCCATCGCGAGCCCCTCGGGACGCTCCACGTCGTACTCCACGGCGTCCCCGTCCGGCCGGGTGACGGACAGGAGGAACCGCTCGTCCGCCGTCAGGAACTCCCAATCCAGGAAGTCCTCGAGCGCGCGGCCGTTGACCGCGTGGAGCTCCATTCCCGGGACGAGCCCGAGTTCCGCGCCGAGTGAGCCCGGCGCCACCGCCTGGATCCGAACCACCGCGCCTGCCTGGACTTCAAGGACTTTGTGAAGCCTGGCGTCGCAACCTCAACGCAGGCTGACACTTCCGCCGAGCGATTTAATATCGCTCAGGAAGCGCGATAGCGCCAGCCGACGATGCCCTTACCGCTCACCTTCAAATCGATCTGCTGGCTCTCTAGCGGGGCGATGGCGGGGACTTCGCGAGTCTCGCTCGCGACCGGCTTCCCTTGACGATCGAGAAACTCCACCGTGAGCCGGAACGGCTTGGAGGGGGCGGGCTTCAAGTTCGTGGCCAGGAGGGTGACCGCTGCCCCGGCCGAATCGGGAACGAAACTCGACACGGTCACCTCCACGGCCACGAGCGAGTCGGCCTGAGCGACGTACTTAAGCGTCGAGTCGCGCTTCCCTTGCAGGTCCCACGCGGCGGCCAGGAGTTTGAGCGAGCTCCGGTTGAGCGGGTCGAGCTGCACGAGTTGCTGTGCTACGTCGAGCAGCCTGGTCGAGTCACGCACCTGGTAGTACCCCACCCCGAGCGAATACAGCGCGTCGCGGCGGAAGGGGTTCTTCGTCAGCGCGACGGCGAGCGCCCTGGTTCCCGCCCGATACAGCCGCTGGCCCATGAGTCGCTGGCCGGCGGTGAACAGCTCTTCCGGATCGAAGCTCCCGGCATGAACGGCGAGGGAGTCGAACACCGCGGCGGCTTCCCCAGCGCGGCCGCTCTGGGCGTACAGCGTAGCGAGGGAGGCGGCCGCATCCAGCTCTCCCGGGTACGCCGCGAGATAGTCCCGGAGCGCTGCGATCGCTGGGGCGAACGCCGCCTGGAGCTTCCCGCTGTCGGCCGTCATCTGCTGAAGCAACGTCGCGCGGCCGGCACGCGCCTGGGCCACGGCCTGGGCACGGGTGGTTGAGTCCCGCGTGAACGTCTGCTGGTCCGCCGGGGTGAGCCTCCGCCCGCGCGCCCTGCGCGATTGCGACGAGGCGATCATGCGCGCCAGCGCCGTCGAATCGGTTTCGAAGCCGCGGTCGATCGAATCGACGCTCGCCCGGAGCCGTGCGTAGTTCTGTGCCTCGGGATCGCTTTGGGCACGGCCGACGAGGAGCCGGGCGGCGTTGCCGAGTGCGTCTTTCTTGTCCTTCGCGAACGTCGTATCGTTGCCTGCCGTTTGCGCTGTGCGGCGGTAGTAGGCGAGCGCAGAGTCGTAGTTGTCCTTCCCGGCATACAGGCCCGCCAGCGCGACGAAGGCCTTGGGATTTCCGGGCTGCAAGTGGGCGGCGAGGCGAAACAGCAGGGCCGCCGAGTCTTCCTTCCCGCCCTGCCACGCGGCGAGGCCGCCGTTGAGGGTGTTCGCCCACAGCCGGCGCCGGTAGCCGTCGATGTCCTGCTTACACTGCGACGCCAGGGCCAGCGCGCGTGCGAGCGCGCTGTCAGCGCCGGCGGCGTCGGCGGTCTCGACGTAATAGCGGCCGAGATAATACCAGGCGGCGGCGTTCTTGTCCTGGGCGTTCTGCACGATCGCCTCGGTGAGGACCTTCCGCGCCTGCTCGAGCTGCTGGTCGCGCCGCTCCGGCTTCTCGGCGGCCGTCTTCAGATACAGGATGCCGCCGTTGACCTTGAAGTGGCCCGCGCTGAGCTCGCAGGGAGGCTGGGGCGTGACCCACCCCCCCTGGGCGACCAAGGGGCCGGCCAGACCCACGCAGCACAGGGCCGTGAGAACGAGGGGGGTGCACCGCATAGCTGGGCGAACAACCTACTGAAAACCCGAAGGCCGGCAAGCAGCGTCGCGTGCCGGCCTTCGGGTCCACTTCAGAGCGGGCGACCGGATTCGAACCGGCGACGTCCAGCTTGGGAAGCTGGCATTCTACCCCTGAATTACGCCCGCAAGTGCTGCAAAGATGCCCTCCCGCCAGCCCCTCCGTCAACGCCCGCGGCCTAGTGCGGTTCCAACTACTCGTACTTGGAGCGGAACCGCCGACTTGAGCGAGGGCTCTCTAGCTCAGTAATGAACAAAAGATGGCAGGGTCTCCGTTCGGGCCGAAGGCGTGAGGTCCACGACCGAATTGGTCACCGTGTTGTGCTCGACAACATGGATCGCCACGCTTACAGGAGCTCCTTGCTGGTCGAAGAAAGTCTTGATGCTGACGTCGTCCACGAGATGACGTATGACGTCAAAGCCGTCGCATCAAAACAATCGAGAATGTGAGGTCCGCGGGTTGCTGGGACCGTCTGCGCCGCGCCCGGCGACGGGACCCCCGGCGGGTCCATGTTGAGCCCTGGCAGCACGACTGCCTCATCGTTAGGTTACATGTAACCGCTCGAGCGAGGCTGTCATGGGAAGGTCGAAGAGCTCCAAGCCGTCGCGCGAAAAGGTGCGAGCACATCGAGCGCGCTTGCGCCGGCAAGGACTGCGGCCCATCCAAATCTGGGTACCCGACGTTCGCTCGCCCGCCTTCACTGCCGAGGCGCATCGGCAGTCGCTGGCCGTCGCCAGAAGCCTGCGGCCCGCGGAGGATCAAGGTTTCATTGACGCGGTCTCGGAATGAGACGTGGGGAGATCTGGACCGCTGCTGGCGGTAAGGACTATGCGGGGAAGCCTCGACCCGTCGTGATCGTGCAGGATGATCGGTTCGATGCAACAGACTCCATAACGGTCTGCGCCTTCACGACGGACCCCACCGATGCGCCTCTGTTCCGGCTGCAGGTCGAGCCTGACGAACGGAATGGACTGCGATCGCCGTGCCGCCTGATGGCGGACAAGATCACCACGGTATCGAAGACGAAGCTCGGGTCTTGTGTTGGTCGGCTCGATGACGAAGATATGCTCCGGTTGAACCGGGCCATGCTGGTGTTCCTGGGGCTGGCCGGAGCAGCTCCCAGGGCCTAACGCGCCGTGGCTCCACTCCCCCTTTGTCTGCGAACCACTTCCTGTGTTACACTCTCATACATGAGCGCCGTGACCATCCGCTCGGACTCGAAGGTGCAGCGCTTGCGCGTCGTGTTGGGCTGGGCGGCGATTCTGTTCGCCGCGTCAGCCTGTGCTGCCCGTCCACCCCGGGACACCACCCTCGCGGCAGACCGCAAC
>DASPXE010000150.1:0-1693 GCA_035637455.1 Gemmatimonadales bacterium
GACAGCGCCGAGGTTGATCCGCCGAATCGAATCGGTACTCATCAGGCGTCTCCTTAGGTAGAGGTTCCGCGTACGACACTACGTCGCCGCTGAAGTCATCGCAGCGAGATTCTCAACTCGGCGCTCAAGTGGAATGCCCCCGTTTTCGTGGACACCTGAGCGCTTGGTCGGCATTGTCCGGCTGGGCGGGAAGGATGCGCCACCATGCCAAGGGGATCGAACTTTCACAAGCCGTACCCGCCGGAGTTCCGGCGTGAAGCTGTTGAGCTGGTCCGCAGGTCGGGCCGGCCACTGAGAGAGATCGCGGTCGATCTCGGGATCTCGACCGAGACGCTGCGGATGTGGGTGCGCCAGGCCGATGTCGATGGCGGCCGGCGCGAGGGCCTGACGAGCGAGGAGCGTCAGGAGCTGCGCGAGTTGCGTCGCAAGGTGAAGACGCTCGAGCAGGAACGCGAGATCTTGAAAAAAGCCGCCGTGCCGTCAACCCGTCAGCGCAACATCGTTTCGGTTCTCGAGCTGGAGGTGTGCGTTGGCGAGGAGGCGGAGGGAGTACTCGGCGCAGGAGCGTCGGGAGCTGTGGGAGCGCTGGAAGCGAGGCGAGTCGGTCAGCGAGATCGGCCGGGCGCTCGAGCGGGCGCCCGGAACTATTAGTTGCACGATCCGGCTGCGTGGAGGCGTGGCTCCCTCCGAGCGGCGCCGAAGCCGCCTGGCGCTGACGCTTCAGGAGCGGGAGGAGATCTCGCGCGGCGTTGCCGCTGGCGAGTCGGCGAGAGGGATTGCCGCCCGTCTGGGCCGATCGCCCTCGACGATCACACGTGAGCTCAATCGCCATCGGGGCCCACGCCGTTACCGCGCCGCCGAGGCCGATCGGCGCGCCTGGGAGCGTGCGCGGCGACCGCAGCGCTGCAAACTGGCCCGCCGGCCGGCTCTGAGCAGGATCGTCGCCGCGAAGTTGCGGGAAGACTGGTCGCCGGCGCAGATTGCCGGCTGGCTGAAGATCGAGTTCCCCGACGACGAGACTATGCGGGTGTCGCACGAGACGATCTACCTGACCCTGTTCATCCAAGCGCGAGGGGCGTTGAAGCAGGAACTCGTCGCGCACCTGCGGCAGGCACGATTGCTCCGCCGGCCTCGGACGGCAAGCCGCGTCAACCGCGGCCAGGGACAAATCGTCGATGCGGTCTCAATCCGGGAACGGCCGGCCGAGGCAGCCGACCGGGCGATCCCCGGCCACTGGGAAGGCGACCTGCTCGCCGGCGCCGCCAACAGCCATGTCGCGACGCTCGTCGAGCGGCACTCGCGCTTCCTGATGCTGGTCGCCGTCGAGGGAAAGGACACCCGCTCAGTCACCGGCGCGCTGAGCCGCCAGGTCGGCCGGCTACCGCGGCAGCTCCGCAGCTCGCTCACCTGGGACCGCGGAATGGAGCTAGCCGAGCACGCACGCTTCACCGTCGCGACCGACGTCAAGGTCTACTTCTGCGATCCGCAAAGTCCCTGGCAGCGCGGCTCGAACGAAAACACCAACGGGCTCCTCCGCCAGTACCTGCCGAAAGGCACCGACCTCTCGAAACTCAGCCAGCCTCAGCTCGACGCGATCGCCACCAAACTCAACACAAGACCGAGACAAACCCTCAACTTCAAAACGCCAGCGGCTACCCTCAACGCAGCGTTGCGCTGACGGGTTGAGATGACC
>DASPXE010000151.1:0-18495 GCA_035637455.1 Gemmatimonadales bacterium
TGGGGCAATGGCACCGCATCGAGATCTACGTGAAGTATTCGACGGGGTCGAACGCGGATGGGATGGTGAAGTGGTGGGTGGATGGGCAGCTGAACGGGCAGTATACGAATCTCAAGATGGTGCAGGATGGGGGATTCAACCGGGTGAGCTTCTCGCCGACCTACGGCGGCGCGGGGGGCGATGCGAAGAGCCAGGCCGACTACTTCTGGTTCGACCATACCCATCTCAGTCGGAAGCCGTAAAGCCGACCGTAGCGGAGCCGCAACATCTGGAACCGATCCCCGCAGCCCCGTCCGGCCGCGCCCTGGTCTCTGACTTGCAGCGGGTGCCGGCGTCGGGCGGCTGGGGCGTTCGGCTTGCGATCAAGGTTCGCCAGATCCGTGACAGGAACATGCATCGTTCGGTAAAAGGTGTGATGGGAGCCGCCGGGATGGCCTTGCTCATCGCCAATGCGGTTCTCGCCTGGAAGCAATACCGAGTGCAGCCGATGAGCGCCGTGGGCGAAGGCTCGGCAGACCCGTGGCCCAATGAACCGCACGGCTTCACGGTGATCAGCGACTACGGCTTCGACGACACCATCCCCGCAACCTCCGATGCTCTCACGTTAGGCCGTTCGGGATGGCGGGTGCAGTGGAATCCGCTCGGCAATGGGAGCCGCATCGCCGATCGCGGGGCGCCGTTCTCGCCGCCGGCGGTCTACCAGGTCAAGTACCCGGTTGGTTTCGCCGATGGCGCGGCGCCGTCGACGCTCGAGTACACTCTCTCTCCTCATGTGAAGGAATTGTATTGGGGCTTCTGGTGGAAGCCGTCGAACCCGTTTCAGAGCGACGGGTCGGGCGTGAACAAGATCGCCTTCCTCTGGACGCCGAGCGGGCGGACGGACCTCCTGTATTTCGACCTGAGTCCCAACCCGTGGCGCATCCGGTGCATGAACGACCTCAACGCGGGCCGCGGCCCTTCTGCGGGGACCCGTCTGGAGCCCAACGTGACCACGACCGTCATCGCGCTGGGCCAGTGGCACCGCATTGAAATGCACTTGAAGTACTCGACGGGCGATCTGGCCGACGGGATCCTCAAGTGGTGGGTCGATGGCGTGCTCAACGGGGTCTATGCCAACCTGCAGATGGTTCAGGACGGCGGGTTCGACCACGTGCAGTTCGCGCCCACCTTCGGCGGCGCACAAGGCGACCGCAAGAGACAAGTCGACTACTACTGGTTCGACCACAGCCACATGAGCCGGCGGCCGTGACCGAAGCGGCTCTGTGTGGCGCTGGCGCAACATCCCAGGATTACTGCCAGGTGCCCTTCACCAGCACCATCTCTGGCCCCTGCCTTGCACAGCATGTCGGCCCGACGGGGCAGGCCTAGCGAGATCCGCTCGGTCTCCGTGGTGGCAGTCGACGCAGCCGGAATGGTGACGGATCGTCACGGACCAAGGAGGGCCGTATCAAGTCGTCGATCTTGGGGACTCTGGTGTGTCCCATGTGCCAGTCGCCACTGGAGTTCGACGCCCTGCAGTGGGAGGGCGACGAGATTGTCGAAGGGTTCTTCCGCTGCGGCTGTGGGATCCGTTATCCGGTCATCCGCGGAGTCCCGAGGATGCTCCCGCCCCAGCTGTTGAGCGCCCTCGAGGAAGACTACCCCGAATTCTTCCGCGCGCATGCAGATCGAATCGTCGCTCGCGTCGCCCCATCACGGAGCCGCGACGCAGCGATCAAACGCGAGACGCAACAGGCCTTCGGATACGAATGGACGTGGGCAGCTGACTATCACGCAGTCAATTTCACTGACTGGCTTCCCGCCGATTCCGACGCGCGGGCCCTATTTGCCAATCGTGTCGGATTGGAGGTCGGTTGCGGTGCTGGACGCCACGCTGCGCTCACGGCGAGCATTGCCAAGGAACACTTCGCGGTAGATCTCTCTCGCGCCGTGGACTCGGCATTCCTCCGCACGAGGGTGCTGCGAAACTGCCATATCGTTCAGGCCGACGCGTTTCACCTTCCATTCCGCCCGCAGACGTTCGACTACGTGTATTGCCTGGGCGTGCTGCAGCATTTACCCGATCCTGAGGCGGGTTTCTACGCGCTGGCGCGCCACCCCCGACCGGGCGGCATGCTGCTAGTTAACGTCTACCAGGCTAGTCGTCCGACCGTTCTCTTTTTGTTGGAATTGGTCCGGAAGGTCACCACTAGGCTCCCCCTGACGATGCTAAAGTATCTGAGCGTGAGCGCCGCTTGGGTGGACTACGGCTTGTTCATCGGTCCCTGGCGTCGCATACGTGCGACCAGCCTAGGTCGGATCATGCGGCCCTTCGTCCCGGAACGCATCCGGGAGTACGCGAAGCATGACTTCGATACCTGCGTGACCGATTGGTTCGACCGTCTGTCGTGTCCGGTAAAGAAACATTATGAGAGGGACGACGTGCGTGGTTGGTACGAGAAGGCGGGCTACGCGGACGTGAAGGTTACTCCATATTGGAAGGCGTTTTGGAACGGCTCTGGGAGAAGGCGCACGAACCTGCGCTCCGCGGGTGACGATGCCCGCCGCCCGGCTCAGCAAGTCACGACGTCATGACATCGGCCCGGCAGGAAGATCGCCGTGACGCTCCGTGCGGACCCACCGCGTATCACCTAGCATGGTGACTGCCGCTGCCGCGGCACCGAGTCGCCACAGCGCGTATACCGGCAAGAAAGCGAATGCCGCCAGTGTCCTAACGGGGTCAGGCTGAAGCCGCAATGCGGCGATATTGTAGATCAGCGGACGCAACAACGACCCGCTCAGGAGCAACGGGATTCCGATTGGCAATCCTGCCGCGATCGCGAGGCTGCTCAGCGCGACTGCCAGGCCCAAGTGCAGTACGGGGCCCGGAGCGCTGAGTTCGGCGATGGCGTCGAGTTTTTGACGCGGGCCGATGCGTCGGCCGCGCAGAATGGACGGGCCCACGCGCGCGAGGACCGTCACCTTCCCTGCCGTCCAACGCTGGCGCTGGGTCCAGCTCTGGCGCAGCGTGCGCGCTTCTTGTGCGTACACGACTGCCTTCGGTGCGCCTTCGATCTCTACGCCGGCGGCCGTGAGACGGGCGTACATCTCCCAATCTTCTGCGATGGAAAACGCGGTCCAGCCGTGCGTCCGCAAGACCTCTGTGCCGATGCAAAAGCCGTTACCCACGAGCGGAACGTTAAGCGCGGCCCGCTGCTTGAGCGGGTAGGCGATTCGGTGGGTGGCCGCCGCGAGCAGGGTCGCAAGCCGCGTCAACGAGCTCTCGGTTCGGTTGCGTACATCGAAGTACCCCTGCACGGCCTTCGCGCGAAGCGGAGCAGCCTGAGCGAGGGCGACGGCGAAGTCCGCTGCAACAACCGTATCGGCGTCCACAACGACCACCCCGTCGTAGTCCTGGGTGGCGGATTGTTCGAGCGCCCACGCGATCGCCCGGGGCTTTCCTGGTCGGGCTAGGTCGTTGCGCTCCAAACAGTGCGCGCCGGCGGCCCGAGCCAGGGCGGCCGTGCGGTCCGTGCAGTTGTCGGCGATCACCACAACGCGGAAGCGAGTGGTGGGATAACGCAACTGCATCAGGGAGCGGACGCAGGGCTCAATCAGAAGCTCCTCGTTGTGGGCGGGGACCAGGAACAGCAGCGACGGCAGCTCAGTTGGCGGTTGGGGCGAAGCCCGCGTCGGGCTCAGAGTAATGCGAACAAGACTGCTCAGGTCCGAAAGGGTCTGCAGCAGCAGCACGGCTGCCACGAGGGCGAAGAGTGCGCTTAGAACGACCATCTGTAGCCCCACGGGCGAGGGGGGAGCGCCGCGCCGCTCGGCGGGAGCGTGAGCGTCTTGCGAAGCGCCACCGTGAGCGCGATGAGCACGAACAGGACGTCTTTGTACGCGAGCGACAGGAAGAATCCTCCCACCATATACCCAATGAGCGACGCCATGAGGGTTTGCGCTAGCTGCGCAGGCACTCGGCTATGGTCGTATGGTCCACGCGGGATCCGGACGCGCTCGGCTGCGCGCAGCGCTCTCAAGGCGCTCGCGAGCATCCCCACGAAGAGGAGCAACCCGGGAATCCCCAGTTCGGCTCCCACCTGAATGAAGCTATTGTGCGCAACAGACCACTTCACTCCGCGCCCCCTCGCCGCTGCCTCCGCTAAGGGGGAGAGCGTCCCCTCTGCGGCGGGGAAGTTGCCCGCGCCGACGCCGAACACCGGGTGGTCAAGCATGTAGCCGAGACCGCGTTTCCAGACCGGGAGGCGTCCTTCTGCCTCAGTGATGTTGTAGTCCTCCTTCGGGTTGAGGATGGTCCGCATCTTTTCCCAATAGGTATCGGTCGCCGTCGCCGTGAAGACGACCGCCAGCAAGGCGGTTGTGAGGAAGCGCCACCGCGCGCGGATCGCCGTGTACCGCAGCAGCAGAAATGCCGCCACCGCGAGCAGCGCGAGGAATCCGCCGCGTGAGCCGGCCCAGATCACTCCTACCGCCAGGCAGCCAAGTGCGACCGCGCTCACGAGCCGCCGCCACGACGCACCAGGCCGGACCATGAAGTGCACACCGATTGGCAGGCACATCACCGCGAAGGTCGCGAAGTCGTTCGCATCGTAGTAGTACAGTGAGGCCAGCCGCCAGTCTTGTGCGTTGACATGAAACCTGCTGAGCACCACGGCGGCATAGATCCCACCTGACAGGAGATAGATGAAGGCGAGGCGTTCCACATCCCGCATCCCCCGCACGGTGGCGGCGATCACCAGGAACATCAAGATCATCTTGGCGAAGTCGGTCGCCATTTCGAACGCGCCGCCCTGCCAAAGCGCTCCGGGAACCGACAGCGCCAGCCACAGCGTGAGACCCAGGACATACCGCGTCGTCCGCACGCGCAGCACGTGGTTGAACCGCCTTTCCCGCCAGCCGCCCAACACGTACAATGCGACGGCGAGGCTCGCGCACACGAGCGCGAGATGCAGCGGCTCGAGGAATGCGAAGAGCTGGTGCACCCGACCTACGGCCGTGAGGACGTATCCCGCGACGCAAATGAGCAGCGGATCCCACTTCTGGTCGTGCGCCCGGATGACCGAGGGCACGGCCGCCGCGGCGACAGGGCGGGCACCTATCCGCTGGTTCACGACTGCAGCTGTGGCGTGAGACGCCGCGGCGAGCTCGCCGGCGTTCGCGCCGCCTCTATGGCGACGGCGGCCACACGCGTGTCGTAGCGTCGTGGCCGGAAGATCGTCCACACTGCGAGGCGCGACGGCAGGCGGAAGCTCGCAAGGCCGAGCGCCAGGCGGACGCCGCAAAACAGCGCGGCAAAGAGGGAAATCGGCATCCAGATCATCCGCCCTCGCCAGCCCTGCGCGCGGAATCGCTCGAGCAGCTGTCCCCGCGTCTGGATCTCAGGGTCGCACAGATTGATCACGGGCGGTGCTGCGTCGAACTCAGCAGCGCACCAGGCGACGACCGCTGCGGCGCGCCCGACCTCGCAGGCGGGGAAGGGGAGTCCCGGCCGACCCAGGCCCAGGTGCCAGCGGCCGAACAGCTGCCGACCCACGAATCCCGGCAGCTCAGGGTTAGTCCAATCGAGGAGCGCCGCCGGTCGGAGAATCCGCGTCTGGATGCCGAGTGGCACCGCTTCCGTGCCCACGACCCGTTCCGCTTCAGTTTTCCCCCAGGCATACGCACCGAACTGCCGAGCGTCGGGAGGAGCGAGGGGCGTGCGCTCGTCAAGGTGCTCCCAGGGCATCCTTGGCGGGCGCAGGACGGACAGGCTGCTCACGTATACAAGCTTCGCGAGTCCTGTTGCCTGCATCGCGCGGAGCACGTTGCGGGTCGACTCGATGGTGTTGCGTCGGTGGTCGTCGTACCCGCCCGCGGACTCGGCGGCGGCGTGCACGACGACAGCCGCTCCGACGAACACGTCGAGAGGCGCCGTGCGGCTCAGATCCAACCGCCGCCACTCGTGCACGTGCGGGTCCTCCGTATCCGACGAGCGACTAATGCCACGCACCCGGTAGCCACGGTGGGCAAGCTCGCGGGCGATCGCCTTGCCGAAGAAGCCGCGTGCTCCGGTGAGGACTGCGAGCGGCGCGACGTGTGACGGTGGCTGGGGAGTCGGCCGCTGAACGGCGCTCCGCTCGGCGGCGCCGCGGATGTTCGCAGAGAGCTCTTCGTACAGGGCGGTCACGCGACGCAGATGGGCGGGTGAGAGCGGCGCAGCACGACGCTGGGCGCACGCCTCATAGAATTCACCGATCAGCTGCGCGAGCCCGGGATAGTCGCCCCCAGTCAGCAGCCGCCGTGCCACTCCCGCCACCGTCCGGACGCCAGCCTGCCCCGCCTCGAGGAGGGGATTCAACACCTTTTCCAGCGGCCCCGTGCCCGTGTTCGCCGCGCCCACGATGGTGCTGCGGATGAAGTCGGCGACCAGCGTCCCGGCGGTGCCCGAGACGGATAACGTTGATGCCACGGGTCGGGCTCGGAGGCTCACCGAGAGACGGCCGTACGTTCCGTTCGCGCGGATGACCGCATGCAGGTCCGTGGGACTCGCCGTCAGTGCGGCGATGTCGATCGCCGCCGGGTCCGGCGCCGCCCGCTCCAGCGTCGCCACCAGTGTGTACAGCGGATGCGGGAGGATGTCGAGCAGCTGGGCCGCGAGGGCGTTCGGTCCCGCACGCTCGGCGTTCATTCCCGGTGGCCGGAATGCGAAGTGGCAATCGACCTGCACGATGTCTCCGAGCTCGGGGAGGCGCCGGGCGAGTTCGACATAGGCCGGATCGCGGATCTGCTGGTGCCCGGCGCACACGAGCCGGCCGCGCTCCTCGGCGAGCGCGAGCAGCTCGCGCGCTTCGGCTTCCGCTTCGACGAACGGCTTCTCGACGTAGACGTGCGCTCCGGCGGCAAGCGCCTGGCGGGCCGGAACAAAGTGCATCCCTGCGGGTGTGCAGACGTGCACTACGTTGGGCTTGGCCTCCACCAGGAGCTCGGCTAACGAGGTGTAGGCCGCCGTGCCCGCGAGCTCGGCGAGACCCCGGGCGGCGGTCTCGGAGGTATCGCATACGGCTGCAACGACGTGGGGACTGCGCACCCGCCGCAGGGCGTGGAGATGGAGCCGGGCCATCCTGCCGGCGCCCACGAACGCAACGCGGAGCGGGCCGCACATGTCCGGTTGAGGAGTCACGCCGCCGGATCGGTGCAAGACCGACGCCAGAGCGGCCCAGCGAAAGCATGGGAGTAGTGTTGCGCGCGTGCCACATGAGCGGGTCGCCGTGCGGCGTGGCGTGCGGGCACGGTTCTGTCAGAGCAATTGTGTGCACACATGCGGATTCTCATCACCGACGGAGACGAGCGGAGCGCGCTCGCGGCGACCCGCTCGCTGATCGCCGCCGGTCACGTAGTTCACGTGGCCTCCCGGCGGGGCTGGTCTCTCGCAGGCGCATCGCGCGGCGCACGCCGCTGCCGCGTCGGGGCGGATCCGCTGAGCGATCCGTGCGCCTACGCACGTGAGATCGGCGGGCTCGCGGCCGGTCTGGCGATCGACCTGATACTTCCGGTCACGGATGCCTCGGTCCAAGCGTTGCTCGAGCAGCGCGAGGAGCTACCCCCCCGAATCATACTGCCGCTTCCCGATCTCGGGGTTTACCGGCGTGCTTCGGATAAGGCTGAGATGCTGGGCCTCGCGTGCGCGGCGGGCCTTGCGGTGCCGGACACGATGCTGCTGCCGACGCGTGCCGCCGGTGCTCAGCTGCCGCCAGCGGACTTCTTTCCCGCGGTCATGCGGCCGCACCGCTCCGTCATCCCGGCCGAAGCGTCGGGCAGCGGACGGGCCAAGGTGGGAGCGTCATACGTTGCCGACGCCGCCTCATGCCGGGCGGTGCTGGCCGGCTTGCGGGATGGGGCGTTCCCAGTGCTGCTGCAGCGACGCGTGCAGGGCCCAGGGGAGGGACTGTTCGGGCTGCGCTGGGACGGGCGGATGGTGGCGACGTTCGCCCATCGGCGGCTGCGGGAAAAGCCGCCGGAGGGCGGGGTGAGCGTGTACCGCGAGAGCATCGCGCCACCTGCCGAGCTGGTCGCTGCGGGCGCGAAGTTGCTTGCGCTGCTGGGCTGGCAGGGTGTAGCGATGGTCGAATGTAAGCGCGACCTCGCAACGGGGCGATACGTCTTCATGGAAGTGAATGGCCGGCTGTGGGGCTCTCTCCAGCTGGCGATTGACGCCGGCGTGGACTTCCCCGCGCTGCTCGTCGCCTGCGCGCTCGGGTCGCACGTGCCCTCCGTCGGGAGCTATCGCGTTGGCGTGCGTAGCCGCTGGTTCTGGGGTGATGTCGACCATCTGTACCTGCGGCTGCGCCACGGCAACGGGGTGGGCCGAGCAGGGGAGGCGTGGGGGGGGAGGCTCGCCGCGATACGTGACTTTCTCCGGTTCCGCCCCGGGCGCGACCGGGAAGAGATTTGGCGCTGGCGCGATCCGATCCCATTCGTCGTGGAGACCCTCGGACGCCTCACCGAGCGGTAGCGCCTCCCAGCGGCCCCTAACGGCGGAACGTCCGCACGAGCGTCAGGAATGCGCCAATGCGGTGCCGATGCGCGGCGTATAGGACGGCGGCATACACCGCCGACCCGGTCGCGACCTGCGTGACCAAGACCGCCCAGGGTGCCCACGCGTGGGGCGTCGCGAAGCGGGCGGCGAGCACAGCGGCGGCCATCACGATGGTCGCCCCCGCGGCCGGTGACAGCGCCCGCACGTACGCGCCCAGCGTCATGCCCGTGACGCGAAGCACCTGCGCGAGAAACATCGGGAGCACGCACGTCGGATACCCGATCACCCACGCCAAGGCTACGCCCGCCGTGCCCCACCGCGCGCCGACGTAGAACAGGATTGGCATGATGAGCGTGGCGGCCATCGTAAACTCCATGTTCCGCTTGGCATGGCCGGTTGAGACGATGATCTGCGGCAGTAGCGGCGTAACTGAGCGCAGCGCGGCCGAAAGCGCCAGGAGTCGCAGGGGCACGATGGCCGGCCGCCAGTGGTCTCCGAGCAGCGCGAGCACGAACACGTCGGCGACTAGCGCCAGGCCGACTGCGGTGGGAAACGTGATGAATGCTAAGCCTTCTGTGAGATGGCGGAGGTAGCGCTGCAGCGCCAGGCGGTCGTGCTGCACCGCCGCGAACACCGGCCCGGTCACGCTCGCTACCAGGGCCGTCACGCGGTCGATCGGGATGCTCGAAATCGTCCAGCCGACGGTGTATCCCCCGAGCGCGGCCTTCCCGAGCAGGCGCCCCACCAGCGCGAAGTCGGCATTGCTGTACAGATACCAGGCGATGCGCGCCACGACGATATGCCACCCGAAGCTGACGGCTCCGGCGATGGTCGCAAACTGCCGCGGCACGGCGATGCGATGCGGCCGCCAGGCGTTGACCAGCACGGTGCCGACCGTACGCCCAACGAGCGGGCCGAACACGAGCGCCCAGTACCGCAGGCCGACCGTGGCGAGTGCGAGCGTCGCACCGGTGTTGAGCAAGGCCTCGGCGCCGTCCGCCCAAGCCAGCCTCCGGAAATCCAGGTCCCTGGCGAGAAGGGCGCGCGGCACGATTTGGAGGGCGGCCGTGAAGAACGTGAGGCTGCAGGCGACGATGATCCAGCGCACCGCCGGCTCGCCGTAGAATCGGGCGATCGGCGCGGCCAGGAGGGCGGAGAGCGCGACCAAGCCCGTGCCCAACAGCAAGGCGAGACCTCCCAGGCGCGCGATCTGGCTCTCCGTCAAGTCGCGTCGCGTGACGATCGCGGCTCCGAGCCCGAACTCGTTCACGAGCTGTGCGAGGCCGAGATAAACCATCGCCATGCCGACGAGGCCGTAGTCCGTGGGCGCGAGCAGTCGGGCGACGATGAGGGTGGACACCCAGCTCAGGACCTGGGTGCCCCATCGCATCGCCCCGGTCCACGCGATTCCCCGGATGAGGGACCTATCGAGCTCGCGGCCGCCGCCGCCGGTGGGGGCGCCCGGAGTCGGCAGCGCGAGGTCCGGCGGTGCCGCGATCGGGGTGGGAGCGGCCTGGCTCAGGGCGCGTCGCCCCGTGCTTCGCCGACGACCGCTCCGGCCGCGAGCGGCGACGTACGAGTCGGCTGATAGGATGCCACGGCGGGCTGCTCGAGATAGAGGCGGTGCCAGGTGGAGAAGCACAGCAGGGCCCAGAGGATGCCCTCGCGGTTGTGGCGGCGCGAGAAGTGGTCGGCGAGCAGGCGACTCAGCGCCCCAGCATCGAAGTAGCCCAGGCGTCTGGTGCGGTTGGCGGACAGCTCGTCTTCGAGGAGGGGGCGGAGCTCACGCCGCAGCCAGGCGGCGGTTGGGCCGACAAAACCGCGCTTGGGCGCGTGGAAGTGCCCCGGCGGTAAGCGGGTGGCCAGGGCGCGCCTCAGGAGGCGCTTGTGCTCCCAGCGGCCGACCTTCAGCAGCGACGGCAACGGAAACACCCGTTCCACGAGCTCATGGTCCACCAACGGCACACGAATCTCGAGCGAGTGCGCCATCGACAACCGGTCCGACAGCGCGAGGATGTCGTCCGGGAGGTAGGTGCGGTAGTCGAAGTAGAGCGCTGCAACCAGCGGGTCGTCGCCGGCCGGCCCGTCGCGGTGCAGGCGACGGAACTGCTGCCCCGCGGCGTCGCCCTGGATCGTTCCGCGGAGACTGGGCGCGTACAGCGGAAGGCGCACTGCGTCGTCGGCCCGGCTGAGCAGATTCAGGTAGCGCTCCGCGGTGCCAGCGTTACCGACCCGGAGGAACCGCTTGAGGCGATCCACCGTCAGGCCGCGGCCGGCGGAATCGGGGACCAGTTGGGCCATCCGCGCAGCGGTGCGGCGCAGCACCACCGGCAGCCGGACGTAGCGCTCCGCGGCCACCAGGCCGAGGTGGCGCCGGTAGCCGGCGAACAACTCGTCGCCGCCGATGCCGGTGAGCGCGACCTTGTGCGTGCCCGCGACTGCCTGCGACAGCGTCCAGGTTGGGATCGCCGAGTCGTCGGCGTGGGGCTCGTCCAGCGCGCGCACGATCGGCTCGAACGTGTCCCGCACGTCGGGCGTGATGTCCACCACATTGAGGCGGACCCTGTAGCGGTCGGCGAGCAGGCGCGCCAGACCGGTCTCATCCGCCTCCTTGGCCCCGGACCCGTGGTAGCGGGCCGTGAACGCTTGTGGCACTTCGCCCGCGGACTCGGCGGCGAGTGCCATGCTTGCCACGACGGCCGAGGAGTCGAGTCCTCCGGAGAGAAACGCTGCCACCGGGACGTCGCTGATGAGGTGCGCCGCGACCGAGTCGTCCAGCCACTCCAGCACCCGGCGCTCGGGCTCCGCGGGCGCGGCCGTCGCCTGACGGGGCAGGTCCCAGTATTGGTGGACGAGGATCTCTCCGCTCGGACGCCACAGCAACCAGTGCCCTGGGGAGAGCTTGCGCACGTCGTGGAACGGGGTTGCCGGCGCCGGGATGTAGCCGAGCTGCAGATAGGCGTCGAGCGCGTCCCAGTCGAGCTGACGGGCCGTAAGCCCAGCCGCGACGAGCGCCTTCAGCTCCGAGGCGAAGGCGAGCCCCCACGGCGCCGTCACGTAATACAGCGGCTTGATCCCGAAGCGGTCCCGCGCCAGGAACAAGGAGCGTGCGTCCGCGTCCCATACGGCGAAGGCGAACATCCCGCGGAACCGCTCGACCGCGCGGGGCCCGAGCTCCTCGTAGAGATGCACGATCGTCTCGGTATCGCTGTGCGTTCGCAGCACGTGACCGCGGCCGAGCAGTCCCGGCCGCAACTCGCGGTAGTTGTAGATCTCGCCGTTGAAGACGATCACCTTGGATCCGTCTTCGTTCGTCATCGGCTGGCGGCCTCCGGCCAAGTCGATGATGCTGAGGCGGCGCATCCCGAGGCCGACCGGACCCCTAACGAGCACCCCATCGTCGTCCGGGCCGCGATGACGGATCGCGTCGCACATCGTCCGGATGATCGTCGGATCGACGGGTCGCTCGGCGTCCCGATGGACGATGCCTACGATGCCGCACATACGAGCACGGGCTCCTCCACGGGGCGGTGTGGGATGCCGGTGATGGCCTCGAGCGCGACGAACAGGCGGTCCGCTTGCGCCCGGCGACTGTAGCGGGGATCCGTCGCGAGGCGCTCGGGCCACTCGCTCCGGAGGTGCTGCAGATAGCGCAGGTGCAGCAGCCCGGTGATCGTGTCGATCGCATCGGGCGCCACGACATCGGCGGTCGAGCCTCGTAGCAGCTGCTCCGTAGCGCTGCCGTCGTCGGCGAGTGCCAGTAGCCAGGCATCGAACTGCATGTAGTCGAAAATCTTCGCCGGGATGGCCATGTCCGAGTCCTGCGGCAGGATCACCAGCATCGTGGCGCGGGACAGGAATTCCAGCGCCCGCGCCCGCGGACCAGGCGGGTACGTTCGGATGAACTCCGCGATTCCTTCCTCGGCGGCGATCTGCTCGATCGGCACGCCATCGAACGTGCGCACGTCTCCCATGAATTCGATGCCGAAGTCGGGCGCCGTCAGGCCCCCCTCGGTTATGAGCTGCGCCGCAGCGCGAAACAGGGGCCGCGGGTCGCGGTCGAGATAAATCGACCCGGCGTACGCAATGACGAAGCGCCGCCCGTGCTGCGACGGCGGCACCTCCTCCTCGTCGCAGCCATTCGGCACCGCGATCATCCGGCTCGCGGCCGTCCGGTACACACCGCGCATCACGTTGCGCAGGGGATCGGTGTTGGTGACGATCAGCGCCGCCTGGTCGACGCAGCGCCGCTCGTAGTGCGCCGCCAGCGCGAACCACACCGGGCTGGCGATCGCCTCCGGCAGACGCTGGACGAGACTCCACGGGTCCCGCAGGTCCACGATGAATGGGAGCCTCGTCCGGCGAGCCACCAGCCGCGCGGCCTCGTGCGCCATGTGGGGTGGGCCGCAGCTGATGACCGCCCGGTGCACCCCGGGCTCGATCACCTGCATGGCGCGGCGCGCTGCCGCGCGGGCCCAGCGCCCGGTCCGGGCGTACTCGAGCCAGGCGAAGTAGGCGCGTGCGAGGTCCCGCGGCCCCCTGGGCCGCCACCGCATCGCTCCGCGCGCCAGCGACTCGGGGTGCGGTCGCGCCACGCGCGCGACGGCGTCTGCCTGAGCGGACCAGCGCCTGAGGCGGCGCGCCGGATCGAGCCATCGCCAGAGCGGCTCCACCGCCCGCTCCACCCACACCTGCCGCACCGGGATGCCGTAGATGCGGACCCCGGCCGGGAGGTCTTCCGTGCGGCTGGGGTCGCTGTGGGCGAGGCACGCCGGGTCGAGCGTGATCACGTCCAACCCCCAACCGCGCTCCGCGGCGTGCCGCGCCAGCTTTTGCCAGCGGAGCGCACCCACCGCCGCGTCGGGCGGGAAGTGGTAGCTGATGAGGAGTAGGCGACAGCGCCCGTCCGACGCCGCGGTCGCGTAGGCGGGCGACGGCTTCGCATGCCGGACACGGGTGAGCTCGATCACGCGGGTCGCGACCTCCTGCATGCGGGCCTGATGGGCGAGCAACAGCACTGCGACGTAGGCAACCGCTCCAGCGAGCACTACAACGCTCAAGTGGAGCCAAGGAGACCACGCCTGTGGCAGGATGACCCGCAGCGCCAGGACGGTCACCGTGATGCCCGTAGCGGCGCTCGCTGCCGGCCACAACGCGCGGAGATAGTCCCGGGCGCGCAGGTCGAGGATGCGCAACGTCGCGCGGACGAAGCAGGGGATCGTGACCAGCGGATACCCGATCACCCACCCGAGCGCGACGCCAGTCGTGCCCCAATGGACGCCGGCGTACAGCGCCGTCGGGAGCCACACCGCCATCAAGAGGTTGAACCGCATGTTGAGACGCGCATGCCCGGTGGCGACGAGCATCTGCGGGAACAGATTGAAGATCGCGCGGAAGCCGCAGAACAGCCCGAGCAGGCGCAGCGGAACGATGGCCGGGCGCCACTGCTCCCCCAGCACCGTGAGCACGAACAGATCGGCGACCAACGCCAGGCCGACGGAGATGGGAAAGGTGATGAGCGCCAGGCCTTCCGTCAGCCCGAGCAGATAGCGCCGCAACGCTCTCTGGTCGTCCTGGGCCGCGGCGAACACTGCAGGCGTGACCTGTCCGATCATCGCGCTGATACGATCGACCGGAATGCTCGCGATGTCCGAGCCCTTGGTGTAGGCACCGAGAGCTGCCTTGCCCAGCACCCGCCCCACGATCGTCAAGTCGGCGTGGTTGTACACGTACCAGCAGAGCTGCGAGACCACAACGTACCACCCGAGGTTGACCGCGCCGGCGATCGACCTGAAGTCCCGGGGCCAGGCGAGCCGGTGCGGTCGCAGCAAGCACAACACGCCCATGACCGCGAACCCGCTCACCACTGCTCCCCAGGCGAGGGCCCAGTACCGCAAACCGAGGAAAGCGCCGACCAGCGTCGTGGAGCTCCACAGCACCGCTTCGCCGGCGTCGATCCACGCGAGCCGGCGGAATTCCAAGTCGCGCGCCAGCAGCGAGCGGGGCACCACCTGCACGCCGCGCATCACGAACGTCGGGCTCAACGCGATGATGATCCCGCGGACCGTCCGCTCGCCGAAGAACGACGCTACGGGCCCGGCCAACGCGACCGACAGCACGAAAAGGGCGACGCTGGCGAGCAGGGCGAGGCCGCCGAGCTGCGCGATCTGCTCCTCGGTCAGGTCGCGGCGTTGCACGATGGCCAGGCTCAGCCCCAGCTCGTTCACGAGCTGCACGCAGCCGGCGTAGACCATGGCCATGGCGAACAGGCCGTAGTCGGTGGGAGTGATCAGGCGCGCCACCATCAGCGTGGCGGCCCAGCTCACGAGCTGCGTGAACCACCTGATCCCCCCCCTCCAGGCGATCCCCTGGGCGAGGGAGCGGTCGAGGTTGGGCGTGGATTCGCTCATCCGGGGTTGGGAGCAGCAAGAGCAGGGCCACGTCCAATCGCGCCCCTGCCACGCGGCGGCGCTCCGCCTGGTGTTGCGGCGCCGCAACGCGCGACGCCCGCAGCTCCGTGCGATCGCGTCACCGGCACGACCGAAGGGGCGGCACAGAACTTGTTCAGACACAAGGCCGAGGAGAACTCGTGATCCTGGAAGCGCTGAAGCACTGGGTACCGCGCCCCCTGAAAGAGGCGGCACGGACCGCGTGGCAGCGGCAGCGGCTGCGCCGCGCGATGCGCCGCCTGCTGGCTCTGCCGACGGGGGTGGCGCCGGAGCGGCCGCTCCTCGCCGAGCTGCGCACCGCCTGGGGCAACGATGGGTTCACGGCGGACCTCGACTTCTTGACGGAGGTCACGCGCTTGGCGGCGGTGACGCCGGGGCCGGTGCTCGAATGCGGCAGCGGCCTCATGACGCTGCTGCTGGGTGCGCTCGTGGGACGCCGCGGCGTCGAAGTCTGGGCGCTCGAGCACGAGCCGGAACGGCGACGGCGCATCGCGGCGGCGCTGCGCGATCATGTTGTGGGTCAGGTGTACCTGTGGTTTTCCCCGTTAAGCGACTACGGGGAATTCGTCTGGTACGCGGCGCCGCTTCCGCTGATGCCCGACGAGTTCCGGCTGGTTGTGTGTGACGGGCCCCCCGCTGGCACGCGCGGCGGGCGGTTCGGTCTGCTCTCGGTAATCGGCGACCGTCTGCCGGCGGGGGCCGTGATCCTGCTCGACGATGCGGCCCGCGACACCGAGCAGCACACGCTGCGCCGCTGGATGCGTGACGTGCCGCTCGCGGTCGCGCTGCGCCAGCTCCCCAGTGGGACCTTGGCGGAGCTCACGCGATGCTGACGACGCCCGCGGAATTGCGCGGCCCGGCTGGCGTGCCGGCGACGCCGCTTGACGCCGCCCCGTCCGCCACGCCTGCCGTCCACGACCTCCGCTGGATCACGCGGGACACGTGCCCCGCAGGATGGTGGGTGGAGCTCGAGCGGTGCGGCGGCGGATTCTTCCACACGCCCGCCGGCCTCGGTGCCGGCGCCCCGTCAGGGGAGCCGCTGTTCGCCCAGTTGCTGCACGGCGATGAGATCATCGGGGTTGCCGCCGGCGTGCGCAGTGGCTGCCGCTTCGCCCGGCGGTCGCGTCACCTGTACTTCCCGACCGTGCCTGCCGTCATCTGCCTGCCCCGGCGGCACGAGGCGCTCAGCGCCTTGGTCGAGGCGTTGCGAGCGGACGGGGCGGCGGAGGTCGGCATCGATTCCTTCGATGCCCGTTGGCAACCCGACGTCGGGACGGCGGCGTCCGCCGAGATCCGGGACCGGGTGGAGTACGTGGTGCCGCTCGAGCCGGATGCCGACGACCTCATGCGTCGCTGTAATAAGCATCACCGGCGACACCTGCAGCACGGGATCCGGCAAGGCTGGACCTTTCAGACCCTGGATGGACCCGAGGCACGGAAGCTGCTCACCACAGTACAGCACGCCGCGGCGGGCCGGGCGGCGGAGCGAGGCGATCCGTTCCAGGCGATATTGCCTCCCGCCGCAGGCGCGGCGCAAGACGGTGGCGCGCATTGGGGCGTGACGACGTTCGCGGTGTGGGAGAACGGTTCGCCGCTCGCCGCCGCCCTCGTGGGCTGGGCGAAGCAGCGAGCGTACTACCTGGTGGGCGGCTCCACGCCGAGCGGGTATGCGTCCCACGCTGCGGTGTGGCTGCACTGGCGCATCATGGCCCACCTCGTCGCCGCAGGGTTCACTGCGTACAACCTTGGCGGAACCCCCGCTTCCGCGGGGAGTACGGATGATCCACAGCACGGGCTGTACCGCTTCAAGAGCGGCTTTGGGGCCGAGCTCGTGTCGTGTCGCAGCGCCCGTTGGCCATTGCGTCGCGCCCACGTCGCGACTCACCGCGTGGCCCGTTGGATCGCGACTCGGCTTCACCCGTAAACCCGGAGATGGTCTCGTTGCCTCAGGCACTGCCGCTTCCCATCCCTCGTCTGACGCGGGCCGTGGAGGTCCGTTTGCAACAGGTGCGCGCCCACCCGCTGCTCAATCCGGTGGCCTTCGAGGAGCTGTGGCGAGAGCGCGCCGGGCACGCAGTCGACTCCTTGCACCGGCCGCATCTACTGGCGGCGCTCGAGTGGCTCGAGCGCGCTCAGGACGCGACGGGCGCCGGCGGGTTCGCGCGCGGCTACAGTCTCGCGTGGAGTCCGTACTTCAAGTCGCGCGGCTGGCAGCCGGCCTATCCCGAGACGACGGGTTACATCATCCCGACGCTGTACGAGGCGGCGCGGCATTTGAACCAGCCCGACCTCGCGAGCCGCGCCGAGCGCGCCGCTCGGTGGGAGGTGGAGATCCAGCTGCCGTCGGGGGCGGTGCGAGGGGGAGTGATGGGCGAGCCCACGTCTCCCGCGGTGTTCAACACGGGCCAGGTGCTGTTCGGCTGGCTCGCCGCGTTCGCGCACAGCGGCTCGGGGGTGTTCGCGGGAGCGGCGCGGCGCGCGGCGTGCTTTCTGCTCGCGATGCTCGACGCGGATGGTCTGTGGCGGCGTGGCAATTCGCGCTTCGCCGATTCTCAGGCGACGCTGTACAACACGCGCACCGCGTGGGGTTTGGCGGAAGCCGGGCGGCGGCTCGGCGCACCGGAGTTCACGGCCGCCGCGGCCCGAAGCCTCCGCGCGGTCGCCCGGCTGCAGCACGACGATGGCTGGTTGCCGGACTGCTGCCTCACCGACCGGATGCGGCCGTTGCTCCATACCGTCGCCTACGGCATCCGCGGTCTGCTCGAGGGTGGGCGCGTGCTGGAGGACGCGCGACTCGTCGCCCACGCCGCCCTCGCCGCGGAGCGGATCGCCGCCGCGGTGGGGGCTGACGGCCGGCTTCCAGGGCGCTTCGCCGCTGGCTGGTCGCCTGCGGCGCCGTGGAGCTGCCTGACCGGTGAGGCGCAGCTGGCGAATATCTGGCTGCGCCTGTTCGAGATCACGGGTGAGCGCAAGTGGCTCGAGCCGGTCGGACCGGTGCTCCGCTTCCTCAAGTCGACCCAGAACCGCACGAGCCGCGACCCCGGGCTCCGCGGCGGCGTGAAGGGCTCCTTCCCGCTCGGCGCGGAGTACGGGCCGTTCCAGACCCTCAACTGGGCGACGAAGTTCTTCGCAGATGCGCTCATACGGGACGAGCGAGTCGGTTGCGGCATGGCGAGCGAGGCCGAGACCGCGGCGGACGCGGTGCTCGCCTAGAATGGTCGTCCTGCAAGTCGTCGCACCGGGTGAAATCGGTGGTCTGGAGCGCGTGGCCCAAGCGCTGGCGTGGGGGCTCCGGGGCCTGGGTCATGACGTGCACGTCGCGGCCGTGCTCGACGGCCCCGGCGAGCAGCATCCCTTCCTGGCAGGACTCGCCCACAGCGGGATCCAGATCCATCCGTTCGTGCTTCCCGGGCGAGCCTACTTGCGGGAGCGACGGGCGGTGGCGGGGTTGTGCCGGAGACTCCGGCCGGATGTCGTCCATACGCACGGGTACCGGCCGGACGTGGTGGACGCGGGGGTCGCGCGCGGGCT
>DASPXE010000152.1:0-10600 GCA_035637455.1 Gemmatimonadales bacterium
CCGCTTGTCGTCGGCGCCCACCGCCTGCAGGGCCTTCGCGTTCACGCCCGGCAGCAACGAGAGCACCTGCTTGAGCGGCCCCATCGCCTGCATCTGCTTCAGGGCGACGAGGAAGTCTCCGAGATCCATCCCCTTTTTCGAGCGCGCCTTCCGCTCGAGCCGCTGCGCCGCCTCGCCGTCCATCGCGGTCGCCGCCTTCTCCACCAACCCCACCACGTCGCCCTGCCCCAGGATCCGACCCGCTATCCGTCCTGGGTCGAAGGGCTCGAGCGCGTCCAGCTTTTCTCCCACGCCGACGTACTTGATCGGTACGCCGGTCGCGCCGTGGATCGACAGAGCCGCGCCGCCGCGCGCGTCACCGTCGAGCTTGGTGAGAATCACCCCCGTGAGCCGCACGGCCGCGTGGAACCCCTGCGCGATCCGCACCGCGTCCTGCCCGGTCATCCCGTCCGCCACGAGCAGCACCTCCCGGGGGTCGACGGCCAACCGTAGAGCGCGTAGCTCGTCCATCATCGCCGCGTCGATCTGCAGCCGCCCGGCTGTGTCCACGATGACGGTGCGGCAGCGTGCCTGCTCGGCGGCCCGCAGAGCGTCGCGCACCAGCTCGACCGCCCCGCCCGGGGATGGTAGGGGCGCAGCATGCTGCGCCCCTACACCACCTGGTCCATGCTCCGCCGCCCCGAACACGGGCACCCCCACCTGCACGGCCAGTTGCCGTAGCTGGTCCGCCGCCGCCGGTCGATACACGTCCGCCGCGACGAGGCACGGAGCCTTCTGTTCCAGCTTCAGCCGCCGGGCGAGCTTCGCCGCCGTCGTGGTCTTCCCCGATCCCTGCAGACCCACGAGCAGGATCAGCGTGGGGCCCACGGACGCGAACTGTAGGGGCGCGGCATGCTGCGTCCCTACCAGCCGTCCGTCGGGTCCGACGTCGGCCCCCAGCATCCGCGCCAGCTCGTCGTGCACGAGCTTCACGACCTGCTGGCCGGGGCTCACCGACGTGATCTGGAGCGCGCCGACCGCCCGCTCGTGCACCCGCTCGACGAAGCCGCGCGTCACTTCGAAGCCCACGTCCGCCTCGAGTAGGTGGCGGCGGATCTCGCGCAACGCCTCGGTCACGTCTGCCTCCGAGAGCACGCCGCGCCCCGTGAGACGCTTCAGGACCGCGGTGATCTGCTCCGAGAGGGCCGTAAACATCGGGGCACAAAGCTACTTATGGAGTTGGCGGATTCAAAGGGGGGATGCCGGTAAGAAGCCTGTAAGAGACCGGGGAAAGGGGAAGGGGCCCTTCCCCCTTCCCCGGCCTCTTACCGGCCTTTAACGAAGGTAATCTGCGGCACGCTCCGCCATCCTGCCCATCCCGTCGGCGCGTCTACCAGCCGCACCAGTGATCGACCGTCGAGGGTGAGTCGCTTGATTTCCCACCGTCTGGCCGCCGCTCGGTCCGACCGCCTCCGGGTCCAGGCCCGCTCCAATCCCTTGGCAAAGCGCGCCGCTGCGGCGGAGTTGTCCCAGGCCGAGTACCACACCAGCGCCTCGAACGCCGGCCCCAGGATGCGATAGCGGTCGCCGCCCCAGCCGCCGGCGAGCCACGCCGCCTGGTCCTCCGTACTGTCGTCGAGCAGCTGCGCGAACAGCAGCCGGATCTCGAATTCGCCGAGGTCGTCCTCGTAGCGCACCGTATCGGGCGACGGTGCGACGAACGCGAGCACGAGCGGCGTGTCGCCCGCCGCATAGCGGTCGGGATGCAGGATCTGCTCGGTGGACGCGGGCATCGCCGCCCCGTACGGCTGCCGGCCGGGATGGGTGGTGTCGAACCAGCGAACGAAGTCGGCCCCCGCCAGGTACGGGAAGATCAGCGTCTCGCGCAGCCAGCGGGGTGCGTGCGCAAAGGCGGGCATGCGCCGCTGCTGGGCCATCGTGGCCAGGCGCGCCTCCCAGAAGCTGGGGAGCTGCTCGAGGCGCTGCTCGGGCATCATCACGAGCGTCTGTACCAGCGTGGCCTGGCCTTCGAGAACGGCCTGCGCAGCACCCCGGCGGTCATTCGCGTGCTTCAGCTCGAGCAGCGAATCGAGGTTGACGTATTGGCCCTGCAGAGCGTGCACGAGCTCGTGCGTGACGCTGGTGCGCACAATGAACGAATCGATGTCCGTCGGCACATAGAGGGTGTTCGAGTCGGGATCGAAGTAGCCGCCGATCTGCTCGGTGAGGACGTCCGCAAACGATTCCCGCAGGTCGAGCGAATCGGGCACGAAGCCGAAGAGGCGCAGCGTCGCCTGCAGTCCGGCGAGCTCAGCGGGCGGGAGATCCTCGTTGAACTTGTGGACGATGTAGTCGCGCACCTGATTCCGGCTGCGGGGCGCGACCGCGGGATCGCGTTTGAATTTGAGCCCGGTCACCTGCTCGAGCGCGGGCATCCGTTGGTGCACCAGCTCGCGCAACGCGCTCTGGCGTTGCACCGCCTCCGCCCGATCGCGACACCCCAAGACGACGCCGGCGGCGGCGAGTGCTGCCCCGGCGCCGCGCAGCCGCTTCATCCCTGCCACTCGATGCTCTTCCCGACCGACGCCCCGACCGCGCGGGCGATGTCCTGGCCGCGTACGACGATCCCCTGGTGCTCCAGCTCTTCGCGGAGCAGCTGGTCGAGTTCCGCGCGGCGGTCGGCGAGGGACGGTCGAGGACGGTCGAGGACGGTCGAGGACGGCCGGGGTTCGTCCGCGGCCTCACCTTGACCGTCTTTGCCCGTCTTCGACCGCCCTGGACCGCCCAGCATCTTCTCGATCTCCGCGCCAATGCGTTCCAGCATCGGGAAGATCTCGGCCACGAGGTCCTCGGCCGGCTCGGTTGCCGGGGCTTCGTGGGTCAGCCCCCGCCGGATCATCGCGTCCACCTTGCGCCGCTCGCGGATGAGATGGTCGAGCGCGGGCGACACCTTCGCCGCAGCCTGGGCGTGGGCGCACGCTTCGTCCAGCACGTCGATCGCCTTGTCCGGGCGGGCGCGCTCGGGGACGAAGCGGTCGGTGAGCACGATCGCGGCCTTGAGGGCGTCGTCGGTGATGGCAACGGCGTGGTGCCGCTCGAGGCGCGGGCGCCGCGCCACCAGCACCTCCCACGTCTGGATGGCGTCCAGCTCCTCGACGACGACCGGCTGGAACCGCCGTTCGAGCGCCGGGTCGCCCCGGATCCATTTGTCGTACTCACCGCCGGTCGTCGCGCCGATAATGCGGATGTCGCCGCGCACCAGCGCGGGCTTCAGCATGTTGGCCGCGTCCATCGCGGCCCCGAGGGCCGTGCCTTGGCCGATGAGGTTGTGCAACTCGTCCACGAACAGGATCAGGTCGGGGTCGGCCGAGAGCTCGCGCACCAGCTTGCGGATCCGCTCCTCGTACTGGCCGCGGAACGCCGTCCCCGCGAGCAGCGCCACGTGATCCAGGGCGACGAGCCGCGCGTCCTTCAACGCGGGCGGGACGTCGCCGCCCGCGATGCGCTGCGCCAACCCCTCGACGATAGCGGTCTTTCCGACGCCTGCCTTGCCGATCAACGCCGGGTTGTTCTTGCTGTGCCGCAGCAGGATGTCCACCACGCGGGCGATCTCCGCGTCCCGGCAGCGGACCGGCTCCAAGTCGCCACGTCGCGCCTGCACGGTGAGGTCGACGCCGACGCGGTCGAGCACCGCCCCCGAGTCGAACAGCCCTTCGAACGGATCGCCCATCCGGTCACCCCGCCCGCAGGAACCGCAGGTACCAGTCGATGATGGCGTCGCGGAATACGAACACGACGGCCGCCCCCATGGCGAGGAATACCCCGAACGGGACGTGGCGCTTCTTGCCCCGGAGCAGGAGCGGGACGTACACCAGGCTGCCGAACACCGACGCCGCGAACACGGTCAGCAGCACGCCCTTCCAGCCGACGAACGCGCCCACCATCGCCATCATCTTGATATCGCCGCCCCCCATCGCCTCTTCCCCGAAGACCCACCGCCCGGCGACGCCGACCGCGTACAGTAGCGCGAAGCCCGTCGCCGCGCCGAGCACTGCTTCCTTGAACCCCGGCACGCCCGCCGCGAGGGAGGCGCCGAGACCGATGATGAGACCGGCCCAGTTGTATTCGTCGGGGATCAGGTAATGGCGAGCGTCGGTCACGGCGATGCCGAGCAGGATCGTCCCCAGGAGCGCGGCGGCGAGGAAGTGAACGGTCGGTCCGTAGGCCACCATCGCGGCGATCCACAGGACCCCGACGACGGCCTCGATGATCGGGTATTGCAGCGAGATGGGGTGTCCGCACCGGCGACACCGACCGCGCAGCAGCAGCCACGAGACCACGGGGATGTTGTCCCGCCACGCGATCGGCTGCCGGCAGCTCGGACAAGTAGAGGGGGGGCGGAAGAGGGAGCGCTGCCGCTTGTCTTCCTTCGCCAGGCGCAGGATGCAGACGTTCAGGAAGCTCCCGAAGCAGAGCCCGAGGAGAGCGGCTCCGACGAGCAGGATCGGATCAACGACCACGCGTCACCTCGAAGAGGAGAATGCCCGCCGCGACCGCGACGTTCAGCGACTCGGCGCCCTGGGCGAGGGGGATCGCCACACGCTTCGCGGCCACCGCGTTGAACTGCGGCCGGATACCTGCGCCCTCGTTGCCGACGATCACCGCGATCGGCCCTTCTGACTTCCCCTGTCCGCCTTCCCCCCACGCCCGCGGCAGGGGCACGCCGTCGGCGGCCGCGGCCCACAAGGTCACGCCGTGCCGGCGCGCCCACGCGATGAAGGCGGTATCGTCGAGCGGCACGACCGGATGGCGGAAGGTCGCGCCCATCGCGGCGCGCAGCGCCTTGGGGTTGAGCGTGTCGGCGGTGCCGCGCAGGACGACGGTGCCCGCCGCGCCCAGGGCGTGCGCGGTGCGGATGAGCGTGCCCACGTTCCCCGGGTCCTGCACGCCGTCGATGACGAGAGCCGTGCTGCGCACTCCGCCGAGCGGGATGTCGTCGGCTGCCCAGGTGCGAGGTTCGACCACCGCGACGATGCCCTGCGGCGCATCCGTGTCGGCGACCTCGGCGAGGGCGCGCGCCGAGCCCTCTTCCACGGGCACGGCGTGCCGCTCCAGCTCCACCACCAGCTCGCGGCCGCGCGTCGTGCGGGCCAGGTCCGGGGCGACCAGGGCGCCACGGAAGGTCAGGCCCGCCGCGAGCGCTTCCTCCACGAGACGCACCCCCTCGATCAGGGCGAGCCCGCGACGGCCGCGCGCCTTGCGCCGTTGAAGATCGCGGATCGTGGACTGCAGATTACTAGCAATGGGTGTCCTCACGCGTTCGGGCCCGCCTCCGAGTCATCAATATGCGAAGAAGCGGCGCCGGAGTCTGCCCCTCCAGTGCAGCGGACACGGGCGACTGACGGGGCCCGTGTGAAGATCGCCCTCACCATCGCCGGTTCCGATTCGGGCGGCGGGGCCGGCGTCCAGGCCGATCTGAAAACGTTCCACCAGTTCGGCGTGTTCGGCACGAGCGTGATCACCGCCGTCACCGCCCAGAACACTGTGGGCGTCCGGGCATGGCAGCCGCTGCCGGCCGCGCTCGTGACTCAACAGATCGACGCTCTGGCCGACGACCTTCCCGCGGCGGCCGTGAAAAGCGGCATGCTCGGCTCGGCAGAGCTGGTCGAAACCGTGGCGGCGGGGATCGCCGGCCGGCGGCTGCCGAATTACGTGCTCGATCCTGTCATGATTGCGACGTCGGGCGACCGGTTGCTGAATGTGGACGCCGAGCGGCTGATCGCGCGGCGTCTCGTGCCGCTCGCGCGGCTCGTCACGCCCAACCTGGCCGAAGCCGCGATTCTCGTGGGCACCGACGTGCGGAACCCAGCCGACATGGAGCGTGCCGGCCGCGCGCTCGTGCAGCTCGGCGCCAACGCCGCCCTGATGAAGGGCGGCCATCTCGCAGGAGACGAGATCGTCGACGTGCTCGTGAGCGACGGCACGGTGCGACGCTTCACCCGCGCGCGGCTCGACACGACCTCGACCCACGGCACCGGCTGCACCCTCTCGGCGGCGATCACCGCGGGGCTGGCCCACGGCCGGCCGCTCGAGCGCGCCGTCGAGGATGCGCTCGACTTCGTGCAGCGCGCGATGGCCGCCGCCCCGGGGCTGGGCAAGGGACACGGACCGCTGAACCATTTCGTGCCCGCGCCGCCGCGACCGCCGACGGATGGGTGGTAGGGGCACGGCATTGCGGAAGGGCGCGGGCGCGCGTTGACGCCCCGCCCCTTCCTCACCGCCCGCTGGTCGAACCTGGTCCTCCTCACCTTCGAAGCTCCCGAGGACCTGGTGCGGGCGCAGCTCGCTCCCGGTGTCGAACCCGACCGCTGGAACGGCAAGACGCACGCGAGTCTGGTAGCGCTCGAGATGCACGACGTGCTGGTGCGCGGCTGGCGCATCCCCGGCTTCGCCGCTCACCCCCAGGTGAACTTCCGGGTCTACGCCAGGCACGGAGCGCAACCCGCCGTGGCATTCGTGCGCGAGCTCGTCCCGAGCCGCATCATCGCGGCGGTCGGGCGACTCCGCTACGGGGAGCCGTTCCAGGCCGCCCGGATCTCAGCACGCCTCGTCGAGGGCACGGACAGCGTCACCGCGGAATACCGCTTCGGGCTCGATGCGCCACGCGATCGCATCGTCGTCACGGGGTCGCGCGACCGCGCGGTTCCGGCCGCGGCAACCTTCGAGTACTACCTCACACAGCGCACGTACGGCGTGCGCACCGACCGGCATGGGCGGCCGCGAGCGTTCCGCGTGGAGCACGTACCCTGGGCCGTCAGGAGAGTCGTGAACGTGGATTATGCCGTGGACTTCGCGGCGCTGTACGGGCCTGAGTGGGAAGTCTTGAACCACAGCACACCCGTTTCCACCATCTTCGCGGTTGGATCAGACGTCTCGGTGTATCCGCCCGAGGTGGAAAGACGCTGAGGTAGGCGCCATCTCAGCGTCTACCTTGGCGTCGACACGTCTAGAGCGCCGTTATGGATTCCACCAGTACGTGACTTTCACCAGGAAGATGTTGTCCGCCTTGGCGTGCAGCAGCCGATCCATCGACTGGCGGAACTGGAAGTCCCCGATGTTCTCGTCGTCCGAGCGGCTCTGCGTCCACACGAAGAAGATCGTCGAGCCTGGCAGGTACTCCCAGCGCAGCACGGCGTTCCCGCGCAGCGAGACGAAGTTGAAGTTCGGATCGCCGAACGTGAGCGAGTCGGTCGCGTTGCCCGTGATCGGGTGCACCACGTAGCTCCCGTCGGGTGCGCGCGTGATCGTGCCCGCATCCCGCCCGTACACGGTGAAGTCGAACGTGCGGGGACGCGCCACCTCCTTGAAGTCGCCGTACCGGCCCGCGGAGATCAGCGGCTGGGCGTAGACCTGGAGCGACAGCGCCGGGCTGTAGGTCCAGTTCAAACGGATTCCGGCCGAGAGCTCGGTCTGGTGCAGCGTCCCGAAGACGTAGCGGTTCCCGAACGTCGTCGCCGCCGCCGGGTCCGCGAACGTGCCGACATACTGTACGGGCGTCAGTTCGCGGAACAGATTCGGGCCGACGCTCAAGAGGACGTTGGATGCTGGCCGGAAATCGACACTGGGCGAGAGGTACCAGTTCCGGTCGCTCTCCGCTTGGTAGGTCCCGGACTGGAAGTTGATCACCCACGCCTTGCGACTGTCCGATTGCCAACCGAGGTCCACCTGGTAGCCGGGGGGATTCAAGGTCAGCGGGCCGCCGCGGGTGCGTCGGTTGTTCACGGTCCAGGGGTTGTAAGCCAGGTCCCAGTTTAACTGATGGTAGTTGAGCAGCTGCAGGGTCCCGAATTGGAAGGCACCTGACCAGTTGATGTTGCCGTCCCAATCGTAGTTGCGGAATAGGGCTCCGCCCAGCTCCGCGTAGCGGAACACTTTTCCGGGCTTCGTCCAGTCGTAGCCCGCGCCGACGTGCAGGTTGACCACTCCGGTGCGCCACAGGAAGCCGAGGTCGTGCACGTCGAACCGTGGGGCGATGACCCCGATCGCCGAATTCGAGAACCAGTTGCCCTTCTGCTTGTTCAGGTAGACCCGGGCCGCCCAGCCGGTGAGCGACGTTGCGGTCGAGTCCACACGCACATGCCCGGCGTCCGGCTGCTGGAAGTAGTGCCGTGGGTTCTCCTGCACCGCGGTGATGCGGGCGGCGCTCCCGTCGATGCGTGACGCGCCGACCCACCCGGTGACCACCCACCGTTTGTCGTGATCGAGGAACGTCCACCCGTCGGCACCCCACACCAACGAGCGCGAGTTGACGTCCGCGCGCAGCGTGGGGTCCTGGAACCCGCGCGCGGCCACCGTGCTCATGACGCCCAGCCCCTGACGGCCGTCGGGGAATTCCTTCTGCACTCGGAACACTCCGTAATAGGTGAGCGGTTCGACTTCCTTCTTGAACAGCGTCCCAGCCGTGTCGAGCTGGGCCGTCTCCCGGCCCGTCACCGCCGAGAGCGCACCGACGTTCCAGCTCCCCGCCGCTTTCCCGGTCATCTTCAAGGCACCGAGGATGTGCGCCCCCACCGGCATGTCGCTGAAGTCTGCAGTCGGCACGCTTCCCTGAGGGGCGCGGCCGACGCGGCGACTGTAGAAGAACCGCGGCTCGGCCCAGTTGAACCCCCAGTAGTTGCGCGCCCCGCCCCGCCCGAAGTTGAAGATCGACGCCCCCTCGATGAAGAACGGCCGCTTCTCCTGGAAAAACGTCTCGGCGTCGCTCAGGTTCACCACCGCCGGATCCACCTCCACCTGGCCGAAGTCGGGGTTCACCGTGGCGTTGAGGGTGAGGTTGGGCCCTAGCCCGATGCGGGCGTCGGCGCCAATGCCGGGCGTCAGCTTGGACCCGTCGTTGAACGGATTGCCCGGAGTCCGTGACGAGAGCTCCGCCTTGCCGGTCGTGTAGGGCAAGACCTCGAGCCGCGGCGGCGGGGTGACCTGCTCGATCCCCACCAAATCCACGAATCGCGACACGAAGCCGCTGCCGTTCTTGGGCGTGTAGACGAGATAATCCCGCTCGTTCTTGCGCGCGATGTCGCGCCGGAAGTTGATCCCCCACACGTACTGCGGCTTTTGGATGAAGCGCAGCTGAGAGTACGGGATGCGCAGCTCGGCCGTCCAGCCGAGCGAATCGCGGCTGACCTTCCCCTCCCACACCCCGTCCCACGAGTTGTCGTCCCATTCATCGTTGTACAGCGTACCGTCGGAGAGCGTCCCCGCCGCGTTGATGGCGAAGTAGTAGCCGCTGCGGCGGTCGTGGTAGGGGTCGATGTAGACGGTGAAGGCGTCCGCGTTGGTCTGCGCGTCGCGCCGCCCCAGTCGGGCAACGATCGAGTCGGGATGCGCGTCGTACATCCGGGCGCCGATGTAAAGCGCCGCGTCGTCGTAGGCGACGTACACCACGGAGCTCTCGGTCGGGGCCGCCCCTTCATTTGGATCGCGCTGCCGGAAGTCCGTCACGCGCTCGGCCCCCTCCCACATCGCGTCGTGCAGCACGCCGTCGACCACGATCGGCCGGACCAGTCGCGTGGCGCGCACCCGCTGTGGGGCCATGGCGGGTGAGTCGGCCGCGACGGCGGACGTGAGAACCGGTGGCCGAGCGGGCAGCGCGGCGGGCGTCGGCAAGGGGGCGGCGGCGCAGCTCGCCAGCCAGAGGATAGCCAGAGACATGGGCACCTGGAGACGGAGGTCGGTGCGACATCCCCGGCGACGGCGTCCGAGGCGGGCTGATCACTGCGAACTATGACAGCGCTCGGGACGAAAGGGTTGCAACGAAGGTGTCAGAATACGGTCAGTGGCCGGTGCAGCGGGAAGCGGTCGGGGGAGAGTTCTAAAGCCTGGCGATGACGCCTCTTATCAGGGTCGCAAGCTGGCCGGCGACCTGCGTCCCGGCCGCCAGCACCTCCGCGTGGGACAGCGGGGCGGCAGACAGCCCGGCCGCCACGTTCGTGATGCTCGAGAAACCGAGACAGCGGATCCCCCGCGCCCGGGCCACGATCACCTCCGGCACGGTCGACATCCCGACCGCGTCGGCGCCGAGGCGCTGCAGCATGCGGATTTCCGCGGGGGTTTCGTACGACGGGCCCAGCAGCGCGGCATACACACCCTCCTCGAGCACGATCTTCTCCTGGCGCGCCACCTCGCGGGCCAGTGCGCGCAGAGCAGGATCGTAGGGGTCGCTCATGTCCGGAAAGCGCTGCTCACCCTCCTCGACCGGGCCCTCCAGCGGATTCCGGAACATGAGATTGATGTGGTCCGCAATGAGCATCAGCGTGGGCGGCCGAAACGTTGGGCGGATCCCCCCGGCGGCGTTGGTGACGATCAGGGTGCCGACGCCCAGCCGCGCGAAGAGCCGGACTGGCAGCGCGGCGACGGCGGGCGCGTGGCCCTCATAGAGATGAAAGCGGCCGCTCTGAACGAGCACCGGGACCCCGTCGAGCGTCCCCGCGACGAGCTCTCCCTTGTGGCCCGGCGCGCCGGGCTTCTGAAAGCCGGGGATCTCCGCGTAGGGAATGCGCGTCGCGCTGCGAACCTCGTCCGCCGCATCCCCCAACCCCGAGCCGAGCACGATCGCGACGCG
>DASPXE010000153.1:0-8571 GCA_035637455.1 Gemmatimonadales bacterium
GGGCGGCTACGACTGCGACGAGCACATCGGCCGGTTCTGCTTCTGGTACGACGACGGCGCCGCGTCGCCCGGGTCCCCACCGCCCGAGCCCGAGCGCATCGGGCGGGCGCGCGACCGGCTGCTCGCGAGGCTCGATACGGCGGCGGCTGCCGCCCCGGGTGACGACTGGATTGCAGGCCAGCGGGTGCGCTACCTGCTGCAAAGCGGCCGCACCGCCGCCGCGCTCGCCGCCGCCCAGGCGTGCGGCGCCGCGCCGTGGTGGTGCGGGGCACTGGTGGGCCTCGCGCAGCACGTCGCAGGGAACTACGCCGCGGCGGACTCCGCGTATCGGACCGCCTTGCGGGACATGCCGCGCGTCGAACGGTGTCGCTGGACCGACGTATCGCTGCTGCTCGACGGCGAGCTGGCCCGGCGCTACCGCCAGCTCTCCTGCGACGAGCGCGGTGCGTTCGAGGAGCGGTTGTGGTGGCTCGCCCAGCCGCTCTACTCGCTCCCCGGCAACGACCGCCGCACCGAGCACCTCGCCCGCGCCACGATGGCCCGCATCGAGCAGGACGCGCGCTCGCCCTTCGGCATGTTCTGGGGTGACGACATGCGCGAGACGCTGTTGCGGTACGGTTGGCCGGCGTACTGGACCCAGCAACCGCCCCGCTCGATCGGCTCGGTTGAGCCGCTGGTCACGAGTCATGAGCCCGAGCCGGCGTTTCATTTCCTGGCGGACGCCCGGGCGTTCGACGATCCGGCAAGCTCGCAAGGGGAGAATTGGACGCCGGTCGCTCACCGCCCCCGCGAGCGCTACGCGCCGGCGTACGCGACCGCATTCGCGCCGCTCGTGCACCAGGTGGCCCTGTTCCGGCGCGGCGATTCGTGCCTGGTCGTCGCCGCTTATGACGTGAGCGAAGACACCCTGTTCGCGGGGACGGCTCGCGACGTGGCGCTCGTGCTCGCCCGCGACGAACGGAGCGTACCGGTGATCGAGCGCCGTCCGGACGCGGGCGCCTCGGACGTCATCGTCGCCAAAGTGGACGGGGGGCCCCAGCTCTTGAGCTTGGAGCTGGTCGCCGCCGCTCGGCGACACGTCGCCCGGGCGCGCTACGGCGTGCGCCCCCACGACGCCCTGGCCGGGTTCTCCGTCTCCGACGTCCTGCTGTTCGATCCTCCCGACACCCTGCCCACGGAGCTCGCGGCGGTGCTCCCCTACGTGCGGGGCTCGACGGTCGTGCGGGGGAGCGCGCGTGTGGGGCTGTTCTGGGAGGTCGCCGGGCTCGACTCGGCCGAAGCCACGACCACCGTGGTCACGGTGCTGCCGGTCGGCACGGGGTGGCTGCGCCGCGCCGCGCAGTCGCTGCACATCGCGGGACGGCGCGCCTCCGTGCGGCTCGAGTGGCAGGAGCTGCCCCAGCTTCGCGGCGCCGTGGCCGGCCGGCCGCTGGCGGTCGACCTGTCGGGCCTCTCGCCTGGGCGCTACCGCATCGAGATCGCCGTGCACGGCGCGAGCGGGCGCCGGGCGGTCGCGACGCGGGAGATCGAGGTCGCGGGGCGGTGAAAACGCCGGCCACGGGTTATCATGTGCACGCATGAAGCTGCCGATCCTCGTGTACCACAAGATCGACCGCATTCCGCCGGGCTCACGCTACCCGAAGAACTACGTGACGCCCGAGCAGTTTGCGGCGCAGCTCGTGTTCCTCGCGCGCCACCGCTACAGGAGCGTCAGCTTCGCTGACTACCTCGCTTATCGCCGCGGTGAGCGCGTCCTGCCCCCGCGCGCCATCATCATCAGCTTCGACGACGGGTACCGCTCGAACCGCACCATCGCGCTCCCGCTGCTGCGCCAGTACGGCTTCGGTGCTTCGGTCTTTCTTGTGGCGGCCTACGTGGGGAAGACCAACGCCTGGGATCGAGACGAGATCCAAGAGCCGCTGCTCGACCCCGCTGACATCCGGGCGCTGCAGGCGGAGGGGGGGATCGAGTTCGGCTCGCATACGGCGACGCACCCCCGCCTGACGAGGCTACCGCCGGTCGAAGCGCAGCGCGAGCTGCGCACCTCGCGCGAGCAGCTGGGCGCGCTCCTGGGAAAGCCCGTGACCGTGCTGGGCTACCCGTACGGCGACTACAACAGTCAGACGCTTCAATTGGCTCGCGACGCGGGTTACGAGGCCGGGGTCATCATGCGGCGTCGCATGAACACCGACGCGACGGATCTGCTCGAGCTGCGGCGTATCCCAGTCACCTGCCTCACCTCGCCCGGACGGTTCGCGTGGGATTTGTTCAGGCTGCGGTGGTTTCATGGGTCGTGAACGGCGGGGACACCAAGTGTGCGCGTAGCGCTGCTGACGTCGGCGCGGACGTGGCGCGGTTCGGGGACGAGTCTCGCCAACATCGCTCGCGGGCTGGCCGGGCACGGACACACCGTCGAACTGCTCGCCACGACGCCGGCCGTGACCGCCGGTTTCGCCGCGCAGGGGCTTGCGGTGCGCGAGCTGTCGATCCGCGACACGGGTCTCCGGGAGGCTCGCATTCTGCTGAGCGCGCTGCGGGAGCTCCAGAGCGATGTGGTGCTGGCCGAGAAGCCGCGCGATCTCCGGCTGGGCGCGCTCGCGTCGCTGGCGCGGCGCTTCACGCTGGTGTATCGCCACAACGTCGGCCAGGCGACGCCGCCGCACGACGCGGTCGTGAGGCTCGCGTACCGGCGCGTGGCCCTGACCGTCTTCCTCACACGTGCGGCCGCAGCGCAGGCGCGCTCGGTGGCGCCGTTTATGGTGCGGCGACCAGCACGAGTGATCTACGAGGCCGTGGATACGGAGCGGTTCCGGCCCGACGCGGCCGCGGGACGCGAGTTCCGTGAGCGGCACGGCCTGGGCGACCGCCCGTTCCTGCTCGCGGTGGGCGCGCTCGAGCGCGAGAAGCGCTATGACTGGCTGCTCGACGCGCTCGCTCGGCTCGGGCCGCACGGGCCGCCGCTCCTGGTGTGTGGCGAGGGCGGGTTCGCCGGGTTGATCCGCGACCAAGCGGCGCGGCTCGGGCTCGACGTCCGCTTGCTGGGGTTCCTGGCGCCGGTCGAGCTGGCGACGGCGTACAACGCGGCCACGTGCGTGGTCCACGCCTGCCCGGTGGAGACGTTCGGGCTCGCGCTCGCCGAGGCGATGGCGTGTGGCCGTCCGGTCGTGGCCGTGGCCGGCGCGGCGCTCGGCGAAGTGCTGGGCGACGCCGGCGTCCTCACCGGAGACGATCCGGAGCAGTACGCGCTGGCGCTCGCCGAGCTGCTCGCCGATCCGCCGCGCCGCAGCGCCCTCGGCACCGCGGCGCGGCGGCGGGCGGTGGAGCTGTTCTCGCTCGAGCGGATGGGCCGCGAGTATGCCGCAGCGCTCGAGGAGGCGAAAAACGCTAGCTGACGGCCGGCGCCTCCAAGGGCGTCGCAGGGACGGACGAAACGATGACGCTCTCACCCAGCGCCGTCCCCGACCCAGCGATCGCCCCCTGCTCACCGAAGTATGCCTCTTCGCCGTGCTCGCTCAGGTCGAGGCCCCGCAGCTGGGCGCGCACATCGGCTTTGACGCCGACCGTGGCCTTGACGATCATCATGATCACGGCCGTCCCCGTCGCGGCCAGCACGACAGTCGCCAGCACCGCGAGCAGCTGAATCCCCATCTGCGCGAAGTTGCCGGCCAGCCAGCCGTCGCCGCCCGCCGGGTTGGCCAGCTTCGTCGCGAACACGCCGGTCAGCATCGCTCCAGCCATTCCCGCGAGCCCGTGGCAGGAGAACACGTCGAGCGAGTCATCGAGCCGCGTTTTCGCGCGGATTTGGATCGCGGTGTAGCTCACCAGCGCGCTCAGCGCTCCGACCGCGAGGGAGGCAGGCGCCGTGATGTATCCCGCCGCGGGGGTGATGCCCACGAGCCCGACGACGAGGCCGGTTGCGGCTCCGACCGCCGTCACCTTGCCGGACCGGGCCAGATCCAGGCACGCCCAGGTGACGAGCGCCATGGCGGCCGCGGTGTTGGTGTTGGTGAACGCGAGCGCGGCGAGGCCGTTGGCGGCAAGGGCAGAGCCGGCGTTGAAGCCGAACCATCCGAACCATAAGAGCCCGGCGCCGAGCAGTACGAGCGGCACGTTGTGCGGGACAATGGCGGTGCGCTTGAAGTCGCGCCGCGGCCCCAGCATGCGCGCCGCGACCAGCGCCGACACGCCGGCGCTGATGTGCACCACCGTGCCGCCCGCGAAGTCGAGCGCCCCCAGCTTCTGTAGCCACCCTCCCGCGCCCCACACCCAGTGGGCGAGCGGGTCGTAGATGAACGTCGCCCACAGCAGCAGGAACACGACGTAGGCGCGGAACCGCATCCGCTCCACGATCGCCCCCGAGATCAGCGCCGGCGTAATGATCGCGAACATCAGCTGGAACATCGCGTGCGCCTGCAACGGGATCGTGGCCGCGTACGCGGGGTCGGGATCCCCTCCCACACCGCGGAAGCCCAGCCAGGCGAGGCCGCCCCACAAGGGCGAGCCGTGCCCGAACGCGATCGAGTAGCCGACAAGGACCCACTGCACGCTGATGAGACCGAGCGCGACGACGCTCATCATCATGGTGTTGAGGGCGTTCTTGGGCCGCACCAGCCCGCCGTAGAAGAACGCCAGGCCGACGGTCATCACCATCACGAGCGCCGTGGAGGCGAGCACCCAGGCGGTGTCGCCCGCCGAGATGGCCGCAGCGTCGATCGCGAGTAAGGGCAGTCTCATGTTTCCTCCCCGGCAGTCGCGCCGGCATGCTGGGCCGTCTCGAGCGCGGCACGCTGGACTGCGTCCGCGTTCACCGCGGTGAGCGCCGCGTTGTCGAGCTCGCCGGTGCGAATCCGGATCACGCGCTCGATCGGCTGCACGAAGATCTTGCCGTCGCCGACTTCACCGGTGCGCGCGGACGACAGGATCGCCTTGATGCACGGCTCCACGAAGGGCTCGGAGCAGACCATCTCGATCTTCACCTTTTCCTGGAATTCCATGACGATGGTGGTGCCACGATACTGCTCGACGATCTCCTGCTCGCCCCCGTGGCCGCTGACGCGGGTCAGCGTGATCCCGGTGACGCCGGCCCGAAACAACGCCGCCTTGACCTCTGGGAGGCGCTCGGGCCGCACGATAGTGGTGATGAGTTTCATGGGTCGAAGCTAGCGCGCCCCTTTCTCACCGTCAATCGATTTTTGCATTTGATGCACGATTTCACCGACAGTGCAGCCGGTACCGTGCATGGCAATCGGTGTGCCGCCGGGGAGAATGTGCCGTCTGAGTCCCACATGCGCAACAGCACATTTTGGTGCCCGGCGCCCGTCAGGCGCCCCGGCCGCGCACCTGACACCACGAGGGGACAGTGCGGCGGCGCCGCTCCTGCTGCGCCAATGCGGCACAGAATTCGCCCCCGGCGGGGTGGCAGCCGTCGCTAGCCGCTAACACCTGATCTCACAGGGGGTTTCCATGCGTATCGTGGCGCGCGTCATCGCGCTTGGGGGCGCGCTCTTGGCCGTCGCACCCGCGGCCCGGGCCCAGTATCCGCAGCGGCGCGAAGGGTTCTGGATCGGCTTCGGGCTGGGCTACGGCTCAGCCAACATCACCTGCGACAGCTGTGGCAGCGGCCCGCGCACCGGCGGTGTCACGGCGTTTCTCAAGCTGGGTGGAACGCCCAGCCGCAACCTGCTCATCGGCGGGGCGATCAACGGCTGGTCGCACACGAGCGGCGGGGCTACGGAGACGATCGGTAATGTCACCGCGTCCCTCTACTATTATCCCGTCGCGGCCAGCGGCCTCTTCTTGAGCGGTGGGTTGGGCTTTTCGACCTACAACGTGAACACGAGCCCGTCGATAACCGGTACGGGTTGGGGGTTCACGGCGGGGGTCGGGTACGACGTCCGGGTCGGCCGCAACGTCTCACTCACGCCGGTGGCGAACTTCGTCTACGGCGGGGTCGGTGAGCTCGGGCTGTCGGGGGGTGGAGGGACGTTCGCGACCGGTTGGAAGCAGAACGTAGTCGACTTCGGACTGGGCGTCACGTTCCACTGATCGATTAAAGAGCCCGCGCGCTCCCCCCCGGTGCTGCGTATCCGCTACACGCGGTGCCCGGGTCCGCTTGGCGTTCAGTCGGCATCGGTCTTGCCCTTCCTGCCGCTCGCTCCATCACACCACCTAGGAGGGGACGCATGAGACGCTCCGTTCTGGTCGCCCTGCTGGCGCTCGCCGGTGCGTGCCGGGAACGACCCGAGGTGGCCGGGCCGCAACCCGCGGCGCCGCGCCTGCAGGCCAATGTGCTGGATCCCACCTTGGCGGCCGCACTCGCGACCGCGACGCCGACCGCAAGCCTGGAGGTAATCGTCAATTACGACGAAGCGCTCACCACGCGCGATGCCGTGAGCAACGCGATGCTCGACCTCGGCGCGGGTGTGGTACAGTTCAGGAACCTCGCCCTGGTCGCGGGCGTCGCGACCCCGGCGCAGGTCAACGCCATCGCCGCGCTGCCGGGAGTCCAGTCGGTGTACTTGAACAGACAACTACAGTACTACGGGCGTGGCGGCGGTCTCTACGCCCTGCTGCTGCACGAGAGCGTGCCGACGATTCGGGCGGACGCGGTGCAGGCGATGGGCATCACCGGGAAGGGCATCGGCATCGCGATCCTCGACTCAGGGATCGACGGCCTCTACAACCCCGACCTGCACTACCCCGACAAGACTGTCCAGAACATCAAGGTCATCTTCAACTTGAGCGACGTCGTCACGTTCAAGGGGCCGGCCCCGAAGCCGCTCAAGCAGGGCGCGGACCTGTTCGTCGAGAACCTCCCCAACAGCGAGACGTCGGTGGGCCACGGCACCCACGTCGCCGGGATCACGGCGGGCCTGGGCACCGCGTCCGCCGGCTACTATACCGGCGTCGCCCCGGGGGCAAAGCTCGTGGGTCTCGGCACGGGGGACATCCTGTTCATCTTCTGGGCGCTCGCCGGATTCGATTACATCCTCGACCACCAGCAGGCTTACAACATCAAGGTCGTGAACAACTCCTGGGGCACGAGCGGCGCCTTCGATCCCAAGGATCCGATCAACAAGGCGTCCAAGACCGTGCACGACCACGGCATCACCGTGGTGTTCGCCGCGGGCAACGACGGGCCGGATCAGAACACCTTGAACCCCTACAGCGTGGCGCCCTGGGTGATCGGCGTGGCGGCGGGGTGCAAGCTCGTGAGCCCCGACCCGACGAACTCGGCGATTCACTGCGACGATCCCACCGGTCAGAATCGGGCACCGATCCTCGCCGATTTCTCGTCGCGCGGCATCCCCAACGACCCGATGTACCACCCCGACATCACCGCCCCCGGCGTGCACATTGTCTCGACGCGCGCATCCACCGGGACGGTGCTCAACGGGTCCGACGCCAACCACGACCTGAACCTCACCAGCACCTGCGCCATCAGCCTGGCCAACGAGCCGTACTATACCTGCGCGTCCGGCACCTCGATGGCGACGCCGCACGTCGTGGGCGTCGTGGCGTTGATGCAGGAGGCTGCGGGGGGGACCCTCAAGCCGGATCAAGTGCGGGACGCCATCGTAGGCACGGCGCGGCCGCTGCCGGGGTTCGCCCTGTGGGAGGTGGGCGCCGGCTACCTGGACGCGTTAGGGGCGGTGAATGCCGTAAAGCGCTAGCTCGCCGCACGCCGTCGCGGTGCGGAAAGCCGGGGCCCACCATCCGGGCCCCGGCTTTCATTATCTTGGCCGTTCATGATCGTCCTGCTCGCCCCGCTCGTGGCGCAGGTGGTGAGGGAACCGCGAGGTCCGCGCCGGGATGGTTCCCACGCTGAAGCGTGGGCTCGGCGAACCACTGTGCTAAAGCACACCACGCTTCAGCGTTGTGCCCCGCCGAGCCCATCCTTCAGGATGGGAAACACCGATGCCCGACGCTCTTTCAGCCCTGTGCTCGCACTCCTTGCGATCCCAGCCCTGCTCGCGGCCCAGCTGCCCCAGGCGGACGAGGCATTCCGCCGCGGCGAGTACGGAGCGGCGCGCGCGGGATACGAGCAGGTCCTCACCGCCGACTCGCTGAACCAGCGCGCGCTGTTTCGGCTCGCCATTCTGGACAGTTGGGACGGCAAGGTGGCGCGCTCGCTGCAGCGCTTCGGCCGGCTGCGCCGGCTCGACCCGAAGGACGAAGACGTCATGGTTGCCCAGGCGCAGGTACTGGCGTGGGCGGGACACACCGAAGCGTCCCTCATCCTGTACGACTCCGTGCTGTCACGCTCCACCGGGCGGGTTGACGCGCTTGCCGGGCGAGCTCGCGTGGTCGCCTGGCGGGGCGACCTCGAGCGGGCGGAGCGGCTGTGGCGGGCGGCGCTTGCCGCGCACCCCGACGCGGCCGAGCTGCTGATCGGGCTCGCGCAGACGCTCTACTGGAAAGGCCAGCCGGCGCTTGCCGAAGCGTACGCGGCCCGGGCGCGCGCGGCGGCTCCCGAGGACCGGACAGCCCGGGATTTGGAGCGCGCGGTGCGCGCGGCGCTACGCCCCGAGGTCGCGACGACGGCGGACGGGGCGGGAGACTCGGACCACA
>DASPXE010000154.1:0-7083 GCA_035637455.1 Gemmatimonadales bacterium
GACGATATCACCGTCGTCGTACAACACGATCGCATTGGCGAAGCACGGAACGCCTGCGCGTTGGGCGCCGCGTGGTTCGGCGACGGCACGATGACGCCGGACGTGCGGGTTCACGGCCGCACGGCGCCGCTCGAGCAGGCGCTCGACGAAGCAGCGCGAATCCTGAGGGCAGCGCAGCGGCCGCTCGTGTACCTCGCCGCCGACTTGTCGTGCGAAGCGCAGCGCGAAGCCGTGGCGCTGGGCGATCGCCTGGGCGCGATGCTCGACAGCGTCAGCTCCGGCGCGGCAGCCGGGATTCTCGCCGCCCAACGGCGCGGCCGGGCCGGGGCAACGCTGGGTGAGATCCGCCAGCGGGCCGATGTGATCGTGTTCTGGGGCACGGACCCGGCGGAGCGCTACCCGCGCTTCACCTCGCGCTACGCCGTTGAGCCGCAGGGCCTCCAGACCCCCGAGGGCCGGAGGAGTCGCACGGTGATCGCGGTGGACGTGGGCGCGAGGCGTGGGCCCGGCGACGCCGCCGCCCGTGTCGCGGTCGCGCCCGGGGACGAAATCGACGCGCTCGGCGTGATGCGCGCGACGGTGCAGGGCCGAGTGGCCACCGACCACGAACGGTTCCGGTCCGCTGTGGAGCTCGCCCGCCGCATGGGCGCGGGCCGCTACGTAGCGCTCGTCGTCGACGGTGAGCCGGGCGCCGCCCCGGCCGATCCGGACGCGGCAGAGGCGCTCGTGACGCTCGCGCAGGCCCTCAATGCGCCGACCCGCTGCGCGCTGGTGGTGCTGCGCGGCGGGGGAAACCGCTCGGGCGCGGACGCAGTGGTCACCTGGCAGACCGGCTTTCCGTTCGCGGTGGACTTCGCGCCGGGGTATCCCGCCTACCGCCCCCAGCACGGCGCGGCGGGGCTGCTCGCCGCCGGTGAGATCGACGCCGCGCTGGTGATCGGCTCACCGGCGAGCCTCCCCGACTCGATGGCAACGGGACTGGCGCCGCTCGTGACCGTCGCGATCGGGCCGCGCGTGAGCGGAGCGTCGTTCAAGCCAGCGGTCGCGCTGGACACCGGCATCGCGGGCATTCATGAGGGCGGCACGGCGTTCCGGATGGACGACGTCCCGCTCCCGCTGCGGCCTGTGCTCCCAGGCCCGCCCACCGCGGCCGGCGCGCTGCGCTCGCTGCGCGAGCGGCTCGGCGCATGAGCGCCGCCTCGCGGCTCCGCATCAGCAGCGGCACGGTGTACGATCCGGCGAACGGGGTGGACGGGGAGGTGCGCGACCTGTGCATCGACGGCGATCGCATCGTAGCCGAGCTCCCCTCCAACGTACCGCGGCTCGACGCGCGCGGGATGATCGTGATGCCGGGGGGCGTCGACATCCACGCGCACATCGCCGGCTCGGGCGTCAACCAGGGCCGCCGGTTGTTGCCGGAGGAGCACGCCGCCGATCCGGTGCCGGCGCCGAGGCTCGCGGACGGCGCAACCGCGCGGTCGGGGACGGGCGGCACGATCCCGAGCACGTTCACGACGGGCTACCGCTATGCCGGCCTCGGCTACACGACCGCGATGGAAGCGGCGGTCGCTCCGCTCGCGGCCCGGCATGCCCACGCCGAGCTCGACGATACGCCGATCATCGATTCGGGCTGTTTCGTGCTGCTCGGCAACGACGACTATCTGCTGCGCCAGCTGGCGGCAGGCGAGCTGGCACGAGTGCGCCAGTATGTGGCGTGGCTCCTCGGAGCCACCCGAGCCTACGCCATCAAGATCGTGAACCCGGGCGGCATCGCGCGCTGGAAGTCGGGGGGGGCAGAGCGCAACGTAGGCGCGATCGACGATCCGGTGGGGTCGAGCAGCGTGACGCCGCGGAAGATCCTGGAGGTGCTCGCGGGCGCCGCCAACACGCTCGAGCTTCCGCACCCGGTGCACATTCACTGCAATAATCTGGGTCAACCAGGGAACGTCGGGACGACGCTCCAGAGCATGCAGGCGCTGGCGGGCCAGCGCGCGCACTTCACGCATCTCCAGTTCCACAGCTACGGCGGGGAGCGGGGGAAGGGGTGGAAGTCCGCCGCGCGGGACGTGATCGAGCACGTGAACGCCCATCCGGAAATCAGTGCGGACGTGGGCCAGGTGATGTTCGGGCCGGCGACGACCCTCACCGCCGATGCACCGGTCGAGCACCTCTTGTACACCAGCACCGGCCGCAAGTGGGTGAACGTGGACAGCGAGCTCGAGACGGGGTGCGGCATCGTCCCGTACGCGTACCGGGAGCAGGCCGCGGTCGCGGCGCTGCAATGGGCGGTGGGGCTCGAGCTGTTCCTGCTGGCGCGCGATCCGTGGCGCGTGGTGCTCTCTACCGATCACCCGAATGGCGGGTCCTTCCTCTCCTATCCGCAGCTCATCCGCCTGCTCATGGACCGGACCTACCGGGACGAGCAGCTGAAGCGGGTCAACCAAAAGATGCTCGTGGGGAGCGCGCTGCTCGACGGTCTGGGACGCGAGTACACGCTGTCCGAGATCGCCATCATCACGCGCGCGGGCCCCGCGCGCCTGCTCGGCCTGAAGACCAAGGGACACCTGGGCGCGGGTGCGGACGCCGACGTGACCATCTACGCGGACCATCCCGACCGCGCGCAGATGTTTGCGACGCCGCGCCACGTGATAAAAGGTGGGACCATCGTGGTCGAGGAAGGCCAACTGCGCCGGGCGCCCGCCGGGCGCCGGCTGGCGGTGCGGCCCGAGTACGACGCCGCCGTCACGAAGGACCTGAAGCGCTTCTTCCAAGACTACGCCTGCGTCTCGTTCGAGAACTACGGGGCGGAGCCGGTATCATGAAGATCAACGGCGTCGCCATCGATGACACGTTCGCCGAGGCGTTCACGATGCGGGTCGCCCGGCTGATCATCACCGGGCGGAACCCGAAGTGGGCGAGAGCGGCAGCCGTGAAACTCACGGGCTTCGCCACTTCGGTGATCGGTTGCAAGTGCGAGGCGGGAATCGAGCGCGAGCTGCCGGAAAGCGCGACTCCCGACGGACGCCCCGGCGTCAGCGTGCTGTTCCTGACGATGGACAAGCAAAGCCTGCCGCAACAGCTGATCGTGCGGATCGGCCAGACCGTGCTCACCTGTCCCACGACCGCCTGCTTCGACGGCCTCCCCGACGTCCCTGATCGGCTCGCCGTAGGCAAGGCGCTGCGGGTGTTCGGTGACGGGTTCCAGGCGAGCAAGGTGATCGGGGGCAAGCGCTATTGGCGCTTGCCGGTGATGGAGGGAGAGTTCCTCGTCGAGGAGACGTTCGGGATGCAGAAGGGGGTGGGCGGCGGCAACTTTCTGATCCTCGCCGGGGACGCCGACGCGGCACTGGCGGCGGCGGAAGCCGCCGTCCTGGCGATGACCGACCTCCCGGGGGTGATCCTCCCCTTCCCGGGGGGCGTCGTGCGGAGCGGGAGCAAGGTGGGCTCGAAGCGCTACCGGAACATGATCGCCACGACCAACGACGCCTTCGACCCCACGCTCCGCGCCATCACCGAGTCACAGGTGCCCGCCGGCGTGAGCAGCGTGCTCGAGATCGTGCTCGACGGGACCGACGCTCCGGCGATCGAGGCGGCGATGCGAGCCGGGATCCGCGCCGCGTGCCGGCCCGGCGTGCAAGGGATCACGGCGGGGAACTACGGCGGTAAGCTGGGGCCGCATCACTTTCATCTACGAAGAATCATGAGTGAGGTCAGCGCGTGAGGAGCGCGAGTGAACTCGCGGCTCGGCGCTTGCCCGTGAACGGGCCTGAAGCCGCTTCAGCGGCAGGGCCGAGCCGCGGCTTCAGCCGCGACCGGAGGACGGCATGAGCGACGCCGTCACACTCACCCTCGCCACGCCCCCCACGCAGTCACTCATGGCCGACTGCGTCGCCGCGGACCGGTTCGCCGCGCTGAGCGAGCGGGAGATCGCCGGGCTGCCGGTCGTACACGGCGGCCGCCGGGCGACGCTCGGCGACTTCTTCCGAGTCCAGGGCGAGCGCTCGCGTGTGGTCCGGGTCGAAGGCGATCTCGCCAGGGTGGAGGCAATCGGCGCCGGCATGGCCGGAGGCGAAATGCTCATCGTCGGCAACGTCGGGCCTGACCTCGGCCTCGCCATGGTGGGCGGCCGCATCGACGTGCACGGAAGCGCCGGCGAGAATGCGGGGGGCGCGCGCCCGGGCGCGTCCCGCGGGATGACGGGTGGAGAGATCGTCATTCGAGGCGACGCAGGCGCGCGGGCGGGCGCCGCGGCACGGCGCGGGCTCATCGTGGTGACGGGGAATGCGGGACCGCGAACCGGGAGGGCAATGATCGCCGGAACAGTGGTGGTGTTCGGCAGCACGGCGGCCGGCGCGGGCCGCTTCCTCAAGCGCGGGTCGATCGTGGCGCTGGGGGCCATCGAGCGCCCGGCCACGTTCCGGTACGCCTGCACGTACCAGCCACCGCACATCCCGCTCCTGCTGCGCTACCTGCGCGCCCGCTACGGACTCGGCGTCGCGGACCGGTACATCGCCGGGCGGTACGAGCGTCATTCGGGCGACCTCGCCGAGCTGGGCAAGGGAGAGATCCTGCAGTGGGTGGCGGAATGAGCGGGGGGGCGCTGCGCCTGAACGCTCGTGCCTGGCAAATTGCGGACCGTATGGCGGCGGACGCGGACGCGATGCGGGTCGCCGTGCGGACCTTGCCGAACGGCGCGCGCGTCATCGACGCCGGCATCGACATGCCGGGGGGCTACGGCGCCGGGCTCGCGCTCGCCGAGATCTGCATGGGCGGGATGGGCGACGTCGACTACACGCCGGTCCAGATCGGCGGCGACGCGTGGCCTGGCGTGCGGGTGTGGACCGATCAACCGGCGGTGAGCTGCATGGCGTCGCAGTACGCCGGCTGGGCCATCCAGGTTGACAAATACTTCGCGATGGGCTCAGGGCCGCTCCGTGCCCATGCCCGCGTGGAGCGGGAGCTGTTCGAAAAGCTCGGCTATGTCGAGACGGCGGAGCGGGGGGTGCTGGTGCTCGAAACGCGGAACGCCCCGACGGACGCGGTGGCCGCGTGGGTGGGGCGGAAGGCGGGGCTCGCGCCGCCGCAGCTCACCTTCGTCGTGGCGCCGACGGCGAGCCTGGCGGGCGGCGTGCAGATCGCGGCCCGCATCCTCGAGACGGGGCTGCACAAAATGGACACACTGGGATTCGACCTGAAGCAGATCGTGAGCGGCATCGGCACGGCCCCGCTGCCGCCGGTCGCCAAGAACGACCTGCGCGCCATCGGTCGCACCAACGACTGCATCCTGTACGGTGGGCAGGCGCGCTACACCGTGAACGCCGAGGACGCCCTGCTCGCCGACCTCGTGCCCAAGATCCCGGCCGCCGCCTCCAAGGACTACGGCACGCCGTTCTCCGAGATCTTCAAGCGGTACGAGGGAGATTTCTACAAGATCGACCCGCTGCTGTTCAGCCCGGCGGAGGTGTGGCTGACGAGCGTGCAGAGCGGGAAGACGTACCACGCGGGACGGCTCAACCCCGAGGTGCTACGCGCGTCGCTCGTCGAGAGCTGAGGCGTCGCGCCCTCACCCACCCACCACCACGGAGCGATTCCATGCAGCGTTCGTTACTCAGTCTCTGCGCCGTCGCCATGCTGATCGCCTGCACCAAGGAGGCCGCCCCGCCCCCGCCCGTCGGCGTACAGGCGTCGGTGCTCGTGCTGTACAACCAGCCGAAGGACACCGCGGCGTTCGAGAAGTACTACTCCGAGAAGCACGTGCCGCTGCTCGCTTCCCACGCGCAGGAGATCGGGGTCACCCGCGTGGAGCTGGTGAAGTTCGCGGCGACCATCGACGGCCAGCGGCCAGCGCTCTACCGCATGGCCGACCTGCGGTTCGAGTCTCGCGGCGCGCTCGAGAAGGGGATCGCCACGCCAGGGTTCAAGGCGGTGGCGGCGGATCTCGCCAACTTCGCCACGGGCGGCGTGACCGTCCTGATCGGCGGGAAGACGAACTAGCGGTGCGCGTCGCGATCCTCGCCGCGCGGCAGGGCTGGCACACCGACGAGCTGTGCCGCGCGCTCGCCGCGCGGGACCACGAGGGGTGCGTCCTCCCCTACGAGGCGCTGGTGGCGCGCCTCGGCGGCGCGGCGCCGGGGTTCGCCGCCGGCGGGACGGATCTCGGCGCCTGCGACGCCGTGCTGGCGCGCATCATCCCCGCAGGCTCCCTGGAGCAGATCATCTTCCGGGTGGATGCGCTGCACGTGCTCGAGGAGCAGGGCATCCCGGTGATCAATTCCCCGCGCACTATCGAACGGACAGTGGACAAGCTGTGGACGACTGCGATCCTCGAGCAGGCGGGGCTCGCAGTGCCCGAGACCGTGGTGTGCGAGAGCCCGGACGACGCCATGGCGGCGTTCCGCGCGCTCGGGGACGTGATCGTGAAGCCGCTGTTCGGCTCGATGGGGCTCGGCATGGTGCGCGTGACGACCGAGGAGATGGCGTTCCGCGTGTCCCGGACGCTGGAGGCGATCCGGGGGGTATATTATGTTCAGCGCGCCATCGACCATGACGGCTGCGACGTGCGGGTCTTCGTGGTAGGGGGCCGCGTGGTCGGCGCGATCGAGCGCAGCGCGGCCGGCTGGAAGACGAACCTGGCGCGTGGCGGGCGGGCGCGGGGGACCACACTTTCGGCCGCGCGAACAGAGCTCGCGCTCGGCGCGGCCGGGGCCGTCGGCGCCGACTACGCCGGCGTCGACCTGCTCCCGGCGCGCGACGGCACAGACTATGTAGTCGAGGTGAACGGAATCCCGGGATGGCGCGGCCTGCAGGAAGCAACCTCCATCGACGTCGCGGCGACGATCGTCGAGCATCTCCTCGGGCGCCTGACGCGGCCCTGAGCCCGACGGGAGGCGCGACGGCCCCGGCGCGCGCCGCCGAGGTCGCCGCCGCGGCGCAGCTCGCGTGCCTGCTCGAGGCGAGCGCTCCCAAGCCCGGCAACGTGTCCCCGTTCGCCGCTTTCCGCGACGCGACCTATGAAGACTTCCTCGCGAGCGCCGTGGCGATTGGCCCGGCACTCGCCGCCGCGGGAGACCACCCGCTCGGCGC
>DASPXE010000155.1:0-9422 GCA_035637455.1 Gemmatimonadales bacterium
ATATGCCCGCCACCGAGCCCGCCGTCCAGCTGCTCAAGCCGCCCCCGTCGGGGTGCGATAGCATCCTGAGTGCGGAGGCAATCGGTTTCGTCACCGCGCTGGCGCACCGCTTCGAGCCCACGCGCCAAGAGCTGCTGCAGCGACGGCAGCAGCGCCAGCAGGAGATCGACGCGGGCCGCCTCCCGGACTTCCTTCCTACAACGCACGATATCCGCGAGCGCGAATGGACGGTCGCTCCGATCCGCCCCGACCTGCTCGACCGGCGGGTCGAGATCACGGGACCCGTCGACCGGAAGATGATGATCAACGCGTTCAACTCGGGCGCGAACGTCTTCATGGCCGACTTCGAGGACTCGAACGCGCCCACCTGGGAGAACAACGTGCGCGGCCAGCAGAACCTGCGAGACGCGGTGGCCGGAACCATCTCCTACGTGAGCCCGGAAGGAAAACGCTACGCCCTCGAAGCGCGGACAGCGACGCTGATGGTGCGGCCGCGCGGCTGGCACCTGGTCGAGAAGCACCTGCTGGTCGACGGCCGCCCGATCTCCGCGGCGCTGTTCGATTTTGGCCTGGCTTTCTTCCACAACGCGGCGGCGCTGATCGCCAAAGGCTCGGGCCCGTATTTCTACCTACCGAAGCTCGAGAGCCACCTCGAGGCACGCCTCTGGAACGACGTGTTCAACGCCGCGCAGGACGCGCTCGGCATCGCCCGCGGTACGATCCGCGCCACCGTCCTGATCGAAACCATCCTCGCCGCGTTCGAAACGGACGAGATCCTGTGGGAGCTGCGCGATCACTCGGCCGGGCTCAACTGCGGGCGCTGGGATTACATCTTCAGCTACATCAAGAAGTTCCGGCACCGCCCCGAATGCCTGCTGCCCGATCGCGGCCTCGTCACCATGGACCGGCCATTCCTCAAGTCCTACGCCGAGCTGGTGATCCGCACGTGCCACCGGCGCGGCATCCACGCGCTAGGCGGGATGGCGGCCCAGATCCCCATCAAGCGCGACCCGGCGCTGAACGCGCAGGCGATCGAGAAGGTGCGCCAGGACAAGCTGCGCGAGGTGGGGCAAGGGCACGACGGGACGTGGGTCGCGCATCCGGGCCTCGTCCCCGTCGCCCGCGAAGTGTTCGACGCCCATCTGCGCGGGCCCCACCAGATCCACGTGAAGCGCGAAGACGTGCGGGTGACGGCGCGCGACCTGCTCGCGGCGCCGCCGGGCGCGATCACGGAGGACGGCCTGCGGAAGAACGTCGACGTGGCACTGCGCTATCTCGCCGCCTGGCTCGGCGGCACCGGGTGCGTGCCGATCTACGACCTCATGGAGGACGCCGCCACGGCCGAGATCTCCCGCGCTCAGGTGTGGCAGTGGCTGCGTCATGACGCGCGGCTGCAGAGCGGACGACCCGTTACTGCCACACTCTTGCAACAGACCCTGTCCGAATTGGTGGAGACCCTACCTGAACGGGTAGGTGCGGACGGCCCTGGCGCCCCGCAGTTTTCGCTCGCAGGGCGGATTTTGTCCGAGCTCGCGACCGGCGCGGAGTTTGCAGAGTTCCTCACCACGGTTGCGTACCAATATCTCGACTGATCAGCGCTCGAAACTCATCACGGACGGGTACCATGGATAAGCAGCAGTTCGTCACCTCTCTCGAGCATGCATGGAAGACGGGGAAGCGCTGGAGTGGCGTCACCCGACCGTACACGGCGGGCGACGTGTACCGCCTGCGCGGCTCGATCGACATCGAGTACTCGCTCGGCCGGTACGGCGCGGCCCGCCTGTGGCAGCTGTTCCAGGATGACGCTTACGTCGCCGTGCTGTCCGCGATCACGGGCAATCAGGCGATCCAGCAGGTGCAGGCGGGGTTGAAGGCGATCTACGTGAGTGGCTGGCAGGTGGCGGCCGACGCGAATAACGCGCTCGAGATGTACCCCGACCAGAGCCTCTACCCCTCCGATTCCGTACCCGCGCTGCTCCGTCGCCTCAACAACGCCCTCAAGCGCGCTGACGAGATCGCGCACATGAATGGCGACGACGCGACCTACTGGTTCGCTCCGCTCGTCGCCGACGCCGAGGCGGGGTTCGGCGGCCCGCTGCACGCGTTCGAGATCATGAAGAACATGATCGACGCCGGGGCCGCCGGGGTGCACTTCGAGGATCAGCTCGCGTCCGTGAAGAAGTGCGGCCATCTGGGCGGCAAGGTGCTCGTGCCGACCAGCGAGTTCATCACGAAGCTGGTGGCGGCGCGCCTCGCGGCGGACGTGTGCGGCGTGGACACGATCCTGATCGCGCGCACCGATGCGAACAGCGCGACGCTGCTCACGAGCGATTGTGACGAGTACGATCGGCGCTTCGTGACCGGCGAGCGGACCGCCGAGGGGTTCTTCCGGGTGCGGGACGGTGTCGACGCGGCCATCGCCCGCGCGCTCGCCTATGCCCCCTACGCCGATCTGCTCTGGTTCGAGACGTCCAAGCCGGATCTCGCGGAAGCAACGAAGTTCGCCGCAGCCATCCACGCGACGTACCCGGGCAAGCTGCTGGCGTACAACTGCTCGCCCTCGTTCAACTGGCGCAAGCATCTGAGCGAAGCCCAGATCGCCGCATTCCAGCAGGAACTGGGCGCCCTGAACTACAAGTTTCAGTTCGTCACACTGTCCGCGTTCCACGCATTGAACCACAGCATGTTCCAGTTGGCGAAGGATTACAAAGAAAAAGGGATGGCCGCGTACGCGGAGCTGCAGAATCGGGAGTTCGCGTCGGAAAAGGAGGGCTACGCGGCGGTGCGACACCAGGAGTTCGTGGGCGTGGGCTACTTCGACGAGATCACCCAGATCGCGACCGGGGGGCAATCGTCGGTCACCGCGATGGAAGGCTCGACGGAGCAGGAGCAATTCCGCGAGCCATCGCGCAAGGCAGCGGCCGGGGGACGATAACGGAGGGCGTCGGCTCGTTGACAGTGCGGTCGCGACGCCTAGCTTAGCAGGCGTCTCGACCCGGCCGCCATGAAGCGCTCCACGCTCTATACCCTCGCCGCCGTGTTCGCCGTGGCGGCGCTCTTCTTCTTCATGACGACGGCGCGCGCCAAGGTCCAGTGCCGCGTCTGCATGGAGTTCCGCGGCCGCAGCAACTGCGCGACCGCCGTCGGCGCCACGCAACAGGCCGCCCGCGACGGCGCGCAAACCACGGCCTGCGGCCCCATCGCGAGCGGCATGGACGAGCAGATCGGATGCTCTCGAACGCCGCCCGCCTCAGTCCAATGCCAGCCGCGGTGACCCGCGCCTAAACTCGTCACGAGACACCGTCGCGAAACGGCGTCGCGAAGGGACGACGTTCCTTCGTGACGTCTTTGCTAGACGTAGTCGCGCGACGTCTTTAGCTTTGTGCCGTGTCCGACTTCTCCCTGCCTCGTACCCCCGTCCCGGCGCAGCTGCTGCTGACCCAGGGTGTGTCGCGACCGGGACTCGTGTACGTCATGGAGCGCGTGGCGCACCACGACGGCCCGGAGACGGTACTCGAGATGCTCAACCGGCCGGAGGGGTTCTTCGCGTTCCGGCCGACCGACGAGGGCGACGTGCTGCTCGTGTCCAAGGCCCATACGATTTCGCTGTCGCTGGACCGCCAGGCCCCGATCGCGGACCCCGCCCGGCTGTCCGCCGCCCGGATGCTCGGCACCGAGCTGGTGCTGGCAGGCGGCGCGACCCTGGGCGGGTGGGCCAGCGTTGAGCTCCCTAGCCACCACGCGCGGCTGCTCGATTACCTCAACGCGTCGGCCGATCTGTTCTTCGCCCTGTGGACCCACGCGGCCACGCACTACGTGAACCGCGCGCATGTGCTGTATGCGCGTCCTCTGGACTGACGCATGGCCGCGAAGCTCGATCCGTTCGTCGACGTCCTGCTGCGGGAACGCGGTGACCAGCTCTACCTGCTGCCGGACGAGCCGGTAACCCTGGTGAAGGATGGCAAGCCACGCAAAGTCTCGAAGCAGCCGCTCACCGACCAGCACATCTACGCGCTGCTCGTAGAGGTGGCGCCGTCCGAGTCCGCGAATCATATCGACCAGGGTGCCGAGACGGAGTTCGAGTACGTGGCGGACCGGGGCATGGTGCGGGTACGGATCGTGCCCGAGATGGGGCGGCTCACGGCGGTGGTGGCGCCGATCGAGAAGGCGGCCGCCCGGCCGGTCGCGGCAGCCGCCCCTGCTCCGACCGCCCCGCGGGCACCCGCCGGAGCGGCTGCCGCTCCCGCTCCCCCCAAACCGCCACGCTCGTCCGCGATCGCCGCCGCGCCGCTGGTCGAAGCGCCGGTCACACTCCGACCCGGCGCCCCTCCGGCCGGGCTGCCGGCGGACTTCGCCGCCCCGCAGTACCAGGCCGCCGAGCGGGCGTTGGGTGACCTGCTGCGGGCCCTAGTGCAATCCAAGTCGTCCGATCTCCACCTGCGCGTGGGCGAGCCGCCGATCTTCCGTACTCACGGCGAGATGACCCGCCAAAGCGGCGGCGCGCTCAGCACCGAACAGCTCGAGCTGATGCTGTTCGCCATCATGCCCGACCGCAACCGGGCCGAGTGGAAAGAGTCGGGTGACTCGGACTTCGCCTACGAGATCGCGGGGCTCGCTCGCTTCCGCGTGAACGCGGCCCGCGACCGCAAGGGGCCGCTGGCGGTGCTCCGGGTGATCCCGGCGCAGGTCGTCACGGTGGACCAGCTCAACATCACGAAGGAAGTGCAGCAGCTGTGCTTCCTGACGAAGGGCCTCGTGCTCGTCACGGGCCCCACCGGCTCGGGTAAGTCCACGACGCTGTGCGCGCTGGTCGACCTCGTCAACCGGATGCGCACCGACCACCTCATCACGATCGAGGATCCGATCGAGTTCGTGCACCCGAACAAGAAGTGTCTCATCACCCAGCGCCAGGTGGGGGTCCACACCGAAAGCTTCAAGTCGGCGCTGCGCGCGGCACTGCGGGAGGATCCCGACATCGTGCTGGTGGGCGAGATGCGCGACCTCGAGACCATCGCGATCGCGATCGAGACGGCTGAGACGGGGCACCTGGTGTTCGGCACCTTGCACACCACCACGGCCTCCTCCACCGTCGACCGGATCATCGACCAGTTTCCGGCCGACCGGCAGTCGCAGATCCGCGTGATGCTCTCCGAGTCGCTCAAAGGCGTGGTCTCGCAGACCCTGTGCAAGCGGCTCAACGGGGGGCGGGTGGCGGCGCGGGAGATCCTCCTCACCACACCCGCGGTGTCCAACCTGATCCGCGAAGGCAAGACCTTCCAGATCCCCTCCATCATGCAGACCTCGAAGCAGCTGGGCATGGTCACGCTGAACGACGCGCTGCTCGACCTGGTCGAGAAGAAGGAGATCAGCCCCGACGAGGCCTACATGAAGTCTGCGGAGCGGGCGGGGCTCGCGGCTTCGCTCAAGGCGAGGGGGCACAAGTTGACGATCACGGCGTAGCGGCCCACGCGCGGCTGCGTGCGCCCGATCACGGGGGTGGCGTGCGGCTCGTCACGCGCGACGCGGCCGGGCGTTACTATTGAGACGCTCCGTACTCTTTATGTCGCTTGCTCCGGCTCAGCACTTCGCCACGGGACGCGCGCCCCCAGTGACCGAGATGCCGCCGGCAGGCATCGCGTCGGCAGACACTCGCCATACACAAGGACGGCGTCATTACGGGCACGCAGCGGGCGACCTGGCGGGTTCTGCTCGGTGCGCTCTTGCCCCTCGGTGCGGCTTGCGTCGTCTCCGACGCCCTCACCGGACCGAACGTCGCCCCCGTCGTCCTGCGGTATTCGGGCGACACCGTTTTGGTCGTGGGCGACACGAGCACGTTCACGCTCACGGCACAAGTCGGCGACGCCCTGGTCGACCATCCACGGTTCCGCTACACCATTGACGACTCGACGATCGTCGGCCGGACCGCGGGGGGGGATTCCCTCGTAGCCCGGCGCCGCGGCCGCACGCGGCTCACCGCCTCTCTGGTCAGCCCCTTGATGCCCGACCCCGCGCCGTCGGTGAGCGAGACGCTGGACGTCGTCGTCGGCTCAGTGACCGTCGTGCCCCTGGCCGACACACTGACGAGCCTGCAGGACACCTTGGCCCTGAGCGCCGTCGCCCGCGATGCGTACGGCAACCCGATCCCGGGCGTGTCCCCAACCTGGAGCTCGTCTGATACGACCGTCGCTGCGCTGGTCGCGCCCGGTCGCCTGGTCGCACGGGGGAACGGCCAGGCCGTGCTTCGAGCAGTGGTGGACAACGACACCGGGACCGCGAGCGTGCTCGTCGCACAGCGCCTCGCCCACTTGCGGTTGTCTCCGAGCGCGCTGCTGCTGAGCGCCCTGACCGCGGAGTCCACCATCGTCGCCACCGCCCTCGATGCGCGGGACAAAGTCATGCCGTCCGTCCCGGTGAGCTGGACGAGCTCCGCGCCCAGCATCGCCACCGTCACGACGGGCGGTCGCGTGCGCGCCGTCGACAATGGGACGGTACGGATCCGCGCCCAGAGCGGCGCCGTGCTAGACAGCCTGACCGTGACCGTCGAGCAGCAGGCGAAGCGGGTCGTGATCTCGCCTGAACCGGTTCCGCCCATCACCGCGCTGGGCGACCAGCAGTCCATCACGGCGAGCGCGTTCGACAGCCTGGGCTTCCTGGTCGTGGCGCCGAACAAGACTCCCGGCTGGGCGACGCTCGATCCGACCGTGGTGACGGTGGACCGGACCGGCCTGGTCACGGGCGTCGGGTCCGGCGTCGGGCGCGCGGTCGCAGTGGTGGACGCCGCGCGAGACACGGCGACCATTACCGTCGGTGATCTCGCGGCCTCGGTCGACGCTCAACCAGCGACCGCGGCGCTGGCGAGTCTCAAGGACACGCTTCGTCTCTCGGTCACGGTGCGCAACAGTCGCGGCAACCTGATCCAGAACCCGGGCGTGGTGTGGCGCACGCCGGAGCCGACGGTGGTACGGCTCGACACCACAGCCGGGCCGCTCGCGGTCGCCGTGGGCGTGGGCACGGCGCACGTGATCGCTACATCGGGGACCGTGGCGGACACCTGCCTCGTCACCGTAACGAACGCCCCCGTGTTCCTCGACATCACCTGGTCCGCCGACACTCTGACGAGCCTCGGGGATTCGTTCCCCGTACCGATCGTGATCCTCAACGCGCGTGGCGACACGCTGGCGCCGGGCTCGGTCGCGTGGTCGAGCGATGTGCCGCTCGTGGCGTCGGTGACCGGCGGCGGGGTGGTGATCGCGCGCGACACCGGCGCGACGGTGGTACGCGCCAAGGGTGCGCGGGCACCGGGGGACACGCTGCGGGACTCGATCCGCATTCGCGTGCTGAACCTCCCCGCCTCCGTGGTCCTGAGCGACGCCCGCGATACGCTCACCAAGCTGGGACAATCGGTCACTTACACGGGCACGGTGCAGAACGCCCGAGGCAACCCGATCCCCGGCTATCCGATCACCTGGGCGTCGACCAATCCCGCCGCAGTGACCGTCTCCCCGAGCGGCGTCGTGACCGCGGTCGGGTTCGGGAGCGCGCTCGTGATCGCTCGAGCCGGAGCGGCGGCGGATACCGTGGTGGACGTGGTGTTGAACCCGACTCGACTCGTCGTGGACAACCGGTTGGTGACCGGGCCGCGCTTCGGGACCCTCAAGCGCCCATACGCCAAGATCCAGGACGGCGTCAACGCAGCGGACGTGGATGACACGGTGCTCGTCCGCAAGGGCGCGGCGCCGTACTCCGAGACCGTAGCCCTGAGCCAGCGCCTCACGCTCCTGGGCGACGATTCGGCCTTTGTCCTTAGCGTGCCGCGTGACCCGCTGCTGCTGCCGCTCGTGTCGCACGACACGGGCGCCGCCGGGATCACGGCCTACACGACGGCGACCGTGACCATCAAAAACCTGGCCTTGCGTCACACGCTCGCCGGGCCGGCGATCAACGCACAGCGCGCCGATCTCCGCGTCGCCAACTTTTACGTCAACCCGCCGGGCACCACGGCCGGCCGCATCGGGTCGGGGATCGCCTTGGACAGCTCCACGTCATCCGCGGCCACCATCACGCGCAGCGACATCCGCTCCGTGCGCGGCTACGGCATCCGGGTGCGCGACGCAACTGGTGTCGTCGTGGATACCGTGACCATCCAGTTAGTGGACTCAGTGCCGGGCGCGGAGCCCGGCGCCGGCGTGCGCGTGCTGCGCGGCAGCGGCAATACCGTCCGCCACGCCACCGTGCGGGGCACGCAGGGGCCCCAGATCCTGGTGGATTCGAGCCCCAGCGCGACCGTCGCGCTGAACGACCTGGCGGGCCGGCAGCGGCTCATGTTCGTGCGCGCGAGCAATGCGACCACGATCCAGAGTAACGTGCTCGACACGCGGCCGCTCGGACTGAACGGCGAAGTCTTCTCCGGCGGTACGCTGTTCGAGTGGGCGGGGCTCGAGATCCAAGCGTCGTCGCAGATTATCGTCACCGCCAACACTTTCCGGGACGTCGCTCGCGCGGATCAGGAGCCGTTCAACGGCATCCGCTTCGTCGACGTGACCAACCCGGCGTTTCCCCAACAGCCCGGCGCGCAGGTCTTTACCAACCTCTTGGTGGGCAACCGTGCGGGCATCCGGTCGGACCGTTCGTATCTCTACATTCAGGGCACCCGCGTCGACAGCGCGCTCACCGCGATCCTCGGGGCCCAGAGCGATGTCTTGGTGCTTCAAAACGACACCTTGAATACCACTCTCCAGGGCCGCTGTCTCACCGCGCTCGGTGCGGTTTACGTTTCCCTGACAAGCAGCTGGTTGAACGGCTGTACCGCCGGCGCCGCCCACGCCATCGCGGTCAACAGCGGCTGGCTGCTAGTTCAGCAGTCCGCTTTCACTAACAGCCGGGCGGCCGTGAACTTCACCGGGTCGAGCTTCACGGCTCGGGGCAACGCCATCTCCGGCGCCGGATTCAGCCCGGGACCCATGGACACGACGGCGCTCGCGTCGCTGGAGCTGTCGGCTCAATCCGTCACGGTCGTCCAGAACAGCGTCACGGGCCACCCCTTCAACGCGGGGCTCAGGGTCGCGAACGCGGGCGCGAGCGTGCGGATCGACAGCAACTTCGTCTCCGCGAACGTTCAGGGCGTCCTACTCGGCGCGCTCTCGAGTCTCACCGCCCGGGACAACGACATCTTCGACAACGGTCCGGCGGGCGTCGTGAACGAGGTCGCGGCCAGCGTCAGCCTCCCGCAGACCTGGTGGGGTGACCCGCGCGGGCCACGTCGCCTCGCAGACATCACGGCTACCGGAGACAGCGTGGTCGGGGCCGTGAACTCGAGCAGCTGGAACGCCACGCCACACACCGCCGGCGCCACGGCCAGCGCGACACGCAGCGTCCGGGGTGACGGCCAGACCGGCGTGCGGGGCACCCTGCTCCCGAAGGCA
>DASPXE010000156.1:0-2973 GCA_035637455.1 Gemmatimonadales bacterium
ATGTTCTCCGCGCCGTGCTTCGGGGCGCCGATCCCACCGAACGAGTGACGAGCGTGCAGCCGCTGAAGGCAAAGGTGTACCGCCTGGAGTTCGACGCGCGCGAGCCGTGGAGCTCGGTCATTGTCAAGCGCGTCGAGCCCGCGGTCGCTCAGCGCACTCGGCTCCTGGCGCAGCGTTGGCTCCCCGCCCTCGGCATGGAGCACGCGTGTCCGCGGCTGCTCGGCGCGGCGGCCGACGAGCGCGGCGAAGTCGTCTGGCACATCCAGGAGGACCTGGGCGACGACACCCTCGCCGCCCGGCCCGCGCCGGAGCTGGTGGAGGTCGCCGCGCGACAAGTCGCGGAGCTCCACGCTCGCGCCGCTCGTCACGCTGTGCTGCCGGACGTGCGCCGCTTCGGCCCAGGCCTGGGCCTCCAGTACTTCACGACCAACGTGCGCGACGCGATCGCCGCGCTCGAGGCGCTCCTCGGCGCGGGCATCCAGTCCCCGGCGTCGCACGCCGGGCTCCCGGAGCGACTGCTCGCCCGCTTGCGGGCGCTGCTCGCGGACGCGCCGCGCCGGGCCGCCGTGTTCGAGCGGGCGGCCGGTCCGGACACGCTGCTGCACGGCGATCTGTGGACCATCAACATGTTCGTGAAAGGAACCGCCGAACGGCCGCAGCTGCGCCTCGTCGACTGGGATCGCGTCGACGTGGGGCCGTTCACCTATGACCTCTCGACGTTCTTGTTCCGCTTCCCCGCGGAGCGGCGGCCCGGGATTCTGGACTGCTACCGGGACGCCGCGGCGCGCGGGGGATGGGAGCTCGGCTCCCCGGAGGACCTCGCGCTGCTCTTCGATACCGCCGAGCGCGCGCGATACGCCAACCGCGTGATCTGGCCGGCCGTCGCGCTGCTCAGGGAGCGGGCGGCTTGGGGATTTCCCGAACTCGCAGAAGTCGAGCGCTGGTTCCAGGCGCTCGACGCCGACTCGGCGAGGAGAAGACCATGACGAGACTCGCACCCCGAGGGGCCTTGCTGCTGCCCCTGCTTTGGACCGTGGCGCGCGGCACACCCCTTCGCGCGCAGACGTCAACCGCGCATCTCGGCGCGCCAGCTGCGCCGACCTTCGTGATTCGGCGCGTGACCGAGGCGCCGCGTCTCGAAGCCGTTCTGGCCGGTTCCGCCGGCGCCGACAGCGCCGCGGTCACCGACTTCCGCCAGCGCGAGCCCGGCGACGGCATTCCGGTGAGCGAACGGACCACCGCGTACCTGAGCTACGATGATGTGAACCTCTATGTGGTGTTCGTTTGCTGGGACGATCCCGCGAAGGTGCGGGCCAACGTCGCGCGGCGGGACGACATCAGCCACGACGACCACGTGATGGTCTACCTCGACACGTTCCACGATCGCAAGCGCGCCTTCCGGTTCGCGGTCAACCCGTTCGGCGTCCAGCAGGACGGCATCTTGACTGACGGCCAGAGCGAGGATCTGAGCTTCGACGCCGTGTGGAGTTCTGAGGGCCGCATGACCGACTCCGGCTATGTAGTGCGGATGGCGATCCCGTTCCGCAGCCTCCGGTTCTCGAACGACTCGGTGCAGACCTGGGGGATCGCCCTCGGGCGGGCAATCCGGCGGGAGAACGAGCGGTCGTATTGGCCCCGCATCACCAAGGGCAGACGCGGTTTCGTTTCCCAGCTCGGCACGCTGCAGGGGTTGGCCGGGATCTCTCCCGGACGAAACGTGCAGGTGAACCCGTACTCGGTCCTCGCCCGTGCGCGAATCCTCGACGAAGGCATTCCGGGACACGTGACGCAAGGCGACGAACGCATCGGCGCGGATGCCAAGCTGATTCTGCACGACGCGTACACGCTCGATGCGACGGCGAACCCCGACTTCAGTCAGGTCGAGACCGACGATCCTCAAGTGACGCTCAACCAGCGCTTCGAGGTGTTCTTTGCCGAGAAGCGGCCGTTCTTCCTGGAAAACGCGGGGTTCTTCCAAACGCCCGTGCCGTTGTTGTTCTCACGGCGCGTCGTCGATCCCGCCGCAGGGCTGCGGTTGACGGGCAAGGCGAGCGGCTGGGCGATGGGGGCGTTCGCCATGAACGACCGCGCGCCCCTGCCCTCCGGGGACCCCGACGCCGGTCGGGACGCCTGGATCGGGGCGGCCCGCCTGCAGCGCGAGCTCGGCAAGGAGTCCACGGTCGGCCTACTGGCGACCGACCGCGAATTCCTCCAAAGCGCGAAAGCAGACCGCATGTTCTCGGCCGACGGACGGTGGCGGGCGGGGAAGTACTGGCGCGTGAACGCGCAGCTCATGCGCAGCGAGTCCGTCCAGCAGGACGGCACACGGTCCGGCGACTGGGGTGCGCTGGGCGAGGTGTCGTTCAACAGCCGTCCTTTCGATTATAAAGGGATCTACCAGGAGTTCGGCCCTGCTTTTTCGGCGCCGCTGGGGTTTGTGAATCGGGTCGGTTTCCGGCGGACTGAACACGAGGCGGACTACACCGTCCGGCTGAAGAGCGGTCCGGTGACGACGTTGGGGCCCGCCGTGTCCGTGGACGCCTATTGGGATCACGAGACGGGCCAGCTGCTCGATCGGGACGCGAAGGCGCAGTTCGTGATGCAGCTCCGGGGCAACTCCAAGGTCCTGTTCAACCGGCACCAGTCATTCGAGCTGTTCGAGGGAACAGGGTTCCGCCCCGAGGCCACGGAGGCGGAGGTCGGCAGCGAGTGGGTGAAGTGGCTCGGGTTGACCGCATCCTACATCTGGGGCACCGCGGTGAACCACAACCCGGCGCCTGGCGTCGCGCCCTCCCTCGCGCGCGCGCGCCAAGCGGTAGTGAAAGTCACCCTCCATCCCACGTCGCAGCTTCGCCTCGACCAGTCCTACAACTATGTCGGGCTTCGGACCTCGGCAGGCTCCCGCATCGTCGACGAGACCCAGTTCCGGGAGAAGCTCAATTACCAGTTTACGCCCCTGTTTTCGCTCCGGGC
>DASPXE010000157.1:0-10178 GCA_035637455.1 Gemmatimonadales bacterium
GCCTCGTTACAGAGGCCCAGGTAGTTATTGGACGAGAGAATGACGACCTCGCCGCGCCCTTGCATCCTGACTCTGGCGGCTTGCGGCGATTCCAGGTAGTTGAGGCGCTTGTACACGCCGTCGCGCTTGAACTGGTCGAGCTCGGCCTCGAGCCGGGTTGCGAGCGTCATGCGATCTCCAGGATGATCTTGCCCGCGTCGCCTGAGCGAATCGCCGCCAGCGCCTCGTCGACCTGGGTGAGCGGGAACTGGTGCGTGATGACCGGGCGCGGGTCGAGCAGACCGGCCGTGAGATAGCGCCGCATCTGATGCCACGTGTCGTACATCTTCCGGCCGATGACGCCGTACACGGTGATTCCCTTGAAGATGATCTCGCCGGCGAAGTCGACCGGCACTTCGCCCTTGGGGATGCCGAGCAGCTGGACCCGGCCGCCCATGCGGACCGCGGCGAACGCCTGGTGCAGGGCGGAGGGGACGCCCGACATCTCGCACACCACATCGGCTCCCTCGCCGCCCGTCTCCTCCACGACCGTGCGCACCACGTCGTCGCGCGCCGCGTTGATGATGACGTGCGCGCCCATCGTGCGGGCGAGCTCGAGCCGCTTCGGGTTCACGTCCGACGCGATGACTTTGGCCGCCCCCGCGGCGCGTGCGATGCCGACCGCGAAGCAGCCGATCGGCCCGCACCCCACGATGAACACAGTGCTGCCTGAAACGTCCGCCGTCAGCACCGTGTGGAAGGCATTGCCCATCGGGTCCATCACGGCCCCGACGGTGGTCGGGATACCGTTCAGGGGCAGCACGTTGGTGGCAGGCATCGCGATGTACTCGGCGAACGCCCCGTCCCGGTCCACGCCGATGATGCGCGTGTTGCGGCAGATGTGCCCGTTTCCGGTGCGGCACTGCACGCAGTGCCCGCACACGATGTGGCCCTCGGCGGTGACGAGCTGCCCGCGCTTAAGCTCGGCGACGCCGTCGCCCACCGCGACGATCTCGCCCGCGAACTCGTGGCCGATCACCAGTGGCGGCTTGAGGCGGCCCTGCGCCCAAGGGTCCCAATCGGCGATGTGCAGGTCGGTGCCGCACACACCGGCGTGGCGGACCGCGATGAGCACCTCGCCCGGTCCGGCGGTCGGTTTCGCGACGGTCGCGACCTTCAGGCCGGGAGCGCGTTTCTCTTTGACGATCGCTTGCATGGTAGCTCGGGATGGGGACCCCGGGGCGATGCCCCTGGGTCCACGGGAGTGCGCGGCGGGATGTGTCAGAATATGGATCGCGTGAAGCCCCCATCTACCTGCAGCACAGCGCCGGTAATATAACTGGCGCGCTCGGAGGCCAGAAACGCGACCGCGGCGGCGAGCTCATCGGTGCGTCCTATCCGCCCGAGGGGGATCGCCGCCACCGTGTCTCGCATCACCTCTTGCGGGCCGCGGTGCTCCCGCTGGGCGCGCGTCTCGGTGAGCTCGGTAATGCGCTCGGTGGCGATGAACCCCGGGCACACCACGTTTACGGTGATGCCAGCGGGCGCCACCTCGTCCGCCAATGCCTTCGCGAAGCCGAGGACGCCGGCGCGCGCCGTGGTGGACAGGATCAACCCCGGTAGCGGCTGCTTGGCGGCGACCGAGGCGAGGCAGATCACCCGCCCCCACTCGAGCCGCCGCATGATCGGCACCGCGGCGCGGGCTAGGTGCACGGTGGAGAACAGGTTCAGCTCGACGGCCCGGTGGAACGCCTCGCCGGTCTGTTGGCTGAACGGCGCCGCCGGCGGGCCGCTGGCATTGCAGAACAGCACGTCCAGGCGGCCCAGCTCGCGCTGCACCCGCTCGACCAGCCCCTCCGCCTGCGCCGGCACGCCGACGTCCGCCACGCCGGTGGTCACATCCTGCCCCGTCTCGGCGCGGAGCTCGACGCTGGCCCGCTCGACCGATTCCTGGTGGCGCCCGTTCACGACGACGCGCGCGCCTTCCAGCGCCAGCGCCTTCGCCACGGCGCGGCCGAGCCCCTTGGTGCTGCCGCACACCAAGGCGACGCGGCCCGCGAGACCGAGATCCATGGGGCGGGGAATCTATTCCCCGGCGGGACTACCGGTTAGGTCCAGTGAGTGCGGAATGCGGAATGTGGAGTCAGTCCGCCGGAACTCCGACGTGCGCCGGTTCGATCCGCACCGCGCAGCACTTCAGCTCGGCCATCTTCGCGTACGGATCGAGCACCGGATTAGTGAGCAGGTTCGCCGCCGCTTCGCGGAAGTGGAACGGCACGAACACCTGGCCGCACGCCACCCGGTCGGAGATGCGGCATGAAATGACGAGCGAGTTGCGGCGCGACGTCACCCGTGCTAGGTCGCCGTCCTCGAGGCCGAGCGCGGTCGCGTCGGCCGGGTTGATCTCCATGATCGGCGTGGGCTCGCGCTGGTCGAGTCCCGTCGCCCGCCGGGTCATCGTGCCGGTGTGCCAGTGGTACAGCTGCCGGCCCGTGTTCATCACGAACGGGTACCCGTCGTCCGGCAGTTCCACCGGCGGCCCGTACTCGACCGGGACGAAGCTCGCCTTCCCGTCGGCGGTCGGGAACCGGTCGGCGAACAGGAACGCGGTGCCCGGGTGGTCGGCGGTCGGCACGGGGTATTGGAGCCCCGCGCCCTCGAGCCGGGGGTACGTCACGCCGCGCCACGACGGGGTCACCCGGACGATCTCCGCCATGACGTCCGCGGCGGTCTCGAACGCGGTCTTGAGGCCCAGCCGGTTGGACAACTCGACGAGGATGTTCAGGTCGTGGCGCGCCTCGCCCGGTAGGCTCGCCGCCTGGCGGGCGAGCTGGATGCGGCGCTCGGTGTTCACGAAGGTGCCGGTTTTCTCGGCAAAGCTTGAGCCCGGCAGCACGACATCTGCATAGCGGGCGGTTTCCGTCAGGAACAGGTCGTGCACCGCGAGGAACTCGAGCTCGCGGAACCAGTGCTCGGCATGGGCGATGTCGGGGTCGGAGATGATGGGGTTCTCGCCCATGATGTACATCCCGCGCACTCCGCTCTCCGGTTTCACGATTTCGGTCACCATGAGGCCCTCCCGGAGAGAGAGGGACTCCTCCGGTACGCCCCACGTCCCCGCGTACTCCGCCCGGATCTTCGGCTCCTTGACCGACCGATAGTCGGTGTATACGAACGGGATGGCGCCGACGTCGGACGCACCCTGCACGTTGTTTTGGCCGCGCACCGGCATCATCGCGGCGCCCCAACGGCCGATCATGCCGCAGGCGAGCATGAGGTTGAGGAGCGACGCGACCAAATCGGTCCCGTTGGCGTGCTGCGTGAGGCCCATCGCCCACAGGGTGCTCGTCTTCGGACCTGCGGCGTAAATCTCCGCTGCCCGTTGAATCCGCTCCGCCGGGACACCCGTGAGCTTCGCCGCGACCGCCGGGGTCATCGGGCCGACGACTTGCCGCACGTGGTCGAAGTGCTTGGTGCGCTCCGCGATGAACCGCTTGTCTTCGAGCCCCCGGGCGAGGATGTGGTTGAGCATCGCGCTGAACAGCGCCACGTCCGTGCCCGGTTGCATCTGCAGGTGGATGTCGGCGCGCCCGGCGAGCTCGGTCTTGCGCGGGTCGGCAACAAGGAGCGCCGCGCCGCGCTCGTGCGCGCGCTTGATCGCTGCCCCGAAGACCGGGTGCGATTCGGTGGTGTTGGCTCCGGCGATGAAGATGACGTCCGCGGCGTGCTCCACCTCGCGCATCGAGCCCGACGCCGCCGAGGTGTTGAGCGCCCGCTGCATCGCCGCGACCGAGGTCGAATGGCACAGGCGTGTGCAATGGTCGATGTTGTTGGTGCCGAGCGCGCCGCGGACCATGCGCATGAGGAGATAGTTCTCCTCGTTCGAGCACTTGGCCGAGGAGAAGCAGGCGAGCGCGTCGCCGCCGCGCGCGCGCTTGATGCGCAGCAGCTCCTGCGCGATGAGGTCCAGCGCCTCGTCCCAGCTCGCCTCGCGGAACGGCTCGTACCACGATGGCGGCGTCGCTACGCGGTCGCGAATGTCCAGGTCGAGCCGCTCGAGCAGCGACAGCTCGCGCACCGACTTGCCGACCGAGCGCGGCGGGCCCGCCGGCTTCGCGTTCTGGCCCTCGCCTTCGATCGTCTGCCACGGCCCGCCGCGGCGCTCCTGGCCGGTCGGCCCGCGCCACGTCCAGCGGCCGCTCTCCTTCACCCACCCTTTGCGGATCAGCGGCTTGGTGAGGCGGTCGCGGTGCTGCGGGAAGTCGTAGCCAAACCGGCCCTTCACGCAGGTCGAGCCCTGGTTCGGGGTGTCGAGCTCGATGTCGGGCGACGTGACGCGAAGGACCTTGTTGTCGGTCACATGCAAGTCGACCTGGCACCCCACGCCGCAGTACGGGCACACGGAGCGGACGATTGTGTCGGGGTGGCGCACCCGCTCAGGGGCGAAGCGCTCCCGGGGCATCACCTCGAAGATCGCGCCGGTGGGGCAGACGCGCACGCATTCGCCGCACCAGGTGCAGCCCGCCTTGTCGGGGTCGCCGTCGGCGCCGACGATAATCTCGGTGTGCTCACCGCGTTGGCCGACGTCCAGGACCCCCACGACCTGAATGTCCTCGCACGCCCGCACGCAACGCGTGCACAGGATGCAGGTGCTCATGTCGTGGCGGATCATGGAGTCGCCCGGACGCTCGTCGCCGTGACGCAGCGAGAGGTCGCGCAGCGCCGGCGGCGTCGGCACCACGCCGTAGCGGACGACATACTGCTCGAATTCGTTGCGGGGCTGGGCGCGCCCGCCGTTCATAAGATGGTCGCCGGGGTAGCGCTCGAGCAGCAGCCGCAGGACGCCCCGCCGGTTCTCGACGGCGGCGTGGGATTCCGTCTGGACCACCATGCCATCCGCGACCTGCGTCGCGCAGGCAGGCACGAGCTTCGCCTGGCCTTCCACCGACACCAGGCAAATCCGGCAGTTTCCCACGATGGGCAGCTTGGGATACCAGCACAGCGTTGGGATGTCGTGGATGCCCGCGGCCCGGGCGGCGTCGAGAATCGTCTGGTCGGGCTGCGTGGAGACGGTGCGGCCGTTGATGGTGATGCGGCTCATGCGAGGAAGATGAACCCGCGACGCGCGCCCGGCAACCCTAAGTGGTTGGGGCGCTTGGTAGATACGCTTGGTGCTACGGGCCGGCGAGGCGGTTACAGAAAGGGCCGGCTGGTGCCGGCCCTGGAGGCGTCCTCAGTCGACGTGCTCGGGGAGGTGGCGGTGCGTGTGGTCGTCCGCCCCGCCTTCGTCGGTGAACCAGCAGTACGCCCAGATCTTCGCTGGGCGGAGCATCTGTCGGCCGACACTCAGGATGATGCCGATCGGCTCGTCGTCCAAGACTAGAGGCAGACTTGTCATTGAAAGGGCGTTCCCGGTTGTGGGATGCTGCGTTGCTGGGCAAAACGCCTGCCACACGCATCCTCCGGCAACGTCTTATCCCGCAACGCGTTGACGGTGCGGGGTAGAGAGGAGTGGTTACTCCGACACGTTCACGGCCGTGTCTGCCTGACGCTCGGGTTTCGTGGCAGTGAACCCGGCTCCGGCCTTGGTGCGGCGCCGGCGGGTGATGTGCCAGGCGCCGTAGTGCGCCTGCAGCGCTTCCGGACCGAGCGGGATCACCTCGTTCGCGGCGGGGCTCGGCAGCACGATATGGACGCCCCCCGGCCGCGTGCGCGCTTGCAGGTCCGCGATGACGGTGCTGCGGTCGCGGGGGCGCGCCGAGGCGAGCGCCGTCGGGTCGAGGACGACGAGGCTCGGCGCCACGTCGGGCAGCCAACTGCCCCAGTGGATCACGAGTGCCTGGAAGCGGCCCGCGAGCTGCTCCGTGACGGCGCGGCCCTCGGCGGCTTCGATCGCCCCGAGGTCCTGATCGAGCAGAAACACCTCGGCGTCGTGCGCCGCGAGGAACAGCGCCGCCGGCAGGGCCGCCGCGCCTATGACCAGGGCGAGGTCGCCGGGCTCGAGCCGCCCCGCGCAGCTCACGAGCGGGCCGTCGGGCTCGAGGCCCCAGTGCGTCGGCTCGCGCTGCGCGGCGCGCAGCGCGCGGTGCTTCGAGCGCCAGCGGGGGAACGCAGGCAGCCGGAGCCGCCGCGCGATGATTCGGTCGACGTGCTCGAGCAGCAGCACTTCGGTGAGGAGGTACTGGCCGGCCGAGCTCTCCTCCAGCTCGCGCACCGCCTCGTCCCCGATCTCGAGCAGCTCCTCGCGCGACAGCCTGTTCTTGTACTCCTCGATGCGCTGCAACAGGAACTCCTGGTACTCCTGCTTCAGCGAGCGGGGCGGCCGGCGCGCGATGCGCGAGCGGTGTTCGTCGTGCAGTGCGCTCAGCATGGCTCGACGTGCACCGTCACCTCATGGAGCTGGAGGTCGTTCTTGAGGCGCTCCTCCACCTGGTCGGCGATCGCATGCGCTGCGGCGACGTCGGCTTTGGGGTCCACCGCGATCGTGACTTCCGCGTAGCGCAGGTCTGAGGGCCCGCGCGAGCGGATCCCGTAGGCGCTCTTCACCCCGGGCACGGTTTCCGCGGTCTGCCTGATCTCGCCGGTCGGCAGAGCGCGCTGGTCCACGAGAACGGGGACGGTGCGCACCAGGATCCGGTAGGCCACCAGCACGATCACGAGCGCCACCGCGATGGCCACGACGGGATCGATCCACCACCACCCCTGGCGGGCGAACAGCACGCCGACCAGGACGCCGACCGTGATGAGCGCATCCGCCCGCGTATGCGCCGCGTCGGCGACCAGCAGCTCGCTCCTGAGCTCGCGGCCGCGGCGGTTTTCGTACCAGGCGATCACGACGTTGCCGCCCAGCGTGAGCACGAGCACGGCGAGCTGTGAATCGGTCACGCCTACAGGGTGGGCGCCCTGCAGCAGCTCGTTCACCGCGCCGCGGACCAGCTCGAAGCAGGTGATCGAGAGAAACCCGACGATGGCGAGGGCGCCCAGCGTCTCGAACTTGCCGTGGCCGTAGGGGTGGTCCTCGTCGGGCTCCTTCGCGGCCACCCGGACGACGATCAGGGCGAGGACGTTGTTGAGCGCGTCCACGGACGAATCCAGGGCGCTGCCGAGGATGGCGAGCGAGCCGGAGCGCAGGCCCACGAAAAACTTGGCCGCCACGACCATCAGGTTGGCGACCAGGAGGCCGATGAAGACTCGGCGGACGAGGGCGGTCTCGGGGCGCCCCTCGGGCCGGGAAAGCGGCATGGGATGCAAGCTTGTAAGGCGGGCCGGTTTAGTCAACGGCCCGCAGCAGCACCCCCTTCAAATAGCCGGTCTCGGGGACGTTGACGAGCTCGGGGTGATCGCGTCCGGCACCCGTGAGCGCGAGCAGCTCGAGCCGCCGGCCGGAGTCCCGCGCCGCGTCGGCGAGCATCTCCGCGAACACCGAGCGGTTGACGTGATAGGAGCAGGAGCAGGTGAAAAGCACGCCGCCGGGGGACAGCAGACGCATCGCGCGGAGATTGATCTCCTTGTATCCGGCGAGCGCGCGGGGGATGCTCTGCTTGGTCTTGGCAAACGCGGGCGGGTCGAGCACGATGGTGTCGAAGATCTCGTCTCGGCGCTCCAGCTCGCGCACCAGGTCGAACGCGTTCGCTTCGCGCCAGGTGATGTTGGTGAGGCCGTTGAGCCCCGCGTTCTCCGCTCCGCGCGCCAGCGCCTCCCCACTGGAGTCGACCGCGGTCACCGTAGCGGCCCGGCGCGCCAGGTGCAGCGCGAACGACCCATGGTAGGCGAACAAGTCGAGTGCCCGGCCGGGGCCGGCGTGCCTGGCGACGAGCGCCCGGTTCTCGCGCTGGTCGAGGAACGCCCCCGTCTTCTGCCCCGCACGCGGCGCGGCGAGGTAGCGGATGCCGTCCTCCTCGACCGCAACCACTTCCGGAACGGTGCCGAACGCCGGAACGACCTCGAGCGGGAGGCCCTCGTGCCGCCGGATCCCGACGTCGTTGCGGAGCAGCAGCCCTGTGGGCGTGAGCGCCGTCCGGATCCCGGCCACCACGTCGTCCCGCGCCTGTTCGATGCCGGCCGAGAGGAGCTGCGCCACGACGTATGGCCCGTAGCGGTCTACGACCAGTGACGGCAGGCCGTCCCCCTCGGCGTGTACGATCCGGTACGCCGTGGCCTTGATGCCCGCCCGTCCGGCGGCGCGGGCGGCGATGCGCTCGCCCCACCAGCCCGCGTCGATCGGTTCGCGGCCGCGCGTGAGCAGCCGCAGCCGGATCTCGGACTTGGGCGAGTAGAGTGCTTGGCCGAGATGGCGGCCGCGCCGGTCGGTGACGCTCACGATGCCCGCGATATCGCGCGGCTCGTCGTAAACGTCCGTCCGGTAAATCCACGGATGGCCCGCCTGCCAGCGCGCGGCGCCCTTGGCCGACACCACGACCTGGCGCGTCAGGATGTCCTGACCGCCCGTCATTGCCTGCGATCCGGGCGCAGCTTCGCCGCGCCGCGCAGGTACGTATGTTTCAGCTCGCGCTGGGGCTTGGTTGTGTAGAAGTGCAGCAGCACGCGGATGCAGCGCGACAGGCCGTCGGGCACGGCCACCTCCGCGGCGCCGAGCAGGGGGACGTCGAGCCAGCCGAGGCCGCGCGCGGCGCGCGCGGGATACTCGGCAGTCAAGTCGGGCGACGACGTGAAGATCGCGCTCTCCACATCTTCCGGCTTGAAGCCGTTGGCGTCCTGCAGCGCCTGCAGCAGCTCGGCGGTCGCGTCCAGGATCGCGTCGCTGGTATTCGCGGCGGCGGTCGTCGCGCCGCGCAGTCCACGCAGGGTCTTGCTCATGGCACTCAGCCGTCTGTTGCGCTTGATGGTGATCACGGATGCCGCGCTTCTCAAGGGGCGCGACCCGATCGAGGCGTGCCGCCGGGCGGTAGCGGGCGGGGCGACGATGGTCCAGGTGCGCCTCAAGGACGCCATGCCGCACGACGTGCTGACACTGGCCCGGGCGCTGGTCGGCGTCCTGAGCGTCCCGGTGATCGTGAACGACCGGGTGGACGTCGCTCTCGCCGCCGGCGCCGCGGGCGCCCACCTGGGCCAGGACGACCCACCGCTCGACCGCCTCACGCCCCACGTGCCGCCCGGTTTCCTGCTTGGCCTCTCCGTGGGCTCCACCGCTGAAGCGGCGCGGGTCCAAGGTTGGCCCGCCGACTATTGGAGCGTCGGCCCGTGCTTCGCCACGACCACCAAGCCCGACGCCGGGTCAGCTCTTGGGCCAGAGGGGTTCGCGGTGCTGGCGCGGCTCGCCCCGGCCGGGGTGCCGGTGATCGGGGTCGGTGGCATCACGGCGGCGAACGCCGGCGCGCTGGCGCGCGTCGGCGCGGCCGGGGTGGCGGTGAGCGCGGCCGTGTGGAGCGCTAGCGAGCCGGCCGCTGCAGCGCGCGCGCTGCGCGCTGCATTTCCTTGACCCGCTTGATGGCGGCTAGGTGCTCCGGGTAGGTGGTGGAAAAGATGTGCTTGCCGTCGCTCTGTGCCACGAAGTAGAGGAACGGCACGTCCGCCGGATAGAGAGCTGCCGCGAGGCTCGCGCGCCCGGGCTGCGCGATCGGACCCGGCGGCAGCCCGGCGTGCAGATAGGTGTTGTAGGACGAGCGCACCGCGAGGTTCTTCTCCCACACCCGCTTCAGCCGCCGGCCGTACGCGTAACTCACGGTCGGGTCCGCCTCGAGCCGCATCCCTCGCCGTAGCCGGTTGTGGTACACGGCGGAGATGAAGGGCCGGTCCGGGTCGTAGCGCACCTCCGACTCGATGATCGACGCGAGCGTGACGAGCGCGTGCCGCGAGAAGTGGAGCGAATCGAGGCGGGCCTGCCACTCGGGGCTCCACTGCTCGGCGAACTGGTGCGTCATCACGCGGACCAGCTCCCGCGCCCCGATGCGCAGCGGCAAGAGGTACGTCGTGGGGAACAGGTATCCTTCGGCGCTCGGGGCTTCTTCGGGGAGCCCGAGCCCGGCCAGGAGCGCGGAGTCCTCGGCCGCCACGGTGAACGAATCCCGGGGGATGCGAAGCTGGGCCTGAGCGAGCTGCGCCACCTCGGCGAGCCGCAGACCCTCACGGACCGTGAAGCGCTGCTCGACCCCGCGCCCGCGCTCGAGCGTGGCGACGACCTCGCTCCACGACTCGCCCTGCCGCAGCAGGTAGACGCCGCTCTTCAGCGACCCGGCGAG
>DASPXE010000158.1:0-18657 GCA_035637455.1 Gemmatimonadales bacterium
GCCTTGCGGCGCAGCGCCTTGAAGACTTTCTCCGGGGTGATCGGCACCTCGTCGATCCGCACGCCGACGGCGTCGTATACGGCGTTCGCGACCGCCGGCGGCACTGGCAGGAGCGGTCCCTGGCCGCATTCCTTGGCGCCAAAGGGACCGTTGGGATCGGGGTCTTCCACGACGTAGGTGACGACGTCGCACATCTCGAGCGTGGTGGGACTCTTGTACTCGAGCAGGCTCGGGATCTTGTGGACCACGTTGCGGTTGCCGCGGTACGCCATCTCTTCCATGAGCGCTTCGCCCAGCCCCATGTACACCGAGCCCTCGATCTGGCCCATGACGGTGGCGGCGTTGATCGAGCGACCGACGTCGTGCGCGATGAAGATGCGCGGAACGCGGACGATCCCGGTGGCCGGATCCACGTCCACCTCGGCGACGCAGGCGCTGTAGGAATAGGCGGGCGACGGCCCGACACCGGCGCCGCGGTACTTGCCGGGACTGGCGGGCGGCGTGTACGAGCCCACGGTGCCGACCGTCCCTTCGGCCGCCTCGGCCAACTGCACGGCGTCGGCGAAGCTGAGCCCACGCGCGGGGTCCTCGACGTCGAACACCCGTCGCTCGGCGAACGCCAGCCGTTCGGCGGGGAGCTCGAGCTTCCGGGCCGCGTGGCGCGCGATGATGTCGCGCGCCCGCTCCGCCGCCTGAATGGCGGCGTTTCCCGTCATGAGCGTCACGCGGCTCGAGTAGCTGCCGAGATCCACGGGCGTGAGATCAGTGTCGCCCGTCACGATCGCGATGTCGAACGGGTCCACCCCGAGCACCTCCGCGACGATCACGGCGAGGATCGAGTCCGATCCCTGGCCGATCTCGGTCGAGCCGCAGAACACGGTCACGCCGCCGCCGCGGTCGCATTTGAGCTGCACGCCCGAGTGCGGCATCGGGTTCCAGTAGATCGCGAGGCCCGCCCCGGTGATGTAGGACGAGCAGGCGAGCCCGATGCCTTTGCCGTGCGGAAGCTTGCGGAACTTCTCCTTCCACCCGGAGCCCACGACGACTTTGCGGATGCAGGAGCCGAGCCCCATCGAGCCGATGCGCAGCCAGTTCGCGGTGAGCGAGTTCGGGGGGACGAGATGTTTGAGCCGGAGCTCGGCGGGGTCCATGCCCAGCTGCTCGGCGATCTTATCGAGGTGTACTTCCAGCGCGAAGCGGGGCTGGGGGGTCCCGTGCCCGCGCTTCGGCCCGCAGGGCGGCTTGTTCGTGAACGCTCTTGCGCCCTGGAACTTGTAACGTGGAACGTGATACGTGACGGTTTGCAGCGCGCCCGTGTAGTAGGTGCTCGCGACGCCGTAGGAGCCGTAGCCGCCGCCGTCCAAGAGCGACTTGAAGTGCATCGCGGTGATCGCCCCGTCCCGTTTCACGCCGGTCTTGACCCACATGAGCGCCGGGTGGCGGCCGCGGTGGCAGTAGAACACTTCCTCGCGGGTGAGGGTGATCTTCACCGGCCGGCCGGTGATCATCGCGAGCTTCGCCACCACGATCTCGTGGCTGAAGGGGTCGCTCTTGCCGCCGAAGCCGCCGCCGTTTGGCGTGGCGATCACGCGGATCTTCGCGGGCGAGAGCTCGAGCACTTTGGCGAGCGCGCGATGCACGTAGTGCGGCGTCTGGGTCGAGCTCCACAGGGTGAGCTTGCCGTCGGGCGACCAGTCGGCGACCGCGGCGTGCTGCTCCATCGGCAGGTGGGTGCTCCCCTCGAAGAAGAGCAGGTCCTCGCGCACCAGGTCGGCTGTCGCGAAGCCTTCCGCCACGTCGCCGAACTCCAGGTCGATGAGCTTGTGGAGGTTGCCGCCGTCGCCGTAGTCGTGGATGCGCGGCTCGGGGTGCGCGACCGCGTCCGCGGCGTCGGTGACGGGGCGGAGCGGCTCGTAGGTCACGTCGATCAGATCGAGCGCCGCGGTCGCGGTCTCTTCGCTCACCGCCGCGACGGCGGCGACGGGATCGCCCACGAAGCGCACCTTGTCGGGCGCCAGCGCGTGCTCGTCCTGGCTCACGGGGAGGATGCCGAAGGGGATCGGCAGGTCCTTCCCGGTGAGCACGGCCTTCACGCCCGGGAGGGCCTGGGCTCGCGACGTATCGATGCCGGTGATCAGGGCGTGGGCGTGGGCACTGCGGAGCAGCTTGGCGTACAGCATGCGCGGGAGGAACAGGTCGTCGGCGAATCTCGTAGCGCCGGTGACTTTGGCGGTCGCGTCGACCTTGCGGAGCGCTTTGCCGACGACTCGAAGCTGCCCGTCGGGCCGCCCGGCCGCCGCCAGCTTCTTAACCGTCGCCTTCTTACCGGACGCCATACAGGCTCTCCGGTGCCGGCTTCGCGTCCTCGCCCCGCATGCGAGCCGCAGCTAATTCCACCGCCTCGTAGATCTTGATGTAGCCGGTGCAGCGGCACAGGTTGCCTGCCAGCGCCTGCTTGATCTGGTCGCGCGTCGGCCGCCGGTGCTCGACGAGCAACGCCTCGGCGGCGAGCAGGAACGCCGGTGTGCAGTAGCCGCACTGCGCCGCGCCCAGCTCGGCGAACGCGTCCTGGAGCGGATGCAGCTTGCCGCCCTCCGCCATCCCCTCGACTGTCTTGACCCGGCGCCCGGCGCACGCGAGGCCGAGCACCAGGCAGGAGAGCACCGGACGCCCATCCACGAGCACCGCGCAGGTGCCGCACTCGCCTAGCTCGCAGCCGTGCTTCGTGCCGGTGAGGCCCAGGTCCTCGCGCAGCACTTCGAGCAGCGTCTTGTGGGGCGCGAAGGCGACCTCGACGGGCTCGCCGTTCAGCTCGAGGGCGATTTTCGCCTTGGCGTCGCGGGGGGGCATGATTCGAAACGTAATCCCGTTGGCATCCGCGCACAAAAAACGAAGCGCCCCTCGCGAAGGGGAGCCCTTCCTGACGGGGGATCCGACCGCGGCCTACGCCTTAGCGGGCCACCTCACTATGGCCAAACGGCGTAAGCGAGATCCCCGCCGAGATAGCCAGCTCGTTCTGCAGGGGGTTCTGAGCGAAGGGAGCCGTGGCGGATTGAGTGCGCGAGAACCCGTAAGCGTAGTCGTCGACCTCCGCGCATAGCGCGAGGGTGGGCGCCAGCCGGAAGCGGCCGCCCGCCCCGACCACCGGTCCTACGCTCGCACCGGCCGACGAGCCGTACGAGTACGCGGCACCACGGTGGTCCACGAGCCCCAGTCCGGCGGCGACATAGAATGACGTTGACGATGCTCGGGGGGTGAGGCCGAGCAGGAGTCGTGCGCTGCCCGTCATGATGCTGCCCTTCGCCCCCCAGACGTTGGTCGCTTGGGGTCCAGAAACGTCTAGAGAGAGATCGACGCCGAGACGCCGGCCTGTCCAGGCCGTGACTCGCGCTCCCACGACCGAGGCAGGGTTCTGTGTCACCATTCCTTTCCCGTCACCCGGACAAAAGCCGTAGAGCCCGATGACGTGAGTCGACGGCACATGAACGCCCGCAAAAGTGCTCAACTCCAAGCTCTGTTGCGCCGCAGACGGCACCACTCCCGCTAGCGTCGCTGTGCAGAGCACGAAACAAGAACGCATCGTTGTGTGCATGGCTGCCTCCGCAGAGCCGTGTAACCGCGCGTCTCTAGGGTCGGGGTGGCGTCGACAGGAGGCGTCAGAGCGAGGAGAGACGCTCGCTCAAGACTCGAACACGTCGGGTCAACCGTCAAGTGTGGCGAACTGGCCACGCAGCTTGATAACCGGTACCGGTGATACGAGCTTTCGGACCTCTGAACTCCCGCGCGGAGAGACGCATGACGACGGTTAGGCGGTTAGACGGTTGGGCGATCGGTCTCTGCGTTTCATTGCTAACCGCCTATCCGTCGAACCGGTCGCCCGCCCAAGACTACCGCGCCCAAGCCCTGCGCGTCCTGAAGACGGTCCCCCTGATCGACGGCCACAACGATATCCCCGACGCAATCCGCGAGCGGGGCGGGCTAGACTCTGTCGACTTTGCCGTCACGCAGCCGAAACTGATGACCGACATCCCGAAGCTCCGGGCCGGCGCAGTGGGCGGGCAGTTCTGGGCGGCCTACGTTCCCGTCACCACGATGGATTCGGGGCCGCACCCGGCGGTGTACGCGCTCGAGCAGATCGACTTGATCAAGCGGCTGTGCGCGAAGTATCCCCGCGACCTCGCGCTGGCCTACAGCGCGGCGGACGTCGAGCGCAATTTCAAGGCCGGGAGGGTCTCGTGCCTCATCGGCATCGAGGGCGGGCATGCGATCGAGAACTCGCTCGGCGCGCTGCGAATGTTCGCGGCACTCGGCGTCCGCTATATCACGCTTACGCACTGGCGGAGCCTCTCCTGGGCGACCGCCTCGACTGACACCGCGCGGCGCGGGCTCTCGCCGTTCGGCCGGGACGTCGTGCACGAGATGAATCGACTCGGGATCCTGGTGGATCTCTCGCACGTGAACGATGCCACGATGTCTGATGCTCTCCACGCGGCACACGCCCCCGTCATGTTTTCTCACTCTTCGGCGCGCGCCCTGACACACCATCCGCGCGACGTCCCCGACTCGATTCTGCGGCTGGTGCCCGCAAACGGTGGGATCGTCATGGTGAATTTCAACCCGGGGTTCGTCTCCGAAGCGGTGCGGGTGTATGACGACAGCCTCGAGCCCCGGGCGCGCGCGCTCAAGGCCGCGGCAACCGACTCGGCGGCGATCCGCGACTCGTTGAAGGTGTGGCGGGCGCGCGCCCCCAAGGCAACGCTACAACAGGTAGCGGATCACATCGATTACCTCCGCCGCGTGGTCGGCGTGAACCACGTGGGCCTGGGCTCTGACTTCGACGGCATCACCGAGGTGCCCGTAGGGCTCGAGGACGTGTCGAAGTTCCCGGATCTGATCGCGGAGTTGCTCAAGCGGGGCTGGACCGAACAAAACGTGCAGAAGGTCGCGGGGCTGAATGTCCTGCGGGTGCTACGCGACGCCGAACGGGTCGCAGCAGAAGGAAATGCAAAGGCTAGACGCACAGACGCGCAGCGGTGAACAGATGTGAGCGAACAGGACCACCTGCTTACTCTCGACTGTTTACTGCTGTGCGTCTGTGCGTCTGTGCGTCTAGCCTTTTGCCTGTCCTGCAACCGGCTTTCCTGCTGACTCAAACCCCTTTCTGGTCATCTCCCCCCACATCTGCCGCTGCTTCCACACCGTGAAGAACGCCTTAAGCCGCCACCACACCGTCCGCTGTCGATAGCCGAAATTCTCCAGCGTCGCGAAGAGCAGCAGGCGCGCCAAGTCTCCCACCCGCCCGTACCGTCGGAAACTCACCTCCTCGAGCACCACCGCCCAGATCGACAGCAGCATCCCGTAGCCCCACGCGACGAGCACGAACAGCAGTGCGAATTGCAGGTTTACGATGCCGAGGGCAAAGCCGACGACGGTGATGACATAGCCCAGCACTTCGACCAGCGGTGCGAGGGCCTCGCCGAGAGTGTAGAACGGCACGCCAATCAGCCCGACCCGTCCGTAGCGCGGGTTGAACAGCATCCCCTTGTACTGCCACATCGCCGAGAGCAGGCCGCGGTGCCAGCGCTCCCGCTGGCGCGCGAGAAACCTCCCCGCCTCGGGAACTTCGGTCCACGCGACGGGATCGGGGATGAACGGCATCTCGTAGGGGATGCGGTGGCGGAGCAGGTGCCGGTGCAGCCGCACCACGACGTCCATGTCCTCGACGACACTCTCCGTGCGGTAGCCGCCGATGGCGAGCAGGTAGTCTTTGCGGAACAAGCCGAACGCGCCGGAGATGATGAGGTTCCCGCCCAGCCGATTCCAGCCGAGCCGCCCGAACAGGAAGGCGCGCAGGTACTCGACCACCTGGACGCCGGGGAGGAAGCGGCGCGGCACGCGCGCGTCCGTTATGCGGCCGTGCTCCACCGTGCAGCTGTTCGCTACCCGGACGGTGCCGCCGACGGCGGCGATGTGGCGCCCCAGCAGGAACGGCCGCGTGAGGCGGAGCATGGCGTCCGGCTCGATCAGGGTGTCCGCGTCCACGGCGATCACCAGCGGGAATCGGCTCGCGTTGATGGCGGCGTTGAGCGAGTCGGCCTTGCCGCCGTTCTCCTTGTCGACGACCAGCAGCCGCGTGCGGGCACGCGAGCGGTACAGCGCACGCAGCGGCCGCGTGGGGACGGTCTCGGGATACGTGCGCGGCGCCTCGAATAGGTCGAACGCCTCGCGCAGGCGGTCCAGGGTATCGTCCCGCGAGCCGTCGTTCACCACGATCACTTCGAAGTTGCGGTATTCGAGCGTGAGCAGCGCGGTCACGCTGGCGACGACGGTGGCGCTCTCGTTGTAGGCGGGAACCAGCAGCGTGATCGGGGGGAGGGCGTCGCTCTGCATGATGCGCTGGAAGTCGTCGTCGTCGGCGAGGCGGGTCTGCTCCCAGATCTCGGGGATCGAAAGGATCATTAAGACGGCGTAGAACGAGTTGAGCGCGAGGAAGTAGACCAGGATGCCTTGGTCCGAGACGTGGATGAGCTCCCTCACGCGGCGTACTCTGCCAGCGCCTGTGTCGACAGGCCGAGGACGAGCCGGGCCATGTCGCGGGGGCCGGCCGCCCCGCCGACTTCCGCTTCGAGCAGCAGCTTCCGGCCCGGGGCGCCGAAGCGCATGAGCGCGAGGCCCGCGCGCAGCCGTACCCACCACTCGGGATCGTGCAAGGCGTCCCGGACGAGCGGGAGCGTAGCGGGATCGGCGATCATGCCGAGCGAGCGCACCGCCTGGGCGCGCACTGGCCAGGCGGGATCCGCGGCGAGCCGGGTGAGCGCCGCGATCGAGTCGGCGTGCGGAAAGCTCCCGATGGCCCGCGCCGCCTGTACGCGCACCTCGGGATCCGGGTGGCCGGTGAGGACGGTGAGGCGCTCCCGCAGGGCCGGTTCATTGAGCCGGGCGGCGAACTCGACCAGCCGTGGCAGCGCGGGGTCATCGGTGCGGCGCAGCATCTTGAGGAGCAGCTGCACCACCACGGGGCGCGAGCGCCGCAGCATGCCGGCGTAATAGGCACTCACCGTCGCCGCGAGGCGGGGCAGCCGCTCGAGGGCGACGGTCGTGAGGGCGGCGCTGTCGACGCGCTCGAGCGTCGCCACGGCGGCGATGTGGACCGCCGGGTGCGGGTCCCGCAGCAGCTTCAGCACCCGCGGCGTGTCCTCCGGCGTCGCCGCGACGGCCAGGAAGCGGGCGGTCTCGAGCCGCTGCCACCAGCGGGCCGAGTCGCTGTTCGCCCGCACGAGCCGTGCCCACCAGTGATGGCGCAGCGCCGTGGCGAGCTTGCGCCAGCGGTCGCCGGGTACGCGCGCCGACCACGTCACCAGCGCGTCGACCGCGAGCGGCACGGGGAGGCGCGCCAGCCGGAGCAACACCGAGGCCACGTCCGCGGTGCCGAGCGCCCAGCGCTGCATCGCGTCGTTGAGCTGGATGACCCGTGGGTGCACTTGCGCGCGGCGCCGCAGCCGGAACCAGCGGTTGAGGATGATCAGCACGATGAGTGCCGCGAGCAGGACGCCCTGCACCAGGGCCACGACGGTCAGGAAGTGGCGACCGGTCACCTCCCCACCCAGCGACGGATCTTCTCGAGCGCGACGCGCAGGCTGATCGGCTTCACGAGATAATCGAGCGCGCCCGCTTCGAGACCCCGCAGCTGCTCGCCCTCGTCGCCGTGCACGGTGGTGAAGACGACCCGGTAGACGCCTGGCCGCTCCCGGCCCAGCGCCTCGAAGATCGAGTAGCCGTCGAGCCCCGGCAGGTCCACGTCGAGCAGCAACAGCGGGTGCGCCGCTCCTGTTGCGAGCGCCAGCAGGTCGGTGAGCGCTTCGCGCCCGTTGCGGTAGCTCGCGAATCGGTAGGCGCGCGAGCGCAGCCCGTACTCGAGCAGCTCGGCGAGGGCTGGGTCGTCCTCTACCACGATGACGTCGGGCACGGCGAACCGGTCGGCCTGGAGGATCGGGGTGCTGAGACGGTCGGCGCGCGGCGTGGCGGGGACGTCGAGTCGCATGATCTCGGCGAGCCGTGCCACGAACCAGCGCGTGAGCGAGCCCCGCTCCACGTCGGCGTCGCCCGGGCGCGAGAGCCAGTCCTTCGCCGTCACCTCCATGCCGGCAGCGAGCCGCGACGCGTTCCAAAAGCCGAAGGACCCGGCCGAGCCGTGGATCTTGTGGGTCTCGCGGCGCAGCTGCTCCAGCGCCTCGCGGTCGCCGCCGTCGGCGTCGAGGTGATCGGCGACTCCGGCGAGCTCGCCGAGCTGGCCGCGCATCCCCTCGAGATAGTCCTCGAGCAGCCCGGGCGGGAGCTCGGGCGTGGTGGCGTCGCCGGTCATGGGATACCAAAATGGGAAATCCCGCAGGGAACGCCATAGGGCCCGCAGGCGACGGTTGCGCGCGTGCGGCGCGGCGTGATATTGGGTGAGCGGGGCCCTTCCGGAGGGAACGATGAGACGAGCCATCAACCAGCGCTTCGCGCGCGGAGCCGTCGGCGGCCTGCTCGCGGGGCTGACCGTCGCCCTGTGGTTTCTCGTGGTCGACTCGCTGGCGGGCCGACCGTTCCACACACCTGCGGTGTTGGCGGGCGCGCTCGCGCGCCAGGACATCGCGACACCGACGTTCCGGATCGTGGCGGCCTACACGGTGGTGCACTTCGCGGTGTTTGCGCTGCTCGGGGTCGCGATGGCCGCAGCGATCGGGACACTACGGTTGCCTCCGCGGCTGCTGCTGGCCGTGCCGTTCGGTCTCGTGGCGCAGGAGCTGGTGTTCTATGCGGGGCTGCTGCTCAGCGGCACGCCGCGCGTTGCCGTGGTGCCGTGGCCGCACGTCGTCCTCGCGAACGTGCTGTCGGGGGGCGTCCTCATGTGGTACCTCCACCGCGCCCAGCCGAACGAGGGTGCGCTGGGGCTCGCCGCTCTCAAAGGGCACCCGCTGCTCGCACGGGGCCTCGTGACGGGGCTGATCGGCGCCGGCGTCGTCGCCGTGTGGTTCTTCCTGCTCGATATCGCTGCCGGCCATCCGTTACGCACGCCGGCCGCACTCGGCGCGGCGCTGCTGTTCGGCGCGTCCAACGTCGGGGAGATCCAGCCCAACCTGGGCCTGGTCGCGGCCTACACCGTCGTGCACGTCGCGGCGTTCGCGGTCACGGGCACGCTGTTCGTCGCGGTCGCCGAGCAGATCGAGCGCGCCCCGGCGTTCGTGCTGCTCGCCGGCATGGCCGCGATCGTGCTGGAGGCGGTCGCGGTCGCCGTGCTGGCGCTCGGTGCGCAGTGGGTGCTCGGCACGCTCGGCACGTGGTCGGTGCTGGTCGCCAACGTGCTGGCGGTGACGGCGATGGGGTGGTACGTGTGGGAGACGCATCCGTTGTTGCGACACCGGCTCACGCACGAGGTGATCGGCGTGCATACGTGAGACGCGATCAGCTTTCAGCCGTCAGCCTTCCGGTAGTACCGCCGTTGCTGACGGCTGACTGCTGAAAGCCGATGGCTGACGTCGCCGACGCCGTCGGCCTGTGCTTCACCTGCCGCTGGATGCGGGCGGCCGGCAACCAGCGGGGCTCGACTTTCTTTCGGTGCACCCGCGCCGACACGGACTCGCGGTTCGTGCGCTATCCGCCGCTCCCCATGCGCACGTGCCCGGGCTACGAGGAAGCAATGCTGTTCGTCGTCCTGCTCCACTACACCAAGCCGCTGGACGCCGTGGACGCCGTGCGGGCGGACCACCTGCGACACCTCGAGACCAACGCCGCACGCGGCGTCTTCCACGCCTGGGCGCGGCGCGACCCGGCGGCGGGCGGCGTGGTGCTCGCCACGGCGCCGGACCGCGCCACGCTGGAAGCGGTGGTCGCCCAGGACCCGTACGTCACGGCGGGCGTCGCGCGCGCCGAGATCGTCGCGTTCCAGCCGACCAACGTGCGCGGGGCGCTGAAGCAGTAGCGGCTAACTCCCCGTTGTGCCGACACCTACACGGCCCGCGCCGGCACGCTGTGCGCCCCCGCTATTGCGCCGCGCAGCCGCGCTTCTACTTTGTGTACCCGCGCCCCCCTGACAATTTTTCGACGACGCGAGGTCCCCCGTGGCTCAGCAACGGTTCGTGGAGCGCGCCAAGCTGTTCTTCTTCCGCCACTTCGAGCGGATCTTCGTGCTGCTGCTCGTCTTCGCGATGGTGGCGATCCACACCTTCGTCGACCAGAAGTTCGCGTTCCTGAGCTTCTACTACCTCCCGATGATCCTCGCCGGCTTCTACGGCGGCCGCCGCTTCGCGGTGCTGGCGGGCCTGTTCGTCGTCGCCCTGGTGCTGTTCTACCAGTACGTCCAGGGGCTCGACATGCTGCCCGGGTTCTACGGCGACGCGCTGCTCGCGCTCGTGCCGTGGGCGGGGTTCCTGATCCTCACGGGCTATGTCGTGGGCACGCTCGCCGAGCAGCGGGAGGCGCGCCTCGGGGACGTGAAGAACGCGTACCTCGCGACGCTGGAGCTCCTCACCTACCACATCGAATCGACCGAGCGCAACCAGCAGGGGCACTCCAACCGCGTAGCGGACGTGGCCGTGGCGATCGGGCGAGAGCTCGAGCTCCCCGAAGAGGACGTCGAGAATCTGCGGGTGGCGGCGCTGCTGCACGAAGTGGGCACGCGTGACCAGCGGCTGCTGCGGCTGCTGTCGCGCTCGGTGACCGACTCCACCGTCCCGGTGGCGCGGTGGATGCGCGGCGCGGCGGAGATCATCGGCGAGTACGGGCATTACTACGAGATCGTAGGTGAGGACTGGGACATCGAGACGCTGCCGCTTCCCGCGACGGTCAAAATCCTCGCCGTCGCGGACGCCTTCGAGACGCTGCAGATGGCGACGCCGGTCCGCGCCGCGTTCCCCAAGTGGAGCGCACTCGAAGAGGTTGAAAAGGGGGCGGGCAAGACCTTCGCCCAGGACGCGGTGCGCGCGTTGCGCAGTGTGGCGGGACGGCCGGAAGCGACCGGCTCGGCGATGCAGGAGCTAAAGGTCGTCTAGGTTCCGGAGCTCCGGCCCCGGCGACCGCTCGCGACGCCGCCCGCCACGCCGACCCCGAACGCCACCGCCGTCCCCACCGTCACCACCGGCAGGAACGCCACGGGAAGCGCGACTGCGGTGGCCACGAGCCCGGCCAGGAGCGGCGCCGCCGGTCTCTGCAGGGCGTCGACGTAACGCAGCCGGCGCCTCACGAAGTTTCGGGTGGTCACGAAGCCGCCGCCCAGCGCGGCGGCGCCAATCAACAGTCCCAGTGCGATCATCGTCGCTCCTTGTCCTGCCGCCGTACGCAAGTTGCGGGGTGGCTGTTTCGGATGCAAATCTCCCGTATGAGCGCCGCCTCCCGCGTCGTGCGCGTCGCCGCCGTGCAGGCGGCACCGGCGTTCCTCGATCTGCCGGCGTCGCTCGATCGCCTGGAAGAGTGGGCGCGGCGTGCCGCAGCGCAACAAGCGCGTTTGATCGCGTTCGGCGAGACGTGGCTCGTGGGCTACCCCGAGTGGCTCGACGAGTCGCCGGAGGCGGCGCTGTGGGGGCACCGCGGCGCCCAGGCCGTGTTCCAGCGGCTCGTCGAGAACAGCGTGTCCGTGCCGGGACCCGCGGCCGACCGCCTGGGGAAGCTCGCGCGTGAGCTCCGGGCAACGCTGGTGGTGGGCGTCCACGAGCGCGCCGGGCGCACCCTCTACAACACGCAGCTCACCTACGGCCCGGACGGGTCGCTCGCGCGCCGCCACCGCAAGCTCATGCCCACCTACCACGAGCGGCTGATCTGGGGGCAGGGCGACGGCGCCGCGCTGGCGGCGGTCGCGGTCGACGGCGCCCGGGTGGGGAGCCTGATCTGCTGGGAGCACTGGATGCCGCTCACCCGCCAGGCGCTGCACGACTCGGGCGAGGAGATCCACGTGGCGGGTTGGCCCGGGGTCCAGGAGATGCACCAGGTGGCCTCACGCAGCTACGCCTTCGAGGGGCGCTGCTTCGTGGTCGCCGTCGGCAGCATCCTGCGGATGAAGGACATGCCGCCCGAGCTGCCGCCCCGCGGCGCCACCGGGGACCCGGACGCGTTCCTGATCCGCGGGGGGAGCGCCGTGATCGCGCCGAACGGGCGCTATCTCGCCGGCCCCGTGTACGACGAGGAGACGATCGTCGTCGCCGACTGCGATCTCTCGGAGATCACGCGGGAGGCGCTGACGCTGGACGTGAGCGGGCACTACAGTCGCCCCGACGTGTTCGACTTCCGGGTCAAGACAGTAAACGGCCAGGGAAGGGGGAAGGGGGAAGGGGAAAAATGAAGGACGTAAGAACCAGAGGAGGAATGATGCGACAGATCGCTACCTTGGGAGCGGCCTTTTTCGCACTGCTACCCGTCTACCCGTCTGTCCGTCTATCCGCCCAGTCCCTCCGCGTTCCCTACCAGAGCTTCACGCTTCCCAACGGCCTGCAGGTGCTGCTGCACGAGGACCACTCGGTGCCGCTCGTGACCGTGAATATCTGGTATCACGTCGGCTCGGCGGATGAGAAGCCAGGCCGCACCGGGTTCGCGCACCTGTTCGAGCACATCATGTTCATGGGCTCGCAGCACGTGCCGACGGGCGAGTTCGACAAGCTGCTCGAGGCGGCCGGGGGAGACAACAACGGCTCGACCACCGAGGACCGGACCAACTACTACGAGGACGCGCCGAGCAACGCCCTGCCGCTGATGCTGTGGCTGGACTCGGACCGCATGGGATTCCTGCTGCCCGAGATCACCGCGGACAAAGTCGACCTGCAGCGGGGAGTGGTGCAGAACGAGCGGCGCCAGAGCTACGAAAACCGGCCCTACGGGCTCGCGGAGGAGAACATTCTGCAGCGGCTCTACCCTGCCGAGCATCCGTACCACTGGCCCGTGATCGGCTCGATGGCCGACCTGTCCGCGGCCACGCTGGAAGACGTGCGCGGCTTCTTCCGCACGTATTACACCCCCAACAACGCGTCGCTCGCGATCGCGGGAGACATCACGCCGCGTGCCGCGCGGCAGCTCGTGGAGCGCTACTTCGCCGAGATCCCGCGCGGACCGGCGGTGGCGCGTCCCGCGCCGCCGGGGGTGCAGCTCGGGGCGGACGTGTACGCCACCCTCGAGGACCACGTCCAGGTGCCGCGCGTGTACGATGCGTGGCACACGATGAAAGCGTTCGCGGACGGCGACGCCACGCTCGACGTGCTGGCGAACGTGCTCGCGAGCGGGCGGTCGTCGCGGCTGTACCGGCGCCTCGTGTACGAGCTGCAGATCGCGACGGACGTCGTGGCGTTCCAGGACGGCGGGCGGCTCGACGGGAAGTTCGAGCTGTGGGCCACGGCGCGGCCGGGGCACGACCTCACCGAGCTCGAGCGCGTGATCGACGAGGAAATACAGAAGCTCGCGCAGGCCGGCCCGACCGCCCGGGAGGTCGAGCGAGCGCAGAACACCTTCGAGGCCCAGTTTCTCTCCCGCATGGAGCGCGTGGGCGGCTTCGGCGGCAAGGCCGACCAGCTGAACTTCTACAATTACTTCGTCGGCACACCGGATTACTTCCAAAAGGATCTGGATCGCTACCGCAAGGTTACGGCGGCGGAGGTGCAGCAGGCGGCGCGGCGCTACCTGGGCGACGCCCATCGCGTGGTGCTGAGCGTGGTGCCGCAGGGGAAGCCGGAGCTCGCCGTCAAGCAGGTGGTGAACCCATGAAGGCGACGCTGGCAATTGCAGCGGCACTCCTGACCGCCGGTCCGGCAGTCCGCCTGCCCGCCCAGGCGGTCGATCGCACCAAGCCGCCAGCGCTTCCCGCTCCGCCCGCGCTCAAGCTCCCCGCCGTGCAGACCGCCACGCTCCCCAACGGGCTGCAACTGGCGGTGGTGGAGACGCACAAGGTGCCGGTCGTCGACATACAGGTGGTGCTCGACGCGGGCGCGGCGTACGACCCGGCGGACCTGCCCGGCCTCGCCACCTTCACGACGACGATGCTGCAGCAGGGGGCGGGACGGCGCGGGGCGCTCGAGATCGCGGACGAGGCGGCGTTCCTGGGCGCGCAGCTCAATACCTCGGCGAGCTACGACGCCGCGTCGGTGTCGCTGCATGTCCCGAGGCGGCGCCTCGAGCCGGCGCTCGACCTGCTGGCGGACGTCGTGCTGCGGCCCACGTTCGCGGATTCGGAGGTGGCGCGCCAGCGCGAGCTGCGGCGCGCTCAGATCGTGCAGTTGGCCGACAACCCGGTGGCGATGGCCGGCATCGCGTTTCCGGCGATCGTGTACGGGCGGGCGCACCCGTACGGGCGCCCGCTGAACGGCACCGAGGCATCCACGGCGGCGCTGTCCCGCGACGGGGTGGCGGAGTTCTACCGGGCCTCCTACCGGCCCAATGCGGCCCGTCTCCTCGTCGTCGGCGACGTGACCCTGGCGGAGGCGCGGCGGCTGCTGGCCGCGCGGTTCGGCGCGTGGGAGCGGGGCCCAGTGCCGGCCGTGCCGCAGGCGGCGCCGCCGACGCCGGCGGCGCGCACCGTGTACCTCGTCGACAAGCCGGGTGCGGCGCAGTCGGTCATCCGGATCGGGCACGTCGGCGTCGCCCGTACGACCCCGGACTATTTCGCACTCCAGGTGCTGAACACCATCCTGGGCGGAGCGTTTACCTCGCGGCTCAACCAGAACCTGCGCGAGACGCATGGCTACACCTACGGGGCGTTCTCGCAGTTCTCGGCCGGGCGGATGGCCGGCCCGTTCGTCGCCAGCGCATCGGTCGTGACCGCCAAGACGGACAGCTCACTGATCGAATTCCTGAAGGAGCTGCGACGCATCCGCGACGCAGCGGTGCCCGACGCCGAGCTCGCCAAGGCCAAGGCGTACATTACGCTCGGCCTGCCTGCTGACTTCGAGACGACCGCTGCCGCGGCGTCCAAGTTCCGGGAGCTGCTCGTCTACGGCCTGCCGCTCGACTACTTCGATCACTACGTCGAGCGGATCAACGCGGTCACGGCCGCCGACGTGCAGCGCGTCGCGCGGCAGTACATCGACCCCGACCACTTCGACATCGTGGTGGTAGGGGACAAGAGCCAGATCGAAGCGGGCATCAAGGCCTTGAACGAGGGCCCCATCGTGTACCGGGACCTGTGGGGGCAAGAGGTGAAGTGACGGACGAAGACGACGGCCTGATCGTCCTGCGTATCGCCCTCTATTTCGGGCCGGCGTGTTTCATCATGCTTTCCGCCCTGTGGTTCAAGCTGCTGCGCGATGGATTGATCTCGACCGGCGTGTTCGTGGCGTTGCTGGTCGTGAACGTCCCTCTCACGGTGGCCGGTGTAAGACTGATCGCGCACAGCGTGAGCAGGACTTCAGTGGTCCTGGCAAAGACGCTGCTCGCGGCGGGCGATATCCCGCCGCCGCGCAGCTACCCGGAGCAGGACCTGCTCATCGCTCGCGGGCAGTATGCCGAAGCGGCGGAGTATTTCCGGGATCTCGTTCGGGTCGATCCCGACGACTGCGACCCGCGCCTCAGACTGGCGGACCTGCTGGAGCGCCACCTCGCGGATCCCGGGGGGGCGGAGCAGCAGTATCTGGAGGTGCGCCGGCGCAGCGCCGACCCGCGGCTGCAGTTCGCCGTGACGAACGCGCTGATCGATCTGTACCGTCGGACCGGGCGCCGCGACCGGCTCAAGGTAGAGCTGGCCCGGCTCGCGGACCGGTATCGAGGGACGGCGCACGGGGATGCGGCGGCGCGGGAGCTGAAGGAGCTGAAGGCGGACGGGGCGTGATTCGGCCGGCGATCTCCCTGGGCCGGACACTGGGCCTGACGCTCGCGTTGGTCGCTCTGCTGTCCTATCGCTCCGAGCTGCACCGCCCCGTGCTGGGGCGGTGGTCCTACCCGTACGCGGCCGTCCTCCTGTGCGCCCTGGCCGGGTACGGAATCGCCGTCGTGGGGCTCGGGCGGACCTTGCGTCGCCGGACAGAGGCCGCCGCTCGGCTCGACCCCGCCACTGCCTGGCTCGACGTCGCCGTGCTCGTCTGGGGCACGGCCTACCTCATCGCGACGCTCGACACGCCATCCTCCGCGGCACGGCTCCTCGACCTCAATGTCGTCGGCTCGGTCGATCCGCCTGCGGCGCTGCTCGAATGGGTCGCGCTGGGGGCGGCTTTCGCCGCGCTGGGCTTTTGGGCGAGTCGGCGCGTGCCGCGACACTGGATCAATCCGGCCGTATCGCTCGCCGCGGTCGCTGCGCTCGCCGTGATCGGCGAGGGCGCGGCGCGCCTGCGCGCCGTGATCGCGCCCTCGACCCAGGGTTTCTGGACCTACTCCGGTCAGCTGTGGACGCGGCGCTTCGTGCGGCTCAATCACCTCGGGTTTCGGGACCGCGAGCACGACCTCGTGCGCCCGGCCGGTACGCGCCGGCTCGCTCTCATAGGAGACTCGTTCGCCTTCGGCGTGGGCGTCGACCGCGTGGAGGATCGCTTCGGTGAGCAACTGGGCGCTGTGCTCGGGCGCGCCACAGGCGAGCGGTGGGAGGTCATCAACGCGAGCGCTACCGACAGCCACACGCTCGACGAGATCGCACGCCTCGACACCGCCCTCGCCTTTCGGCCCGACGTCGTGGTACTCCTCTACGTGTTCAACGACATCGATTATCTGCGGCCTGTGGTCGAGCGGTCCACCCTCACGGCGGCTCCGCGAACGCCGCTCGACCGGCTTCACCCCCTGCGCGTGCTGTTCCGCAACTCGTACCTCTTCCAGGAGCTCTACGTTCGCTTCCGTCTGATCGGTGGGACGTATTGGTCTCCAGCCCCCTACGAGGACAGTGCGCTCATGCGCCGGCACCTGTCGGACCTCGCGCACTTCGTCGCGAAGGCGGAGTCGGCTGGCGCGCTGGTGGGTATCGTCCCGTTCGATCATATGGTGACCGTCCGGCCCGACCTGCAGCGCCGCTACGACGCCTTCGTGGCGGGGGCGACGGCCGTCGGCCTCCCCGTCTGGCGCGTAGACCGGGCGTTCGACTCGCTCCCCATGTCCGTTTTGACGGTCAACCGCCTGGACGCGCACCCCAATCCGCTGGCCAACCGGCTCGCCGCCGAGGCAGCGGCGCCGGCACTGCTCGATGCGCTACGAGACCACGGGTCGGGCCGGCGCCGCGCGCTGCGACGCCGCCTACCAGCGCACGGCCGCGCTCGCCCACATGAACCCGGAGTCGAACGCGGGGAGAACTCGAGCGCGGCTTGACCTAATGCCCATTAGAAAAAACGAGCCTGATGCCGGCGGGGAGTTCGGCCGAGACCGCCCCGTACTTAAGGAGCTGGACATCGGCGAAGGGCTGGAGCTTCCGGATCAAGAATTCGGTTCCCACCACGCCAAGGACGCCCATGTCCGTTGCACTTACAGGCTCCTGCTGAGCTTCTAGTCCAGTACGCACTCACGCCCATGTACGGCTGGAGCGGGGCAGCCTTCGGCGCCCACCGCAGCACCGTGCTGACCCTCCAAAGACTACCGGAGGCGACAACGTAAGACTGGATTGCGGGATAGATGGACAAGCCGGCCGGAAGAGCAATGATCACGTGCCCACCTGCCGCCGGTTCGTTCAGATCGCTGACGTTGTATGCAGCATGTATGCCGATACCGACGCGTCCACTCTGGGCCTCGACGTTGCGTGCCAGCCAGACGACGATCAGCAAAAGGTCGATCAGGGCGCACGCGGCGCGGGTCCCTCTCATCATCCCCTCCTGTCATTGAACGCTCGGGCAAAGGCACAGGGACACGCCTACACTGTAGAACCCCTGCTTCGTATCGCGAATGATGCTCGTACCGATCTTGATTTGGAGGTATCCTGGTGGGTCGATCACGAATCCAGCCCCGAATCCGGCGCCCGGCCGCAGGAGAACCCCCCTGCCGAAAGGCTTGCGTCCTGTCACCACCGGGCCAAACTCACCATAGAGGTAGCGTCTCGTCGTCAGCCGTTCCCCCCAGTAGACGCCTAGGCCCCAGACCTGCGGAGAGTCTCGCCACCAGTGGCTCCGGAATGCCACATAGTGGTCGGATCTTGACAGTACTGGCACTTCGAAGGTGGCTGCGCTCACCATATCGGCGCTGCCAACGTCTGACACGAAAATGCCTCCGCTCAATCCAACGCGATGCTGTGCGTCGACTTGGCACGGCGTCATTACCCCCGCGGTGAAAAGCAGGGCAAGGACGCACCTCAACATGAAGAGACACCGCCTGGGCTGCATGAAAGCCTGCAGTTTTGCACTAGGAGCTTGGGCACGGAGGCGATCCGGCGGAGACGGAAACGGTCTGGGCGTTGCTTACAGACTGGCCTCCACTCACCACGCTGAGCAGGAGGTCGAAGCTCGCATCACCGCTGGCACCAGTATACGACGAAGCGGTGGCGACAAGTTGACCATTCCTGTACCACTCAAACGTCGGCGGTCCTGGCGCTCCGCTCACGTTCGCCGACCAAGTGCACGTCGAGTTCGGGGGAGCGGCTCCGGGCCCTGAGATAGTCACCGCAAATGGTGCGGGCGGGGGGGTTGCCGGCAGGAATGCAGGGCCCGCAAGAAAGACGCTGCCCTTAACCTGGCCCTTCTCGTTGATGAGCGTGTGGTTGTGATATAGGTCGCTTCCACCGGTAAGCGATGCCGGCACGAATTC
>DASPXE010000159.1:0-1583 GCA_035637455.1 Gemmatimonadales bacterium
GATGGGGACCTTGACGCGTATTGGAAGCTCGACAGAGAACTGAGATGGCTTCTCGCTCAAGGAAAGTCTAAGGAGCACTGACGTAAGCCTCGCGACGGCGCGATCATCTTCGACGACCTGATCGGGCAAGCGACGTGTTCCGGATTGTGGTAAGTGTGGGCGCTCAATCACTAGGGTTCTGGCGGCTATTCAGGTGCCGTAGCGGGAGTGGTTGGAAATTGAAGGCGGCGTAATCTCCAGCTTGGTCCAACAAGCGATTCCGGCGTTGGTACGCCGGCGGAGATCACGCCATGACGAGCAATAGCACGACGCCTTGCCTGCCGCAGTCCGAAACCGAGACGGCGGTACATCTTTTCGACAACTGGTTCGACCCGATCGAAGCTGGCCTTCGCGATCGGGTTCGCGACTTCCTCCATGCCATGTTCGAAGGCGAGCTCGACGTTTTGTTGTCGCGGCCGCGTTACGGCCGCCGGGGTCTGAACGGTTCGAACGGCAGTGGCGAGAGCGCCAGCACCAGCGGCCACCGCCACGGTCACCGGCCGCGGTCCCTCATGGGGAGCTTTGGCCGGGTGGAGATCGCGGTGCCGCGCGCGCGACTGAACACCCTGGACGGCAAAACGACTGAGTGGAAGAGCAAGGCGTTGCGGGCTTATCAGCGGCGCACGCTGGCCGCCGATGCACTGATCGCGAGCACCTATCTCGCCGGCACCAACACGCGTCGCGTGCGCCGTGCGCTCGCTGCCCTGTTTGGCGGTGCGGTTGGCAAGGACACGGTGAGCCGGGTGTGGCGCAAGGTGAAGAGTGACTGGGACGCCTGGAATGCCCGTTCGCTGGCCGAAGAACCGATTGTGCGGTTGATCCTCGACGGCACGGTGGTGCGCGTGCGGCTCGACCGCAAAGCGACCTCGATCTCGCTGCTCGTCGTTATCGGCGTGCGCGCGGACGGCCAGAAGGTCTTGCTCGCGCTCAAGAGCATGGGCGGCGAGAGCACCGAGGCCTGGCGGGCGGTCCTCGACGATCTCATCAAGCGGGGTCTGCGCCGCCCCGAGTTCCTCATTGTCGACGGCGCGGCCGGGCTCGAGAACGCGATCGCCGCCGTCTGGGACGGCGTGCCGATGCAACGCTGCACGGTCCATAAGCACAGGAACCTGCTGGCGCACGCGCCCGAGCGCCTGCACGAGGAGATCAGCGCCGACTACAACGACATGATCTATGCCGCCACCCGCCAACAGGTCGAGGCCCGCCGCAAGGCCTTCATCCGCAAATGGCGGCTCAAGCACCGCGCCGTCGCCGACAGCCTGGAGGAAGCCGGTGACCGGCTCTTCACCTTCACGCGTCTGCCGCCAGGTCAGTGGCGCAGCGTGCGCACCACCAATGCCATTGAGCGATTGCACGAGGAGTTCAAGCGAAGGATCAAGACCCAGACCGTGCTGCCATCGGCCGATACCGCCGCCATGCTGTTCTGGGCATTACTCGCTTCCGGACAGATCAGCATGCGCAAGGTCGATGGCTGGCAAACGCTCGCCACCAAGCCAATCGATCAGCCAATTGACCTCGCCGCGTGATCAGATACCTTCAAGTCG
>DASPXE010000160.1:0-6229 GCA_035637455.1 Gemmatimonadales bacterium
GACCATCGCTTCTGAGGTGAGGGCGGGGTTTCGTCTCCTCGCCCTGCTCGCGTGCGCGGCCGCCGTCCCCCCTCTCCCGGCGAGCGCGCAACAGCCCGCATTGACGGTGATCCTCCAGAGCGGGGAGCCCCGCGTCCAGGCGACCGGGCTGCTCGCCGACGGAAAGTTCGTGGGACTCATGCGATCGGGGTTTCCGCTGCGGCTGCATTATCGCCTCGAGCTGTGGCGGGCGCGCTCGGGCTGGTTCGATCAGTTCGTGAGCGACTGGTCGTGGGATGCCGTAGCGCGCCACGACCCGCTCGCGGACGACTTCGTCCTGGTCCGGACGGGTGGAGCCGTAACGCGCTACGCGACCGGCGACAGCCTCGAGCGAGCGCTCGAGATCCCCTACCGTGTCCGACTCGCGCCGAAAACAGCCGGCAAGTTCTACTTCCTGTGCCGCCTCGACGTTACGACACTCAATGACACGGACCTGGAGGAGCTGACGCGCTGGCTCAAAGGCGACGTCAGCCCCGCGGTCTCGGGCGAAGGCAACGTGGGCGGCGCGCTGGTGCGCGGCGCACAGCGGATTCTCGTGCGGATCGCGGGCCTGCCACGCCTGACCCTCGAGGCACGGTCGGAGACGGTCACCCGGACGCAGTAGGGGGCCCCTACAGCGCCTCGAGGGTCGCGAGCACCTCGCCGCCGTAAAACAGCCGGATGTACTTGGACTGGATCGACGTCAGCCGGCGCACCGCCCAGGCGAGATGCACGAAGTGGGGCTCGAACGGCGGCCGCAGCGGATGCATCCCGGCCTCCTCGGGCAGCAGGTTCCCCTTCCGGGTGTTGCACGTGCTGCACGCCGTCAACACGTTGGTCCACGCGTTCGTGCCCCCCCGCGACAGGGGTACCAGGTGATCCCGCGTCAAGCACTCCCGGTGCCGCAGCTCCTGCTGGCTGCGCCCGCAGAATTGGCAGCGGTAGTTGTCGCGGGCGAAGAGGAACGTGTTGGTGACCTGGCGGCGGAAGCGGCGTGGGACGTGGACGAACTTCACGAGACGGATGACCGCTGGCCGGGGGATCTGCAGCCGCTCGCTGCGCACCACGGAGCCGTCGGCCTCCACGATCTCCGCCTTGCGGTCAATCACCAGGCGCAGCGCCCGCCGCACGGGTACCATGGTCAGGGGCTCAAACGAGGCGTTCAGCGCGAGGCAGCGCACAGCATCTCTCCGGGCGAAAAAGCGGCCGTCTCGCCCGTGCACCGAGCGGGACGGCTCCGTATGCTACACAACCGCCTAACGCACGGCAAGAGCTAGCTTTATGCCCCCCCGCCCGGAGCGAATAGCTTGCGTAGCTCCTCCAGCTGATCTTCCACGGACTTACGCGACGCCCCGCCGGGGGTGGCGCGCCCCTCCACGCTGTCCTCCCAGGTGCCTAGCTGCGTCAGTGCCGCGCCGAGGGCGGGGTGGATGCTTGCCGCTACGGCCTGCGGCACCTGGTCGAGCGGCACCCCCGCGCGCTCGGCCTCCCGGACCAGCTTGCCCACGAGGCGGTGGCTCTCGCGGAACGGCACACCGGCCTCGACCAGGAGGTCGGCCATGTCGGTGGCGCGGAGCGACGCGTCGAGCGCGGCCTGCATGCGCTGCCGGTCGACGCTCAGCGAGGCGACGGCGCCCGTCACGGCCGGAAGCACCACCGCGAGGGTGTCGCAGGCGTCGAACAGCAAGGCCTTGTCCTCTTGCAGGTCCTTCGAGTAGCCCGCCGGAATGCCCTTGAGCGTCGCGAGCAGCGCCACGAGGTCGCCGAGCAGCCGGGCCGACTTGGCCCGCGCGAGCTCGAAGACGTCGGGATTGCGCTTCTGCGGCATCAGGCTCGAGCCGGTGCTGAAGTCGTCGGCCAGCCGCACGAAGCCATACTCCGAGCTCGCGTATTGGACCAGCTCCGCGCCGAGCCGCGACAGGTGGGTGCCCACCAGGGCGATGTGGAACAGCACCTCGGCGACGAAGTCGCGGTCGCCGGTGGCGTCCAGCGCGTTCGCGGAGAGCGACCGGAACCCGAGTGCTTCCTTGAGGAGCACCCGGTCGACGGGAAAGCCCGAGCCCGCGAGCGCGCCGGAGCCGAGCGGCAGCTCCGCCACGCGGCGTCGCGCGTCGGCGAGCCGCTGGCGATCTCGCACGAGCGGCCACGCATGGGCGAGCAGGACGTAGGCCCAGCGCACGGGCTGCGCCCGCTGGCCATGGGTGTAACCGGGGAGGATCAGGTCGATCCCTTCCCGGGCGCGCGCGACGAGCGTACGGCCCAGCGTCGCCAAGTCGGCGTCGAGCTGGTCGATCGCGTCGAGCGTCCAGAGACGCAGGTCGGTCGCGACCTGATCGTTGCGGGAACGGCCGGTGTGCAGCTTCCCGGCCGCGGCGCCGACTTCCTCGTACAACAGCCGCTCCACCAGGGTATGCACGTCTTCATCCGGTGCGCCCAGCGCCGCGCCGTCCGCCAGCCGCTCGGCCACACGGTCCAAGCCGTCCAGGAGCTGGGACTCTTCGGCCGGTGTCAGCACACCGACCCGCCCCAGCGCGTGCACCCACGCCTTGCTGGCGGTCACGTCCTGCGGCCACAACCGGTGGTCCACCGGCAGGCTGCGGTTCAAGGTGTCGAGCGCCTCGCTCGGGCCCAGGCTGAAGCGACCGCCCCACATCTGGTGCGGGGCGGGGGGATGTGTCTCGGTGGGGGGGCGGGTCATCAGTCGGCCGCCGCGCCGACGTCTTGGTCCCGACGAACCGCGTCGAGGCCGGCCCCGATCTTAATCGCGAGGCCGTAGAGATGAATGAATCCCTCGGCGTCCTTCTGGTCGTACACGTTGTCCTTGCCGAACGTGGCGTAGGACGGCTGGTACAGCGCGTACGGGCTGTCCCGACCGGCCACGATGACGCTCCCCTTGTACAGCTTGAGCCGCACCGTCCCGGTGACGCGCTTCTGGGTGCTGGTCACGAGTGCGTCGAGCGCCTCACGCTCGGGCGTCCACCAGCGGCCGTCGTACACCAGGTCGGCGTAGCGGAGGGCGACCTCGTCCTTGAGACGCAAGGTGCGCCGGTCGAGCACCAGCTGCTCGAGCTCCCGGTGCGCGGCGTACAGCAGCGTACCGCCGGGCGTTTCGTAGACGCCGCGGGACTTCATCCCCACGAGACGGTCTTCAACCACGTCGGCGCGTCCCACGCCGTGCTCGCCCGCGACTTCGTTCAGCGTCTCGAGCAGCTCGACAGGCCCGAGTGGCACGTGATCCACCGAAACCGGAGTCCCTTCCTCGAAGCCGATGTGCACGACGACGGGCTCAGCCGGGGCGTCGAGCGGGTTCTTGGTCATCACGAAGATGTCTTCAGGAGCTTCTTGGGAGGGGTCTTCGAGGATGCCGCCTTCGTGGGAGCAATGCCACAGGTTCCGATCGGTCGAGTACGGCTTGTCCAGAGTCGCCTGGACCGGAATACCCTTCGCCTTCACGTAGCTGATCAAGTCCTCGCGGCCCTGGAACGTCCACTCCCGCCAGGGCGCGATGACCTGCAGGTCGGGCGCGAGGGCGGCGTAGGTTAACTCGAAGCGGACCTGATCGTTCCCCTTCCCGGTACAGCCGTGGGCGACGGCCTCGGCGCCGACGCGCTGGGCGAGGGCGACCTGGTGGGCTGCCGTCGCCGGGCGCGCCATCGAGGTGCCGAGGAGGTAGGTGCGCGCGTACACCGCGCCGGCACGGAGCGTGGGGAACACGAAGTCCCGCACGAACTCCTCGCGGAGGTCTTCGATTACGCAGTCCGTCGCGCCGGAGCGCTTCGCTTTCTCGACCAGTCCGGTGAGCTCCCCCGCCCCCTGCCCCACGTCGGCGGCAAAGCACACGACCCGGGCGCCGTACTGCTCGCGCAGCCACGGCACGATCGCCGACGTATCCAGTCCGCCCGAATATGCCAGAACCACTAGCGGCCCCATGTCGCGCTCCTCGTGGGTTTATGCAAACGGATGCATAAACATACATGCACCAATGGCGCTGTCAACGCCCCCCGAGTCTAGCGCCGGCGCGGATGCGCGCCGATCTTATCGTTCCCGATGAACCGGCGAGACCTGCTCTACCTCCTCGGCGCCAGCGTCGCCATCCCGGCGCTGTCCGGGCTCTCCCCCGAGCGCCTCGTCGCCGAGGGCCGGCGGCTGCATCGCCGGGTGGGGCGACGAGGCTTCGAGGTGCTCGATCCCCACCAGAGCGAGACGGTTGCCACGATCGCCGACATGATCATCCCGGCGACCGATACTCCCGGCGCGCGCGCCGCGCGCGTCCACGAGTTCATCGACACGCTGCTCGCGGACTGGTCTCCGGACGACGAGCGGGCGCGGTTTCTCGCGGGCCTCGCGGATGTGGACGCGCGCGCCCGGGCGGCGTTCGGGGCGGACTTCCTCGGTGCCACCGAGGCGCAGCGCGTCACGCTGCTCACGCAGCTCGATGCCGAGGCGCAGGCCGCCCGCCCGGCGAAGCCCGATTCCCGGCAGCCGCCGTTCTTCCAGCAAATGAAGTTCCTCACGGTCTTCGGTTACTGCACGTCGGAGGTCGGAGCCAAGGCCGAGCTGCATTACGAGACGATTCCGGGCGCCTACGACGGCTGCCGGCCATTCGCCGGCTGGCGCGCCAACCCGGGAGACTTCTGATGCCCGCGCCCAGCTTCGACGCGATCGTCGTCGGCTCCGGGATCTCGGGCGGCTGGGCGGCGAAGGAGCTATGCGAGCGCGGACTCAGCACCCTCGTCCTCGAGGCGGGGCGGCCGATCGATCCCGCCCGCGACTACGTGGAGCACGTGCCGCCCTGGGAGATGAAGTTCCGAGGCATGGGCGACCGCAAGGCGCTCGAGCGCGACCAGTTCATCCAGCGCCATTGCTACGCGTGCAACGAGTACAGCGGCAAGTTCTTCGTCAACGACCGCGAGAACCCGTACACGTTCGATCCCGCCAAGCCGTTTCGCTGGATCCGGGGCCGCCAGGTCGGCGGCCGCTCCCTCATGTGGGGACGCCAGGTGTACCGCTGGAGCGACCTCGACTTCGGCGCCAACGCGCGCGACGGGTTCGGGGTGGACTGGCCGATCCGCTACGCCGACATCGCGCCGTGGTACGACCATGTAGAGCGGTTCGTCGGGGTGAGCGGCGAGCGGTTGGGGTTGCCCCAGCTTCCCGACGGGCAGTTCCTGCCGCCGATGGCGTTGAATTGCGCCGAGCAGGTGGTGAAGGAAGGGATGGCGAAGCGCTTCGGCGGCGAGCGCGTGCTTACGATCGGCCGCGTCGCCATCCTCACGGTGCCACACGGCGGGCGCGCGGCGTGCCACTACTGCGGCCCCTGCGAGCGCGGCTGCATCACGCACTCCTATTTCAACAGCATCGGGACGACGCTCCCCGCCGCGCGTGCCACCGGTCGCCTCACGCTGCGGCCGTACAGCGTCGTCCACAGCGTGATCTACGACGCCGAGCGCGATCGCGCGGCGGGAGTACGGGTAATCGACGCGCAGACGCGGGAACCGCTCGAGTTCCGGGCGCGCGTGATCTTCCTGTGCGCCTCGACGCTCGAGTCCACGCGCATTCTGCTCAACTCGAAGACGCTGCGCTTCGCCACCGGGCTCGCCAACTCGAGCGGGGAGCTCGGCCGCAACCTCATGGACCACGCGATGGGCGGCGGCGCCAACGGCACGATCCCGGGATTCGAAGACCGCGCCCCCCACGGGAACCGCCCGAACGGCATCTACGTGCCCCGGTTCCGCAACGTGAAGGGCAGCCAGCCCGATTTTCTGCGCGGCTACGGGTTCCAGGGCGGCGCCGGACGCGAGGGGTGGGGCCGGGTGGCGTCGCAGCCCGGGTTCGGCGTTGAGCTCAAGCGCGGGCTGCACACCCCCGGGCCGTGGCACTTCTCGTTCTATGGCTTCGGGGAATGCCTGCCGCGCCCGACCAACTACGTGGAGATCGACTCGGACAAGGTCGACGCGTGGGGGGTTCCGGCGCTGCGCATCCACTGTGAGTGGAGCGACAACGAGCGCAAGCTGCTGCACGACATGTCGGTCACGGCCGCCGAGATGCTCGAAGCCGGGGGAGCCCGTGACATCGCGCCGTTCGTGGACGACAACCCTCCGGGCTTGACGATCCACGAGATGGGGACGGCGCGCATGGGACGCGATCCGAAGACGTCCGTGCTGAACGCACACAACCAGTGCCATGACGTGAAGAACCTGTTCGTCACCGA
>DASPXE010000161.1:0-5161 GCA_035637455.1 Gemmatimonadales bacterium
TCATGGCCCCCACGTCGCTCCGTCTCTCCAAATCCCGCTTCCTCGCCGGGCTGCAGTGCCACAAACAGCTGTGGTGGCGCGTGCACGAGCCGGACGCACCGGAGCTGGTGCCGGACGCGGCGCTGCGCAACGTGCTCAACCAAGGGAACGAGGTCGGCCGCAGGGCCCGGGAGTACGTTCCGGGAGGCGAGCTCGTCGATTTGCCGTTCTACCAATTCGACAACAAGGTGGCGCAGACCCGTGACATCTTGCAGCGGGAGCCCTCACCCCCAGCGCTGTACGAAGCGACATTCCTCGCCGACGATACCTACGCGGCCGTAGACATCCTCGAGCGGGGGCCGCGCGGCTACGAGGTGGTCGAGGTGAAGGCGACGAACCGCCTGAAACCGGAGCATTTGCCGGACGTCGCCCTTCAGGTGCACGTGCTGCGGCGCGCGGGGCTCCAGGTCGAGCGGGCCGCGGTGATGCACCTCAACCCGGAGTGTCGCTATCCCGACCTGAGCACGCTGTTCGTACGCGAAGACGTCTCGGCGCCGGTCGAGGGAGTGCTGCTGGGCCTCCCCGACGAGCTCGCGGCGCAGCATCGCATGCTCGAGGGACCCCTCCCCCAAGTCCCGGTCGGCGACCACTGCACCAGGCCTCACGATTGCCCCTTCCTCGAGCGCTGCTGGCCGAAGCTGCCGGACCACCACGTCAGCAGCCTCTACCGCATCGAGCGCAAGCAGGCGCTGCAGTACCAGGCGGACGGCTACGCGACGATCTACGACCTGCCGTCGGACCTCGAGCTGTCCGTCATCCACCAGCGCCAGGTGCGGGCGGTGACCGCAGGCCGGATGGTGGTGGAGCCGGCACTCGCCCAGGCGCTCGCCCGGTTCGCGTCGCCGCTCGCATTTCTCGACTTCGAAACGGTGAGCCTCGCCATCCCCCGGTGGGACGGCTGCCGGCCGTGGCAGAACGTGCCCGTGCAGTTCAGCTGCCATGTCGAAGAGCGCGGCCGCGGCCTGGTGCACTACGAGTGGCTCGCCGACCGTGGCGGAGATCCTCGCCCCGCGCTCGCGGAGTCATTGGTGGCGGCGTGCGCGGGGGCACGCCACGTGGTGGCGTACTACGCGAGCTTCGAGCGTGACTGCATCCGCCAGCTGGCCGAAGCAGTGCCGCGCCTCACCAAGGAGCTGCAACGGATCGAGAAGAGGCTCGTCGATCTGCTCCCCCTCGTCCGCAACCACGTCTATCACCCCGAGTTCGGCGGGAGCTTCAGCATCAAGCGGACGCTCCCGGCGCTCGTGCCGGGCCTCTCCTACGCCGATCTGAAGATCGGCGAGGGGGAGACCGCGACGCTCGAGTTGATGCGCTTGATGTTCAGCGAGGAGCTGCAGCCGGCCGAGCGCGTGGAGCTGCGCGAGGCGCTGCTGCGTTACTGCGAGCGCGACACCTGGGCGATGGTCAAGATGCTGGCGAAGCTGAGAACGCTGGTGGCAGAGCAGCTCGAGCTATTCTAGGGGCTACGCCATCCGCCGGCTCTCGAGCAGGTCGAGGGCGCGCCGCACGCGATGGATCGAGGCCGCCAAGGTCCTGGTGCTCGCGTCGCCCAGCTCGTGGCTTACGGCCAACTGGTTGAGCAGCTGGAGTGCGTTTCGGAGATGCTCGCCCGGAGCCTCACCTGGAGAGGCTCGGGTGGGCCGGTTCCGGCGATCGAGCGTGCTGCGCCGTTCGGCGCCGCGCCGTCGATCCACTACACGCCGGCGCTCCGCGGCGACGCCCGTGATGGACCAGCGTCGTGCCTCAAGGCGTCGGTCGCTGCCCCGGCGACGATCAGCAAACAGCCGGCTGCTGGTCACACGTTGACGGACTCTGGCGGAAGTGACAGGGCAAGGAAACTTGCCTCATGCCCGCGCCGTCGGCCAGCCCGCCTCTCTCAGTGGCAGGCCCCAGACCCCGAGTCGGCGAACGTTCCCCCCATCTCCTCCGGAACCGGGATGAATTGCCAGCGGTAGGACTGTGGCGTCAGTGTCAGCTTGAGGACACCGTAGTCCGTGCCGCGGGTCTCGCTGTTGGCGATCGGGGGCCCGAACCGGTAAGCGCCGCCGCCCCCTGTCCCGACCACGAACTCGCGGATCCCCCGCGCGGGGTCGGCTCGGCCGTCCGGGGTTTGGAGCGCGAAGCGCTCGTAGTTGTGCTCGTGTCCCGACAGGACCACGTCCGCCCCGGCCTCGTACAGCGCCTGCCACAGCGGCTGCGTTTGCGGCTCGCTGCCGTGGGTCGTGCCCGAGCTGAAGCGGGCGTGATGCCAATAAGCGAGCGTGCAGACTTTGGGGTGCGCGGTGAGGTCGGCGCGGAGCCAGCGCTCCTGGGGCGAGCCCGGGCTCATGTCCAGATTCGAATTCAACGCGATGATGTGCCAGGCACCGAGATCGTAGCTGTAGTAGCCTGAGTCCCCTTCCCCGGCCGCGACACCGAAGTAACCGAAGTAGCCGGGCGCCGCCGGCGTGTCGTAATCGTGGTTGCCGGGAACAGGGTGGGTGCGCTTCTTGAAACGCCCCCAGGTCGGCTGATAACACTCCGTGTAGTTCACCTCGGTGCCATTGGGGTACGCGTTGTCCCCGAGCGCGAACACCGTGCCCGGGATGCTGTCGAGCAACTGCGCGGTCTCCGTGGCGTGCGTGCGCCAGCAGGACGCGATATCCCCCGCCCCGACGAAGACCTGCGGCGTCGCGGGAGGTTCCACGAACGCGGTCAGAGTGTCGAACACGGTTGCGCCGGTGTGCGCGGTGATCGTCACCCGGACGACGTAGCGGCCCGGGGCGGCGTACGCGTGGGAGGCGTGCGCGGGCGCCGCGCGGTCGGCGATCGTCCCGTGATCGGTGGCGCCGTCACCCCAGCTGATCGCGTAGGGCCACGCGGGCGCCGTGTCCCGCCAGTTGCTCACGCGGAACGTGAGCGCTGCGGGCGCGCGGGGCGGGATGCGCAGGTCAGGGCCCGCGTCAACGGACGGCGGGCGAGTCACGCGGCCCTCGACACGGCAGGCGCCGATCAAAAGGGCGGCCACCGCAACGAAGCACCGGGCGCAGCGCGCCAGGTAGAGCCAAGGCACGCCACAGCATACGATGACAAAGCGACAAGGGGAACGGGTGTTCCGTTTGACTTCGCTTCCCCGGGCGATTAGCTTGTGTCAGCGACTCCAAGGCGGGAACTGGCATGTGCGCCGGTCCCGCCTTCGCTTTTCGCGACCTTCACAAGGGTGGACCGATGGCCAAGGAAGAAGCGATCGAGATCGATGGCACGGTCACGGAAGTGCTGCCCAACACCACGTTCCGGGTGCTGTTGATCAACGGCCACCACGTCCTCGCCACCATCGCCGGCAAGATGCGGCGTTTTCGGATCCGCGTGCTGGCGGGCGACCGCGTCACCCTCGCGCTGTCCCCCTACGACCTCACGCGGGGCCGCATCACGTTCCGCCACAAGTGAGCGAACCTCTGCCGGACAGCCCGGACCAGTCCGCCGCCGCGGGGTGGCTCGCGCGCCTGGCCGCCTACAAAGAGCCCGACCTGAAGCGCAGCGTCTGGCAGCTCGCGAGCGCCGCGGCGCTGTACGCCGGCGCATGGGCCCTCATGTACGCGAGTCTCGGTGTGGGCTACTGGCTGACGCTGCTGCTGGCCGTGCCGACGGCGTTCTTGCTCGTTCGGCTGTTCATCATCCAGCACGATTGCGGGCACGGGGCGTTTTTCCGGTCACCCCGCGCGGCGGACATCGTCGGCTCGATCATCGGCGTGCTCACGCTGACACCGTACCACTACTGGAAAAAGACCCACGCGATGCATCACGCGACGTCGGGCAACCTGGAGCACCGCGGGTTTGGCGACATCGACACGTTGACGGTAGACGAGTACCTGGCGCGGTCACGCTGGGAGCGCTTCAAGTACCGCGTGTATCGCCATCCGGCGGTGCTGTTCGGCGTGGGCGCGGTGCTCCACTTCTTCGTACGGCACCGCCTGCCCACCATCGTACCGCGGACCTGGACGCGCGAGCGGCGCAGCATCCTGTGGACCAATGTCGGCCTCGCCAGCTTCGTGCTCCTGATGGGGACGCTGGTAGGGTTCCGGGAGTTCCTGCTCGTCCAGCTTCCCGTGGCGCTGCTGTCGTGCTCGATCGGTGTGTGGTTGTTCTATGTCCAGCACCAGTTCGAGCCGACGTACTGGGAGCACGACGAGCGCTGGGCGTACCACGCCGCCGCGCTCGAGGGGAGCTCGTACTACCGCCTCCCCAAGCTGCTGCAATGGGCGACCGGGAACATCGGGCTGCATCACATCCACCACCTCAACGCCCGCATCCCGAACTACCGCCTGCAGCAAGTCCTGGACACTTATCCTGAGCTGCGACGGGTCGCGACGCTCACCCTGAAGGAGAGCTTCCGCTGCGTTCGGCTCGTGCTGTGGGACGAGCGGGCGAGAAAACTGGTGCCGTTCCCGGCGTGACCGGGAGCGCGGCTCACGCAGGGCCGAGGATGGGCAGGGACAGCCGGGCTTCGCAGCCCTTCGCTGCTGCACGGTTGGCGAGCGTCAACGTGCCGCCGTGCGCCTCCGCGATCTGCCGTGAGAGCGCGAGCCCGATCCCGGAGCCGTCCGCCTTCGTGGTGTAGAACGGCACGAACAGGTTGACGGTATCGGCCAGGCCGGGGCCGTCGTCTCGAACCCATACCTCCAGCTGGCCGTTGCGCGCCGTCCACCCCAGCTCGACCTGGCCACCCCCTTCCAGGGTCGCATCGACCGCATTGCGGACGAGGTTGATCAGCAGCTGGTCGAGCTGCCCGCCGTCCGCTTGGATCGTCACGTCTGGTCCCGGGCACACCGTCACGGGCCGGCGCGTCTCGAGCGCGGCCACGCGCCGCACCCACTCCGCGACCGGAAGGGCCTCGAGCCGGGGGCGCGGCAGCCGCGCCAGCCGCGCGTAGGCGGCCATCAGGCGGCTGAGCGACTCCGCCCGGCCCCCGATCACGCCCAACCCCTTGCGGAGATCCTCGCGCCAGTCGGCCGGCGGCGGATCGCGGCGCAGCAGCTCGGCCAGGCTCTGAGCGATCGACTTGATCGGGGCGAGCGAGTTGTTCAGCTCGTGGCTCAGCACGCGGATCAGGCGCTGCCACGCCTGCCGCTCCTCCTCGCTCAGC
>DASPXE010000162.1:0-2873 GCA_035637455.1 Gemmatimonadales bacterium
TCACCCAATAGGAAGCACACGGAGAGGGAGGAACACTCAATGAATGCGCGGACCTCGAGTGCAGGACTCGCGGGCGTTGCGCTGATCAGCCTCGCTCTGGGATGTGAGAGGGGAACCCCAGCCTCGGCAATGCTGGCGTCAAGGCCCACCGGGCTCTCCCCAGACTTCAGCGCTTCAGCCAGCAACCACCACATGCGGTGGGACATCATCGATGTCAATTTCGCCACGGGCACGCTTTCAGCCGGCGGGGTGGCGTCGGCGCGCGCCAACCTGGATCTCTCGAAGATCACGCTCACGGGATCTGGCACGTTTCGCTCCAATCCCGGGAACCCACAGGACGTAACCGGTGGCGGGACATGGCAGACCTTCGATGCCAGTGGCGGGGCGACTGGAAGCGGCAGCTACACGGTGACAGGCTTCGTGAGTTTCACTCTGGCTCCGGGCACACCGCCGCTGCCGCATGACAACATCGGCAACCTGGCTGACGCGCGAGGTGGGCTGCTCGTGGTCCGGATCGCCTACTCGGACGGCAGCGAGGGGACACTCGTCGTCAGCTGCCATATCGTCGGAACGCCGGACGCCGTGTTCGAAGGCGTCACTGCGTCGAAGGGCTTCGTCGAGTACTGGAATCGCGAGGCGCCTCCCGCTCCGCCGGGAAACGCCGACCGCACCACGTTCCACGTTGTCGATTAGGACACGGAGTCACGGGGGGGCGGCTCGTCGCCCCCCCGGCAACGCGGGGGGAACCGTGAAACATCTGATTCAAGGCATCCCAGTGGTGGCAGTAGCGCTAGTGTTCGCGACATGTAACGCCCCGGGGAGCGCCTTCGCTCCGCGCGCTGCCGTGTCCGCCGACCGTGCCGCCGAGCTGGGGACGCATAGCGTGCAGGTCACCGGTGGGGGCACCACCACGTTCGGAGCCGATCTCGATAGCGACGGCGACATTGACGGCTCGCACTTCGGCTTCGCGGCCGTGATCGCGAGTGACGGATCGGCGCAAGGACACTTCACGTGTCTCATGGCCGGCAACGCGAACTTCCTCGGATTGCACGTGATGGCCGTGCAGGGGCCAGTGACGAGCGGGGCGCCGGACGGGCGCAGCTTCAGCGGCACCGCCACCGTGAAGGTGCTGAACGCGTTCGGCCCTGGTGTGCAGTCGACCTTCCGCGACATCCCGTTTGTCGTTGCGGTCACGCCCGGTGGCCCGGGGGTCGCCACGTTGCAGCTCACGGTCTTGGGGGTGTTCGACGGCGTAGCCGGGGATGTGGCGCGCGGGAATGGCAACTACGATCTAGCCAGGGAGACGCTCACGACGGGGCAGATCACGATCCATTGAAGTCGCCGTCGCTGAGCAGGACCCGGAGCCAGATGGGAGCAGGCACTACGCTGCGGGCGAAACGGGCCTGATGAGCAAGCCCGACAGGGCCTCGTCTCGGAGGCCCTGTTGCCAAGGAGGGCGCCTTGCTGAGGATCACACGCAGGACCGGCTGGCTCGTGGCCGGAGTCGTCCTCGGCGCCACCAGCTGCGCCCGGGACGCGGTGTCCCCGTACCCCGACCGGGGCGGCGCTGCCGCGCCCCAGGACGTTGCGGCCACGACGGACAACGTCGCGATTCAGTGGGACAACGCAGCGCTGCAGGCGATCCGCGTCGCGAAACTGGGTCCCCCGATCGTCGCGCGCGCCTTGGCCATCGTACACACGGCGATGTACGACGCCTGGGCGGCGTACGACGACCGGGCGGTTGGCACCCGCCTTGCCGGGTTGTTGCGACGCCCCGGCGTCGAGCGCACGCTCGCCAGCAAGAACGAAGCCGTGAGCTACGCTGCCTACCGGGCGTTGGTCGACCTCTTTCCCACTCAGACGCCCGCGTTCAACGACGTCATGGCGAGCCTCGGCTACGATCCAGCCAACGGCTCGACCGACGTCGCCACGCCGGCTGGCGTCGGTAACGTGGCGGCGGCCGCCGTGATCGCGTTCCGCCACGTTGACGGCGCTAATCAGCTGGGTGATTTGCACCCGGGCGCATATTCCGATTACACGGGTTACACGCCGGTGAACGATCCCGATCACATCAACGACCCCAACCGGTGGCAGCCCCTGCGCTTTTCCGACGGACATGGCGGCTTCGTCACGCCGGGATTCATCGCGCCGCACTGGGAGCGCGTCGTGCCGTTCGCGTTGACATCGGGCTCGCAGTTCCGCCCGCCGGAGGTGCCGAACCTGTACCCCTTCGGCGGCTACCGCGCGCAGGCCGAGCAGATCTTGCACTACAGCGCGAGGCTGACCGACACTCAGAAAGCCATCGCCGAGTACTGGGCCGACGGCCCGAACTCGGAGTTGCCGCCGGGCCACTGGATGCTGTTCGGGCAATTCGTTTCGCGGCGGGACGGGCACACGCTGGACCAAGACGTGAAGCTGTTCTTCGCGCTTGCGAACGCCGGCTTCGACGCCGGCATCGTCGCCTGGGACTGTAAGCGCGCCTACGACTACGTGCGCCCCGTCACCGCAGTGCATTTCCTGTTCGCTGGCAAGAAGGTGCGCGCGTGGGCGGGCCCGTATCGAGGAACGGGGGTCATCGACGGAGCCGACTGGGAGCCCTACCAGCCGGTCACGTTCGTGACGCCGCCCTTCCCCGAATTCATTTCCGGCCACAGCGCTTTCAGCGCCGCGGGGGCGGAGATCCTGAAGTCGTTCACCGGCAGCGACGCCTTCGGCGCGTCCGCGACGGTGCAGGCGGGGAGTTCGAAGGTGGAGCCCGGCGCTGTGCCGGCGGCGGACGTCACGCTGTCTTGGGCGACGTTCTCTGACGCCGCCGATCAGGCGGGGATTTCGCGGCGCTACGGCGGGATCCACTTCGTGCAAGGGGATCTACA
>DASPXE010000163.1:0-5876 GCA_035637455.1 Gemmatimonadales bacterium
GGGACCGCGGCGCGAGCTGCTGCAGAAGCTGGTGGTCCTCGTTGCGCCGGACTACAACCCCGACGGCAACGACGCCTTCGGGCCCCAGGCCGTGAACCGCTCCGAGCAAAACGGGCCCGCGCTGATAGGACAACGCGCCGACGGGAAGAACCTCGACCTGAACCGCGACTACTTCAAGGCCGAAGCACCCGAGACCCGCGCGTCACTCGCCCGAGTGTACACCACCTGGGATCCGGCGCTGATGGTGGATCTCCACACCACCGACGGCACGCTGCACGGCTACCAACTCACTTACGCGCCGCCGCTCGACCCCAACGGGCCGGCCGGGCCCACTGCCTTCGTGCGAGACCGGATGCTGCCAGCGCTCCGCAAGACACTCCAGGACAAGTACCACGAGCCGATCTTCGACTACGGCAACGTGGAGACCCCGCCAGCCCCGCAGAGCTGGGATACCTACGCTCCGCTCGGTTGGTACGGGACCAACTACGTGGGCCTACGAGGGCGGATGGCGATCCTGTCGGAAGCGTATTCGCACGCCGACTTCAAGACTCGCGTGCAGGTGACGCACGACTTCCTGGTCGAGATTCTCAATTACGCCGCGCTGCACGGCGACGAGATCCGCCGACTCGAGCGCGAGGCCGACCGCCAGACCGCGTTAGAAGGGGCGGGCTCAGCCCCGCGGCAGTCGCTGGCGGTCGCCTATAAGCTCGCGTCGCGCGGCGTCGAGCCGGTCCGGCTCGAGGTGATGCAGCAGATCCGCACCTACCGGCTTCCGGTAAGAGACCGCTTCGTCGATTCTCTCACCCGCCCGTTACCGGCCGGCTACTTCCTCCCGGCTGCGGACAGCGACGTCGCCGCTCTGCTCCGGCTCCACGGCATCCAAGTGCAACGGCTCGCCCGAGAGTGGACCGACACGGTGGAAGTCCTCGCGGGGACCGAGCTCAAATGGGCGACGCGGGAGTTTCAGGGACACCATCTGTTGGAGGTCACGGGGACCTGGGCCCGCACGTCGCGCAGCGTGCCGGCCGGCAGCTACTTCGTGGCCACGGCGCAGCCGCTCGGCAGGCTCGTCTTCGCCCTGCTCGAGCCGGAGGGCTTCGGGCTGGCGCGCTGGGGCGCGTTCGGCGGGCTGCCCGGCTCGGAGCTGGGTGCCTCCTCGGGGGTCGAGTTCCCGGTATGGCGGGCGGGGCGGGCGCCCCGCGCGCCGTCACGGTTGCTCCCTTAACAGGGTGGTGAATGAGGGCGTTGGGCGTCGGAGTTCCCATCCCGAAGGATGGGCTCGGCCAGGCACAACGCTGAAGCGTAGTGTGCTTCAGCACAGTGCATTGCCGAGCCCACGCTTCAGCGTGGGAACCTACGGGTCGGCGTCCGCGTCGTCGTCGGACGCGAACGACGCGCCGCCCCCCGTACCGCTCGCCCGCTCGACCCGCAGCACACGACTCAGGGTCTTGCCGTCGACGGTGATGCTGACGAGGTAGTCGCCGCTCGGGACGGCTGGCGCACCGCCACCGAATCCGCCGAAGCCCCCCCCGCCTCCCCCGCCCCCCCCACTGGCGCGGCCGAATGCCTGGGCGATGAACCCGAGCCCGCCCAGTCCGCCCCCGCCGCCCCCTCCCCCGGCAGCGCGTTGGTTGGGGAGCGCGACGCGGATCAGCTGGCCCAGCGTGCCGAGGAAGCCCACGTCGGGCTGCTCCGTCCCCGATTCCCCGCCTTCCTGCTGCTGGCCCCCCCCGCCGGCGCCCGCCTGCGGGCCGCCGGGTGCCCCCGGTGCGCGGGGCGTCGTCTCGCCAGGGCGCTCGACGAACCGGGCGGCGGTTAACGTCGCAGCACCCCCACCGCCGCCACCACCTCCACCACCGCCACCCCCTCCAAACCCGAATCTCTGCGCGAGGCCCTGCAGATCACCGGCGAGCAGCGCCGTCTTAAGAGGCCCGAGCATCTGCGCATTGGTCCCCGCCTTCTCGAGCGAGTCGAACACCACCCCGATGCGGCGGGCGATCAGTGTGCTGTCGCGCCGCTGCGAGGGCGACAGCGGCTGGGGCGGCGGCGTCCGGCCCTGGAAGCCCCAGGTCACGCGGTGCAGCCCCGGGCCGCCCGGGCCGTTCACGGTTCGCACCGTGTCGCCGCGCACGTCGCTGATGACGACCTTGGTCTGCGTGCGGCGGTCGCCGCTGGTGAGCCGGTACACGATCTCGGCGCCGTACTGCGGGCTCGGGGAGATGAACTGCTTGTGCCCGCCGCTCGCATTCGCCCGCACCGCGTCGCCGTACTCGTAGGCGGTCTTCGGCTCGAACAGATACGCGCTCGCGGCGAGCACGCCTTCCGCGAGCTGTTCGAGCGGCGTGACGTCCACGATCCAGACGCCGCGGCCGTGCGTCGCGGCCATCAACTCGTGCTCGCGCGGGTGGATCTTGAGGTCGTGCACCGGCACGGTGGGCAGGCCGGTCATGAACTTCTGCCACGACGTGCCCCGATCGCGCGAGATGTACGCGCCCGCGTCCGTGCCGACGTACAGCAGATTCCGGTTGAACGGATCCTCGCGCACCACGTGCACGTAGTCCGGCCCGCCGGTCGGGAGGTTGTGCGTGATGGCTGCGAACGTCTTGCCGAAGTCGGTCGTGACGTAGACGTACGGCGCGAAGTCGTTGGTGCGGTGGCCGTCGAACGTCACGTAGAAGGTGGCCGTGTCGAAGTGCGAGGGCTCGATCCGGCTGACGTACGTGCCCGCGGGCACGCCGGGGAAGCGGCCGGTGAGGTTCTCCCACGCACCGCCGTCGTTGCGCGTGAGCCAGACGTTGCCGTCGTCGGTGCCCGCGTACAACAGGCCCGGCCGGAGCGGCGACTCGGCGAGCGCCACGATGGTGCAGTGCGTCTCGGCGCCCGTCACGTCCGGCGTGATGCCGCCCGTCGTGCGAGTGCTGATGCGGACCTTCATCGTGTCACGCGTGGTGAGGTCCGGGGAGATGGGATAGAGGTTCTCCCCTCGATTGGTGGACTTCATCACCTTGTTCGAGCCGGCGTAGAACGTCGTCGGCGAGTGCGCGGAGAGGAAGAACGGCGTGTTCCAGTTCCAGCGCAGGTCAATTTCGGCGGAGTCGGCGAGCTGGCGCCGGCGCAAGTCGGCGAGCCGCTTCTGCTGCGCGGCGGTCGGCGGCTTGGCGGTGTCGGGATGCTCGATGAGGATCGAATCCTCGAACAGCTGGTAGCGCGGCCGCCAGTTCGGCTTCTGCAGCGACGTGCGTTCGCCGGTCGCGAGGTTCAAACGGCCCATGTTGCCGCCCTGCGACTCCGAGTAGACGATGCTCGGGTCGGTCGGGTCCTGCGCGGTGTAGAAGCCGTCGCCCCCGCCGATCGTGATCCAGTCGGCGTTAGTGATGGCCCCCTGGCGGTGGCGGCTCGGCCCGCACCACGAGCCGTTGTCCTGCAGCCCGCCGCACACGCGATAGGGGAACGCCATGTCGTAGCTCACGACGTAGAGCTGGGCGATCGTGATCACGTTCAGGAAGTCGAAGTTCCCACCCTTGTCCCATGTCTGCGAGACGCCGCCGTCGTCGCCGACGATGAAGTGGCTCGCGTCGTTGGGGTCGATCCACATCGCGTGGTGGTCCACGTGGATGCCCTGCGTGGCCAGGCCAACCGTCTTGCCGCCGTCATTCGAATAGTTGACCGGGGTGGACGACCAGTACACCCGGTTCGGGTCCTTGGGGTCGACCCGCACCTGGGAGTAGTAGAAGGGGCGGACGTCGTTGTCGTTTGTCTTGGTCCACGTCGCCCCGCCGTCCCCGGAGCGGTACAGACCCGAGGGTCGCTTCTGCGCCGCCTTGGCCTTGTCGGCCGTCGCGTTGGGCGCCGTATCCGCTTCGACCAAGGCGTACACTACCTTCGCATCGCTGGGGGCGATGGCGAGGCCGATGCGACCTTTCATCGTCTCAGGGAAGCCGCCGCCTTTCACTTCGGTCCACGTCTTGCCGCCGTCGGTCGTCTTCCACAGGGTGCTGCCGGGGCCCCCGCTCTTGAGGAAGTACGGCCCGCGCACCCGCTCCCAGCTCGACGCGAACAGCACCTCCGGGTTGGCGGGGTCCATCGCGATGTCGATGAAGCCCGCCTTGTCACTGATGAATTTCACGAGCTGCCACGTTTGGCCGCCGTCGGTGGTCTTGTACAGCCCACGCTCGGGGTTTGCCGCCCACGCTTGGCCGAGCGCCGCCACGTACACGATGTTCGGGTTGGTGGGGTGCACCACGATGCGGCCGATGGCGCCGCTCTTCTCGAGCCCCGCGAGCTTCCAGGTGAGCCCACCGTCGGTGGACTTGAAGATGCCGCAGCCCGGGGAGATCGTGTTGCGGGAGTCTTCCTCGCCTGTCCCCGCCCAGACCTGCGTCGTGTCGCTCGGCGCGATCATGAGCTCCCCCATCGAGATGCAGCGCTGGTTATCGAACACCGGCCGGAACGAGGTCCCGGCGTTGGTGGTTTTCCAGATCCCGCCCGCGGCGGCCGCGACGAAGAACGTCTTCGACGGACTGGGGATGCCGACCACGCTGGACACGCGCCCCCCCATGTTGGCGGGGCCGACGTTGCGCCAGCGGAAGCCGGCGAGCAGGGTGGAGTCGAGGGGGGCGGCCGCCTGAGCGGCGAGGGCGCTAGCCCCGCCCGTCAGGGCGGGGCCCACGAGCGAGAGGAGGATGGCGCTGAGCGCCCAGCGGCGTACGGGCATGACGGCCTCGGGATTGAGTGGAAGAGTGCGACGGCACACCGAAAGAAATACGCGCGAGTCCGCCCGCGCGTTAGGGGCCGGCAGCGACATGCTTGACCACCGTGCCCCCCTTCATCACGAAGACGACGCGCCGCAGGGCGGTGATGTCCTCGACGGGGTTGCCGGCGAGACCGATCAGGTCGGCCTCGAGCCCGGGGGCGATCGCGCCGATCGTGTCCGCCAGCTGGAGCGACTGGGCCGCGAGGGACGTCGCCGACACGATCGCGGCCATCGGCGCTTGGCCGCCCACCTGCACCCGGTAGATCAGCTCCTCCCAGTTTTTCCCGAAGGCGCCGGCTACCGCGTCGGTGCCGAACACGACCCGCAGCTTGGGCCGTCGCAGCGCCTGCTTGAACACCGCCAGCACCAGGGGGACGGCCCGGTGCATCTGCGCGAACCCCTCCTCGGTGTAGTTCTCGATCCCCAGAAACCGCGCCTTGTTGTCGAAGTAGTTCTGGAAGACGAGGTAGAGGTTCGGGTCGAAGAACGTGCCGTGCTCCGCCATCAGATCGAGCGTCGCCTCGTCGAGCAGCACGCCGTGCTCGATCGACGTGGCCCCCGCCAGCACGGCGCGCCGCGCCGCCTCGGCGGCATGCGCATGCACGACGCAGCGCCGTCCATGTGCCTTCGCTTCGCCGCACGCGGCGCGCAGCTCGTCCTCGGAGAGCGTCGGGCCACCGCCTTCGCGGATGCTCTTCGAGCCGAGGATCTTGATCACGTCGGCCCCGCCCGCGACGCGTTGCTGCACGGCGCGCCGCAGCCCGTCCGCGTCGCCCGCCTCGGGCGTGATCCAGTCGAGCGAGGTGACCACACGTGGGCCGGGGATCGTGCCGCGCGCGATCGCGTCGCGCAGGTCGCGATCGAGCGTCGAGCCGATGCTCTGCACGGTCGTGATCCCGGCCATCAAGGCGCGGTACGCGTTCTCCTCGGTATAGAGGACGGTCTGCTCGAGCGGCTCCGAGCCGCCGGGGTCGTTGTGCGCCCGGCCGTTGGCGTCGAAGTGCGACGTGAGATGGACGTGCGTGTCGATCCCGCCGGGCATGACGGTGAGCCCCGTGAGGTCGTACGTCGCCGTGGTGAGCGCGGGATCGAGGCGCGCGATGCGGGATCCGGCGATCACGAT
>DASPXE010000164.1:0-4177 GCA_035637455.1 Gemmatimonadales bacterium
TTTGCGTAGCACCAAGATTTAATTAAATTTAAATCAATTATTACCATAGGTGATATATAATTCTATTATTATATGCTTATATAATTATTATCTCTATTTAATTTTATTATTGTAATTTCTAAATCAATTAATATATGCCACAGAATTAATTAAATAAATAGATCTACGACACGAAATTACATATAATTGAGACACGAAATTACATATAAAATAGATGGAAAAACTGATACCACATTTTAATTAAATATCAATATTCAATTAAAATAATTCATCCTATTTAAAAGGCTTTAAATTTTACCTATCGAAATATTACATAAAATAACTTTTAAAAATGTCTTATAAATGTCCATTTTGCGAACGCATACTAAGTACTAGATCTTCATATAGCCAGCATGTTTCTATTTGTCTAAAGATTGCTGAAGAAGAAGATAAAATAGTAACTGACATGAACGATATGTCGATAGAAGGTGAAGAAGTTTCCAACCCAATTGAAGAGGTATATTAATAAATACATTATTCGATTTCAATTGATCTTTATTATAACCCTTATAATTATTATAGATGGACTTATGCCAAGATTCCCAAGATTTCTCTGATTATTCAAGTATTTTAAGTTCAGAAAAAGACCTATCATATTTAAGTGAACTAAGTGAACAAAATATTTTAGGTTCAGAAAGTTCTGCAAATCAAAGTATATTGATTTCGGAAAGTTCTATTATTAGTAAAAATATTTTAGAAGAAGTCAAAGAATCTGAAGAATTTAAAGTAAATACAGAATATCCAAATCTAGTATATGCTAAATTTATGACTCTAATTACAAAACATAAAATAAATAATACAGCAGGTAAGTAATTATAATATATAAGCAAAATCTTTAACAATTAAAAAATTAATTAAGTATATAAAATATAAATAACAAGGTAATGCAATAATAAGTTTTTTCAACAAACATGCGAATTGGGAAACATCTCCTCTTCCAAAAACAATTCAACAAGGCTGAAAATTTATGGATAACATGAACCTACCAACATTACAATATCAAAAAACTCATATAATAACCTATAATAACAAAGATTATTATCTTCACCATTTATCCTTAATAAATTGTATAAAAAATATTTTATCAATTCCTAATTTATTTCCGAATTTTGCACTAAATTTTAAAAAAATTGAGGTAATTATACTTATTAATTATTATACAAATTAAATCTTATATACTGTATATTTACTAAAATACTAAATATTATCATTAAAGCATAATGGAGAAAGAGTATTTAGTGAACAAAATACTGGAACGTGGTGGGAAGGTGTAGAAAAATCCTTACCAACAGGAGCCAAGGTTTTATCAATAATATTATACTCAGATGCTACAAATGTTGACATGCTAGGAAAGAGTCAAATTCATCCTATTTATATATCTATTGGTAATATCAACAATTGGCGACGCAATAAGCCAGATGTCAAGCAATTGTTAGGTTATTTACCAATTTTAAAACCTTATGATAATAGCCAAAAAAAATCAAATGATTTTAAAATAGCAGTTCGTGAAACTTTTCATAAATGCTTAAAAGTTTTGTTAGAACCTATCCAAGTATTATCAAATGGTTTAGATTTAAATTTAAATGGAGAAACTTTTTGGTTTTTTCCTCGAATTTCAGTAGTGATTTCCGATTGGCCAGAAGCTGCTACATTCTGCCTTACGTACAAATCATCTATGTCAACTTATCCCTGTCATTTTTGTTTGGTAAAAAGGGATAACCTTGCAAATATTAAATTATCAGAACAACAAATGGAATTACGAACACATAATAATATGATTCAACATTTGGACCAAAATTTAGAAAAATCTGTTTGTATTGAAAATATATCTAATTTTTTTTGGACTCTGCCGTAAGTTTTATATAATATTTTATACTTTCATATATTTATATATTTAAAATTAACATTTTATCTATTATACTTTTAAGTAATATAAATATATATGAAGCTACAGTAGTCGATAGAATGCATCACCTTGATCTAAGTTTATTTCATTATCAAATCGAATATACAAGACAGCTTATAAAAGATCAGCATGGCAATTCTTTTGTAAATGAAATAGATCATAAATTAGCTACAATACCGAGATTTTCTGGGTTAAAGATCTTTTCTAATGGAATACAATCAATCGCAAGATTAACAGCTAGTGAATATCGTGATTTAATGAAAGTTATGTTATTTGTAGTAGATAATTTATATAATCAAAATACAAATAACACTAAAGATTATGTTGAAAATAAATATCTAGCAAGCCTCTATCAAAATTGGAATGAAATGTACATAATTAGTAAATATGAAAAATTTACCGAAAGTGACTTAATCAAATTCCAAGTATGTATTACTTATATCATGATTTTTATATATTATTATAAAAAAAAAAAAGTTAGCTAATACTTAAAGTTTTTTTAGACATCAATAATCAAATGGTCTCAGAAATTTATCAGAATTTTCCAAAATATATCACCTTCAGAATTAAAATTACCAAAATTACACTCGTGGATGTATCATATAGTCGATTCGATTAAATCCTTTGGTGCTATTAATGGGTTTACTACAGAGACTTATGAAAGTCTCCACAAAGAATATGTTAAAATCCCTTATCGACTAAGTAATAAAAAAGATATTGAAGTTCAATTAATGAAAATAGTATGTATTTAATGTTATAAAATTCAAATTTTTATTTTATTTTTTTTAAACAAAACAAATTATTTCTAATAGATTCGACGCCAATCAATTGCTAAACTCACTCAAAATCAGTCATCAGCAAAAACTCCTATTATATTTAAATTTACAGCAAAATGTTTTGAATTTTTATTAATAGATATACACACATTTATTGCAAAATTTAATTCTGAGCCTAATATAGATGACAATATGAAAATAGGATTTAGCAAGTTTTTGAATTGTCTAGATTTATATCTAGACCAGCAAATTGATATGACTAATATAAATGAAAGCAACGTAAGTATATATGGATCAGTTACTTTGGAAAATGGTGCTATAATACGTGCAACAAGTAGCTTTCATGGTAAACCTTGGTTTAGCAATATTTCTATTCGTATGAATTCTGATGAATTGTTTGATTATACTTCTAACCAAGGAATTTGTTATGGACAGGTAATTGTTAATTAATTTCATACTAAATTTTAGTATTTGCATTAAATTTACTAATAAATACTATTTAAATTTTATTAGGTTTTATTAATAGTAAAGATAGACATTAAAGAACGAAACACTTCACTAAATCTAGCATTAATTAAGTGGTATGATTTTAAATCTCAAAGTAATCCATATCTTTATGAATGTGTTCGATTAAAATTAGTAGAAATTTATAACTTTGTTGATATAGAAGCAATACAAGATATAGTACATATTATACCCCGCTTTAATTCAAACAATGAATATTTTGTTAACAAATTTATATTTTAAATAAAGTCACATGCTATATACATTTGGCACGTATTTTACAAAAAAAAATTGTAATCGCAAAAATATGCAAAGTTTAAGATAAGCGAAGAAATAAATGCAAAAATAAATGCAAAAATTTATTCATTTGATTTATATTATGCAAATCATCTTTTTTTAGTTTAATTCCAATATTTTTAATGCTTTATTGATTAAAAAAGATGTTGATCGAACCAAACCCTACTAACTAATTCTCAAAAATATGAACTCTATCATCTTTATGCTAATCATACAACTAAGTTAACTCAAAGACAATATGTAGATTGGGTAGAACAGAAATAGGGAGTTAGAGTTGATGAATCTACTATTACACTACTGTTGAATTAATTAACCCAGAATACAAACGTAATATGTAAACTTTCGTAAATCCTAAGTACGGACCGTAATAATTACAGAGTATTTCAACTGTAAACTTTCATAAATCCTACGGACCATAATAATTACGGAGTATTTCGACCGTAAACTTTCGTAAATCCTACGGACCATAATAATTACGGAGTATTTTGACCGTAAACTTTCGTAAATCCTACGGACTGTAATAATTACAGAGTATTTCGACCGTAAACTTTCGTAAATCTATGGGCCTTAATAATTACGGAGTATTTCGACCATAAACTTTTGTAAATCCTACGGGCCGTAATAATTACAGAGTATTTCGTCCGTAAACTTTCGT
>DASPXE010000165.1:0-6711 GCA_035637455.1 Gemmatimonadales bacterium
CTCGCGTTCATGTACCCCTTCATCAAGGACAAGCGTGCCTGGCCGAAGCCACCGGACGTGATGTATTACGACCAGTGGCCGGTCCGCCATCCGTCCCTCTTGTTCGGGGGGCTGGCCCTGCGCGAGCCGCGCTACGTTGACCTGTGGAAGACGCTTCCAGCCGATCCGACCGTGGACGAGGTCGTCCGCAATTTTCCGATCCGTCAGCCGCTGCTATGGGTGAAGCAGTAAGTGCTGGGATTCACGCGTCGCGCGTTTCCCAGGCTGAAGCCTGGGCTCCGCGCGGCACAACGCTAAAGCGTGCGTGTGCTTTAGCACAGTGCCGTGCCGAGCCCAACCTTTCAGGGTGGGACAACCCACGCGGCCGCCATACCAACGAAACGCGGAACACAGCCCAGCCAGGAGCCGACCGATGACGACCCGTCGTGAGTTCGTCGAGACATCCGCCGCGATCTTCGCCCTGTCCCTGCCCCCACGTTCCCCCTCTCCTGAAAGGAGAGGGGGTCAGGGGGTGAGGCTCCCGCTCGGCTTCTCGACGCTGGGCTGCCCGGCCTGGACCTGGCCCCAGATCCTGGACTTCGCCGCCGCGCACGGCTACGTCGCCATCGAGTTGCGCGGGCTCCAGACGGCGATGGATCTGAGTCAGGCCCCCGAGCTCGCGCCGGGACGCCTGGAGGAGGCGAAGCGTCAGCTCGCCGGGCACAGCCTCTCGGTCTCTGACCTCGGCGCCTCGGCCCAGATGCACGAGATGGACCCCGCGAAACGAGCGGCGCAGCTCGCCGAAGCCCGCCGCTTCATCGACCTCGCCCAGGCGCTCGGGGCGCCGTACGTGCGCGTGTTCGGCAACAATTACGTGAAAGACGTGCCGCGCGCGGACATGCTCGCGCACATCGCCGGCGGCCTGCGCGAGCTGGGCGATTACGCACGGCCCAAGGGCGTCACGGTCCTGATCGAGTCCCACGGTGACTTCACGGACTCGCCCAGCCTGCTCGAGATTCTGCGGCAGGCCGACTCGCCGGCCGTGCAGCTCTTGTGGGACGCGCATCATACGTTCGTTTCGGGAAAAGAGCAGCCGGAAGACACCGTACGCCAGCTCGGGCGCTACATCCGGCACACGCACTTGAAGGACTCGGTGGCGGCGGCGACGGAAGGAGGGCGGCGCTACGTGCTGACCGGCACCGGCGAGGTGCCGGTGCGGCGCCAGATCGAGGCGCTCGTGAAAATCGGGTACCGCGGGTACTACAGCTTCGAGTGGGAGAAACGTTGGCACCCCGACATCGCCGAGCCGGAGGTCGCGATCGCGCAGTTCGCGACCGTGGCGACCGAGTATCTACACGGCGCGGGAGTACGCTAACGTTGCCGCGCCTCGCAGCGCTGGTGCTCGTTTGCCTTGGCGTCGCGCCGCCGGCTCCACGGCGCATCCGCAAGGCGCTGGACTACGTCGCGCCTTACGTCGATCCGGCGACACGGTGGCCCGGCCGGCAGATCACGCCGATCGAGCCGGATTGGGCCGTGCTGTTGCTCGAGCGCGCCCGGATCGCGTACGGGGAGCCGCGCTACGGCGGGCTGCTGCGGAAGATTCCGGGAGACGTGGTCCTATCCCATCGGGCGCTGCTGCTCTAGCCGGATCCCGAGACCACGCCGTAGCGATCACTTCGCCTCACGGAGCATCACTCGGTAGCCGCCGCGCAGCGCCGTTCCCTGCGTGGTGAGCACGAGTCGCTCGACACGATCGCCCCAGACGGAGCGGAGGTGCTCGTCGGAGAGGGGGATCTCTTCCGCAGTGGCGTGCAGCTCGTGTGCGTCAAAGGTAAGGACGTAGCGACCACCGAGGTGAACCGCGCCGGGTCGGGAGGCGTCCACGGGCAGAGGCGTCAGGAGATTCAGGCGCAGCGGCTCCTTCCACTGGGTTAGCTCGTAACGGTCCTCCAACTCCACGGCCGGCGCCCTCCGGTCGAGCGTGACGCGACGCTGCCAGTGACGGACCGCCGCCTCGGTCGGATAGGCGGAGGCAATGTCGGCCGAAAAGGTGACCCGAATTGCGGTCTCGTTGAAGGAGACGGTCTGCGCCTGGAACTGCCGTCCCGCGCCCTGCATGATGCCGTTGATGGTCGGCAGGTTGTGATAGGCGGATTGCATCGTCCAGATCTGGTAGCGCTCGGGGCTGAAGGTCTGGGCGGAGTAGGTCTCCACGCCGAGGTCGATCAGCACTGGCTTACCATCCCCATAGACAATAAAGTTGCCGACGTCGTTGTGATTGTGGCTCTGCGCGTTGTGGCCACCCCACGCGGCGACATACAGGCCCTGCGCCGAGTTGGCAATGGACCGCGCGGCCATGAGCTGAAGGTCTGCCAGCCAGACGGAGCCGAGCAGCGGCTCGGAGGCTTGCGCTGTGGCGATCTCCCGCGCGACGAACAGCGCTGGCAGGATACGCCCGGGCGACGAGGAGCCGGGCCGGTACGGGCCGCGGCGCTGCGCCAGCAGCGCGCCGAATCCCTGCAGAAGCGGATCGCCGATCCGTTTCCCGTATCGATAGACCAGCTCGGCATCGGGACTGATTTTCGCCGAAGCGTCCCCCATTGGGACGAGGTACTCGTCCTTGATGTAGACCCGGTAAATGTATTGCCCCATGCTGCGCACGAGCGGCGAACGATAGATGTCGACCATGTGGTTGGTCGCGCTGCCGAGCAGCTCGAGGTTGTCGAACAGCGACGCCCCGGCCCGTCCCCAGTACCCCGGGCCTTCATCCGAGGCACCGTCGTCGGGGTAGATATTGATGAAGTTGTCGAGGCTGCGCAGGATCTTGTAAACGGAGCGCGTTCGTCGCTGCGGGTCAGCCTCGAGCAGCAGGGCGGCAGCGAGCCAGTTGGAATTGATCCACGGGTTCCAGTTATTGACGTTCTTGCGTTCCCCAAACCCCATCCACCAGAAATCGTCACGCTCGAGCGCCGGCGTGAGTATGCGACGGTCGACCTCCGCGCGGATCCGCTTTCGGAGCAGTTGCGAAACTCTGTCGAGCCGGTCCCCGAGCAAATAGTCCGTCCACGCGAGCAGCGCGCCTGTTTCCGCGGCGAAGAGTTCAACGATCGGCTCGGTGACGTCGGGAAGTCCATTCCCGGCTCGTTGCATACCGAGGTGCGCCGTCGATCCCCAGTAGGTTTGCTCGCAGATCGCCCAGATCCCATCGGCGATCTCATCCAGGAAGCGCCCTGCGTTCTCGAATACCTCCGCGAGGACCAGCGTCGCCAGCTTCTCACGCTGCCGGGTGTTCAGCGCGTCGTAGTTCGACCGGTTCCCGGTGCGGATGTACTGCAGGGTCACCGTGGCCGGGATGCGCTCCCAGGTCGTGCCCAAGTACTGCTGCGCTTCGCGGATGAACCCGGCCCGAATCTCCTGCGGAACCGCCTCCCACTCTGCACGATCCCGGATGGTGGGATACGGGTGCCACTGAGCTGCCGGGATCAAGGCGGCGGCGAGGGCCGGCTCGCTCAGTCCGCGGGTCAGCAGGTTTCTTGGGCCCTGGCTCGCGAGGAATAGGAATGCCGCAAGGGTCTTCATCGGTCTCGGGACGCGAGCGGCTCGAGGCGCACGGGACCCAACAGGCCGGACGGCTTGATGGGCCAGCTTGACGCGTCGAACGGCTTGTAATCGATGCCCACGAAGTTGATATCCTCGAACACCTTCCACGGCACGCGCCGCACATCCAAATCGCGGATACGGTTCGCCGAGAGGTTCGTGACCTCGATCTCCAGCTCGTTGCCGGTCGGGCGCAGCGGTCCCGTCTCCACGCGGAACGGTCGGGCGAAGAGGATGCCCAGCTCCTTCCCATTGAGCCGCACGCGCGCGTTCTCGGCGACTCTGCCTAGGTCGAGCAGGTACGAGCTCGCTTCTCCGGGCGCGTCGAAGCGAATTGAGTAGCGTGCGGTGCCGGCGAACCGGCGGGCCTCCTCGTCGCCACGCTCCGTCCAGGAGACGAGGGTATCCGTGCGGAACGAGGCGGGCAGCACCGGTCCGCCGGCGAGAAAGGTCACCGACCAGTTCCCCCGCAACTCCACCGGTGCTCCGATCGGCCGCAGGTAGGGGCAGGGAGCGCCGGCCACCGGACGGTCGAATGCGCGCAGGATGAGGGACGCGCCCGGCTCAAGCTTGAGGTACACCTCCGCCTGGCCGTCCGTCCCCGTGCGCAGCTGCGCGAGGCCGATCCTTTCGCTGACCGGGTCCATGATCGCCACCGAGGGGGTGGACACCGCCAAGGGCATCCAGCTGTCCAGGGTGGTGGCCCCGGTGTAGCTGATGAAGTAATGACGACCTCCCTCTTGTCTCCGGCGAATGAAGCGCACTCCCGCATGATCCACCATACTCTCGCGGTGAATGCCCGCGGCGTCGAGCAGCCGCTCCACGTTCGGTCCAACCAGCACGCGTCCCTTTCCGACCACGCCCAGGCGCACGCCGTTCCCGTCAGCCTCTCCCAGCGCGAGTCGCCGCTTCGCGTCCTCCAGCCGGTGCCGTCGCTCCCGCAGCCGGCCCAAACCCGGCACATCCGAAGCGAGGTGGTCGACGAAGACGACGGTGGCGCCGGCCCGCGCCAGATCGAGCAGTCGCGCGAAGGTCTCGTCCGGCATGTGTTGAGTGGGCGGTACGACGATGGCACGGTAGTCGGACGTCGAGACGTTATTTCGGAGCAGCCGATCCGATGCGTAGTCGAAGCCGTAGCCCCTCTGCCACAGCAACCGGGCGACCGCACCGACGGGTTTCTCGTGCAACCAACCCGGTTGCTGCACCTCGAAGTCCGAGCGCAGGCCGGTCGTGTCGTGCCAATTGTCGTAAAGCGGCCAGTAGAGGAGCACGTCATTGTCGGGCCGGCCGGACTGAAGGATGGATTGGACGCGTGCGACGTACCGGTTCAATGCCGGCAGATCGCGCCAGATCGCGTTGCGCGGATTCAGCTCGGTAGAGGCGTAGAACTGCCAGCCCGGCCAGGCGGCATCCTGCGGCGAATACGCAGTGCCGTGATAAATCACGTGATTCACGCCGCTCACGAACAGCTGGTCGACCTCCTGCTTGAGCTGGTCCAGCGTGACCGTGAAGTGCTCGCCGAGCCACGTGCCCGTCTCGGCCGAGGTGAGACGTCTCCCGGCGACATGCGCGGCGGACGAGGCGAACTTGCTGATGAGGGGATCGCTGCCGGAGTCGCCCAGCGGTCCGAAGATTTCCGTTTCCGGGATGTCGCTGGCGGCGTAGAGGTCGAGCAGGTTGCCAGGCGAGCCGTGCGCCTGGTTGCGGCTGCGGCTGCCGCGCTCGTGCGCCCAGGTGGTCAACGGGCGGACCAGATGCTCGAGCAGCATCTCGTCCAGCGTCTCCCGGTAGTCCGACTTCACCCGTGCCACGATGTCCGGGTCGCCCTCGCCGCGCAGGGCGGGGAGGTAGCGCTGCAGGTCGTAACCGCGTCGCCGCAGGAACTCCTCGAACAATTCGGCCGAGCCGTTCCCGGTGTACTCGAACGAGTCGTGGAAGAACGCGCGGACCGTGCCGCGGGGCACGGTCTTGATGCGCTCGCCATAGGCGCCGAGATAACGCTGCACCGCGACGCGCGAGAATGGATCGAGGGCGTTGCCCTCGCCACCCGGTGCCGCCCGCTTCACCTTGTCGCCGGCGGGACGGATTGTCGCTACGTATGTGCCGCGCGCGGTATCGGCTTCGATGCGGAACGACGCGACGGCATCTTCCAAACGCACACCGGGTCCACCGAGGCGCCATCCCGATCCAGGCGGCATGTCGAGGCCCATTCCCAGGCGCCGGGCCTCGGCGGCGGCATGGAGCAGCAGCTCGATCCAGCGATCGGATAGGTAAGGAACGAATGCGTGCTCGTATCCGCGCACGCCGTAGATACTCGTCACCTCCACACCGCCCAAGCCGGCAGCGGCCAGGCTCTCGAGCTCGGCGGTGAGATTCTGGCTATCGACCGCACTGCCCATCCACCACCAGCGCGTCCAGGGCTTGGCTTCGGGGGTCGTCTCGGGCCACGCCAGGTCCGGCGCCTGCCCCAGCGCGACGCGGGCGAGGAGGAGGAACGGGAGGACGGCTACCTTCACGTGGACCACCCTATTGATCGCCTCTCCCATCGGTCCTCACCCCTTGATCCCCTCTCCCTGCCGGAGAGGGGAAACTCGACACGCCCTTTTGTTCCCCCTCTCCCGAAGGGAGAGGGGGCCAGGGGGTGAGGACCCTCACGGCGCGGGAGGAGTCGTGGGATGTGAGCGGTGGCCGAGCATCCAAAACGGCGCACTCGCGAACCACAGCACCGTACCCACGAGCATCAGCGCGGCGTGGGTTTCCCAGGGGATCCTCCCGGTGAACACCAGGAAGGACGGAACCACCGTGAGCCCGAGGCCGGCGAAGGAGATCAGCTTGAGCAGCGTCCGCATGGTCGGCTATGCCTCGGCCCGGGCCGTTCGGACGCGGGCCGGCTGTTGGATGGCGCCGAGGCCCACGTACAGAACAGTGGAGATGAACCAGCCAGGCAGCCCGAGGAAGAAGATCTCCAGGCCCCACACGGCGTTGATCGCCCAGCACGCGACGAGGGTCATGACCCAGGTCAATGCGGCCGGCCAACTGAACAGCAGGCTCTTCCACTCGGCGTAGCGCTGCCGCAGGCCGAGCTTCGGCAGGAGCCAGAAGTCCGCGAAGATCACGGCGCCCATCGGCATCAGG
>DASPXE010000166.1:0-6913 GCA_035637455.1 Gemmatimonadales bacterium
GGCGGAGAGCCGGCTCGGCCACGTGGACATCCTCGTGAACAACGCCGGCATCAGCCACTCGGCGCCGGTGCAGAAGACCACGCTGGAGGACTGGAACCGGCTCCTGACGGTGAACGCCACCGGCCCGTTCCTGTGCACCCAAGCCTTCCTCCCGGGAATGCTCGCGCGGGGCTGGGGGCGCGTGGTGAACATCGCATCCGTCGCGGGGCTCGGCGGAGGCAAGTACATCACCGCGTACAGCGCATCGAAGCACGCGGTGGTCGGCCTCACCCGCTCGGTCGCCGCCGAGGTCGCGGGGACCGGCGTGACCGTCAATGCGGTCTGCCCCGGATACGTGGACACGGATATGACACGGCAGTCGATCAGCCGCATCGCGGCGAAGACCCGGATGTCGCTCGCGGACGCCCTGCGTGCAGCCCTCGACACCACCGGCCAGCGCCGCCTGATTCCGCCGGACGAGGTGGCGAGCGCGGTGCTCGCACTGTGCCACGGCACGGGGAGTGAGACCAACGGGGAGGCCGTCGTGATCGCCGAGGCAGGCTCCCGCCGATGACGTTCCGCATCGTCAATCCCGACGCGCTCGGCCGACCGAGCGGCTGGAATCACGGCATGCTCGCCCCGGCCGGCGGCCGGATACTGTTCGTGGCCGGGCAGACCGCCCCCGAGCGCGCCGGACTCGTCGAGCAGTGGGCCGGCGCGCTCGAGCGGGTGCTGGAGGTCGTGCGCGCGGCCGGGGGCGGGCCCGAGCAGATCGGCCGACTCACCGTCTATGTCACGGACCGCCAGACGTATATCGCGAGCCTGAAGCCGCTCGGGGAGGTGCACCGCCGCCTCATGGGACGGCACTTCCCCGCGATGGCGCTCCTGGAAGTACGGGGGCTCGTGGACGCGAACGCCGTCGTGGAAATCGAAGCGACCGCCGTGCTCCCCTGACGACATCCGGAGATCCTCGCATGCCGCTCGCGCCTCAGTCCTTCCTCTACCGGCACGACCCCCACACGGGCGTCGCCACGATCACGCTCAACCGCCCGGACCGTCTGAATGCGCTGACATTCGACGTGTACCGCGAGCTGCGCGACACGTTCCGCGCGCTCGACGACGAGCCCGGCGTGCGGGCGGTCATCATCACGGGAGCCGGCCGGGCGTTCTGCTCGGGCGGCGACGTCGAGGACATCATCGGAGCGCTGTTCGGGCGCGACGAGGCGGGGCTGCTCGAATTCACCCGCCTCACGTGCGATCTCATCCTCGCGCTGCGGCAATGCCGGCGCCCGGTCGTCGGTGCCTTGAACGGGACCGTGGCGGGCGCGGGAGCCGTCATCGCCGCAGCGTGCGACGTGCGCGTCGCCGCCGAGTCGGCCAAGATCGCGTTCCTGTTCACGAAGGTCGGACTGTCGGGCGCCGACATGGGTGCCGCCTGGCTCCTGCCTCGCATCGTCGGGCTCGGTCTCGCGGCCGAGCTGCTCATGACCGGCGATTTCATCGACGCCCGGACGGCACTTCGCATCGGCCTGTACAACCGGGTCGTGGCGGACGCCGAGGTGATGGGGGAGGCGCGCGGGCTCGCCGAGCGGCTGGCCCGGGGACCGTCGGTCGCACTGGGGATCACGAAGGACGCGCTCAACCGCGAAGCGCACATGGATCTCGTGACGGCGCTCGAGGCCGAGGCGCGCGCCCAGGCCGGGTGCATGCTGAGTCCCAACTTCCGCGCGGCCTACGAGGCTTTCAAGGCCAAGCGCGAGCCCAAGTTCGTCTGACCGTGCCCGATTCGACCGTGGTCTCCGCCTTCCTGACCGAATCCCACGTCGCCCTGGCGGGGCGGATCACAGCGTACGCGGCGCGCGAGATCGCCCCGCTCCCGGAGCCCGCCGACGACGCCGCCGCGCGGGCCCAGGCCCGCGACCTCGTGGCGCGGCTCGGCCGGGCGGGCTGGTTCGCGTCGATCGGGGACCTCGATCTGCGCGCGGCGTGCCTGGTGCGTGAGACGTTGGCCGGCGCCTCGCCCCTGGCCGACGCCGTGTTCGCGCTCCAAGCCCTCGGCACGGTGCCGATCCTCCTGGCCGCCGCTGCTCAGCTCAAGGAGCGCTGGGTTCCCGCCGTGCTGGCGGGCCGGGCCATCGCATCGTTCGCGATGACCGAGCCCGAAGCGGGCTCGGACGCGGCAGCGATCGCGACCACCGCGCGGCGTGACGGCACGGGGTACGTCCTGCGCGGCACCAAGACCCTCATCTCGAACGCCGGGATCGCGGACTTTTACACCGTGTTCGCCTCCACCGACCAGGGCAAGGGTAGCAAGGGGATCTCCGCGTTCGTGGTTGCGGCCGACACCCCCGGGCTCAAGTTCGTGCGCCCCCTCGTGCTCTCGGCGCCGCACCCGCTCGGCGAGATCGCGTTCGAAGACTGCCGCGTGCCGGCGTCCGACCGTCTCGGCGCCGAGGGCGAGGGGTTCAAGCTCGGGCTGGCCACGCTCGACCGCCTGCGCGCGACCGTCGCCGCGGCCGCCTGCGGCATGGGGGCGCGGGCGCTGCAGGAAGCGTTGGGGCACGCGATCCGACGCCGGCAATTCGGCCGCGCGCTCGCCGAGTTCCAGCTGGTCCAGGAGAAGCTCGCGCGCATGGCGACGGAGCTGACCGCTGCGCGCCTCCTCACCTACCGTGCGGCCTGGGAACAGGACCGCGGCGCGGAGCGGGTGACCCTGGAGGCGGCGATGGCGAAGGCGTTCGCGACCGAGGCCGCCCAGCGGATCGTGGACGACGCCGTGCAGATCCTGGGGGGCCGCGGCGTGCTCGCCTCCCACCCGGTGGACCGCTTGTACCGCGCGGTCCGGGCGCTGCGGATCTACGAAGGCACGACGGAGATCCAGCACCTCATCGTGGCGGGGCAGCTCCTCAAGCAGGCGGAGGGCGCATGAGGGTCGTCGTGCTGGGGGGCGGGCCGGCCGGGCTGTACTTCGCGATCCAAATGAAGAAGGCCGACGCCGCGCACCACGTGACGGTGATCGAGCGGAACCCGCTCGATGCGACGTTCGGGTTCGGTGTCGTCTTCTCCGACGCGACCCAGGACAATCTGGCCGAGGCGGACCGCGAGACCCATGAGGAGATGGCGCGGCAGTTCCATCATTGGGACGACATCGACGTCCACTTCAACGGCACCGTCGTCACCTCGACCGGTCACGGCTTCAGCGGCCTGTCGCGGCGGGCGTTACTCGCGATCCTGAGCCGTCGCGCCGAAGCGGTCGGGGTGTGCCTCGAGGTCGGCACGGAGGTCGCGGATGTCCGCGCCTTCCTGGAAGCCGACCTCGTGGTGGCAGCCGACGGATTCAACAGCATCGTGCGCCGGCAGTTCGCCGACCGGTTCCAGCCGACCGTCGATTGGCGGCCCAACCGCTACGCGTGGCTCGGCACGTCCCGCCCCTTCCCTGCATTCACCTTCCATTTCAAGCGCGATCGTCACGGCCTGTGGCGCGTCCACGCCTATCAGTACGAGCCGGAGCGGTCGACGTTCATCGTCGAGGCCACGGAAGCGACCTGGCGAGCCGCCGGGATGGACCGCGCCGACGAGCACGCCACGCTGGCGTTCTGCGAGGCGTTGTTCCGGGACGAGCTCGCGGGCCGCCGGCTGCTCACGAACCGCTCCGTGTGGCGCAGCTTCGGGACGCTACGGACCGAGCACTGGTACCACGAGAACATCGTGCTGCTCGGGGACGCGGCCCACACGGCGCACTTCTCCGTGGGATCGGGCACGAAGCTCGCCATGGAGGACGCCGTGGCCCTGGCCCGGGCGCTCCACGCCACGACTCGGCGCGACGTCCCTGCGGCGCTCGCGGCGTACGAGGCGGAGCGGCGCCCCGCGGTGGAGAGCCTGCAGCGTGCGGCGCAGGTCAGCCTGCAATGGTTCGAGGACACCGAGCGCTACATGGACCTCGAGCCGATCCAGTTCGCGTTTAACCTGCTGACCCGGAGCCTCCGGATCACCCATGACAACCTGAAGCTGCGCGATCCACAATACGTCGAAGCAGTGGACCGCTGGTTCGCCGCGAGCACCGCGGAGCAGAGTGGCGTGGACGTGTCGCGCCACCCCCCTCCGCCACCGCTGTTCACGCCGTTCCGGCTGCGGGACCTGCTGCTCGCGAACCGTGTCGTCGTGTCGCCGATGTGCCAGTACTGTGCCGAGGACGGCACGCCCAACGACTGGCACCTCGTGCACCTCGGCGCGAGAGCGATCGGCGGGGCCGCCCTCGTGTTCACGGAGATGACCGATGTCGCGCGGGAGGGTCGCATCTCGCCGGGGTGCACCGGCATGTACAAACCGGAGCACGTGCCGGCCTGGAAGCGGATCGCGGACTTCGTGCACACCCACAGTTACGCCAAGATCGGCCTCCAGCTCGGTCACGCGGGCCGCAAGGGCTCGACCCGCCTCGCCTGGGAGGGGATGGACGAGCCGCTCCCCGAGGGCAACTGGCCCATCATCGCCGCTTCACCCGTCCCCTACTTCCCCTACAGCCAGGTCCCCCGACCAATGGACCGGCGCGATATGGACGCGGTGCGAGAAGACTTCGTGCGGGCGGCGCGGATGGCGGAGGAGGCGGGGTTCGACATCCTCGAGATCCACTTCGCGCACGGGTACCTCCTGGCGAGCTTCATCTCGCCGCTCACGAACCGCCGCACCGATGCATACGGCGGGTCGCTCGCGAACCGGATGCGGTTTCCTCTCGAGGTGTTCGATGCCGTGCGCGCGGCATGGCCTCAGCACAAGCCTATCGCGGTGCGGGTCTCAGCCGTGGATTGGGCCCCCGGCGGCACCGAGCCCGCCGACGCCGTCGAGATCGCCACGTTCCTCAAGGCGCATCACTGCGACATCGTGGACGTCTCGGCTGGCCAGACCGTGCCCGACGCGAGGCCCGCGTACGGGCGCCAGTTCCAGACGCCGTTCGCGGACCGCATCCGCCACGAGGTGGGGATTCCGACGATGGCCGTGGGCAACATCTCGTCCTTCACCGACGTGAACACGATTCTCGCCGCAGGGCGCGCCGATCTCTGCGTCCTGGCGCGCGCGCACCTGTGGGATCCCTATTGGACGCGCCACGCCGCTCACGAGATGGGGCACCCACTTCCCTGGCCGCCCCAGTATGCGACGCTCGACACCTACAAGCCGCGGTTCACGTGAGCCGCAGGACCCCGGCATGGCACTGACCTACGCGGGCTACTTGAAGCTCGAGGAGCTCTTGTCCCTGCAGCAGCCGCGCTCCGCAGGACCGGAGCACGACGAGATGCTCTTCATCGTCATCCATCAGGTGTATGAGCTCTGGTTCAAAGAGATGCTCCACGAGCTCACGTACCTCGAGACGCTGCTGCGCGGCAACGAGACGTCGCGAGCCCTGCACACGCTGAAGCGCAGCCTCACCGTGCTCAAGGTGATGGTGGCGCAGATCGACGTCCTCGAGACGATGACACCACTTGAGTTCCTGTCGTTCCGGGATCGCCTCGAGTCCGGAAGCGGATTCCAGTCGTTCCAATTCCGCGAGCTCGAGTTCCTCCTCGGAACCAAGAACCCCGCGGCCATCGGGCGCTACCCCGAGGGGAGCGAGCCCCGGCGGCGGCTCGAAACGCGGTACCGCCAGCCCACCTTGTGGGACGCCTTGCTCGCATATCTCGCGAAGAACCGGTACCCGGTGCCGCCGACGCTGCTCGCTCGGGATGTGACGCAGCCACCGGAGCCGTCACGCGAGGTGCAGCAGATCCTGATCACGGTCTATCGGACGAACCCCGCAGTCTCGTCCGTCTGCGAACGCTTGGTGGACCTGGACGAGGGGTTCATGGAGTGGCGGTACCGCCACGTGAAGATGGTGCAGCGCACCATCGGGACGAAACCGGGCACGGGAGGAACCGGGGGGGCGGAGTACCTCGCGACGACGCTCAACAAGCCTGCCTTCCCGGACCTCTGGGCCATCCGCACGGAGCTGTGACCGCGCCGTGAAACCGGCGGGGTTGTACGCGAGCCCGAACGCACTCGCACCGCACTACAGCCGCTTTCGGGTCGCGGAGCGATTGCTCCTGACGGGCCACTCCCATCAGGCGTGGCCCGACGTGGGCTTCGAAGCCCAGCAACACGCCTGGCTCGACGCCGCGGAATACGTGGACGAGAAGTGGGAGCACGCGTTCGCGCAGGCCGAACGAGTGCGACGCGGCTTCGCGCGGCTGCTCGACGATTCGGATGGGACAATCGCGCTCGGCGTCAACACGCACGAGCTGGTCGTTCGATGGCTCTCGGCCCTTCCCATCAGACAGCGACCCCGTTTGGTGACCACGACGGCCGAGTTTCACACGATCCGGCGCCAGCTCGACCGCTTGGCCGAGGAAGGGATCGCAGTCGCGAAAGTCCCGGCCCTCCCAGCGACCACCCTCGCGGAACGGCTGGCCCGCACCGTCGACGACCGCACGGCGGCCGTGCTCGTCTCGGCCGTGCTGTACGAGAACGCCCACCTGGTGCCCAACCTCGCTCATGTGCTCGAGGCGTGCCGACGGGCCGGGGCGGAGCTCCTGGTCGACGCCTATCACGCGCTCAACGTCGTGCCGTTCTCGCTCCGGGCCGAAGGTCTCGAAGCCGCGTTCGTGGTCGGCGGCGGTTACAAGTATTGCCAGTTGGGTGAGGGGAATTGCTTCCTGCGCGTGCCCGTGAGCCGTGCGCCGCGGCCCGTGATCACCGGGTGGTTCAGCGAGTTTGCGCTGTTGCCCTCGGCGCCTGCCGGGGGTCAGGTCCCATACGGCTTCGGCCCCGATCGGTTCGCGGGTGCGACCTACGACCCCACCAGCCACTACCGGGGGGCAGCGGTGTTCGAGTTTTTCGAGCAGCACGACCTCACGCCGACGCTGCTGCGCGAGGTGAGCCAACATCAGATCAGGCTCCTGGCCCAGCT
>DASPXE010000167.1:0-3761 GCA_035637455.1 Gemmatimonadales bacterium
GCACATGGAGCTCACCAGTCCCGGGGTGGCGACACTGCGCAGAGATCCGGACCAGGCGGCTACAGGGGCGGGAGGCGGGGGGGGCGGGGGGCGCGGGGGAGACGCGGAAACCGCCGATGTGGCGCTCGCCGCCAGTGGCGACGGGCGCGCGTTCGAGCGGTTGTACCGGGCCCACGTGGCCCGCGTGCACAGCCTGGCGCGGCGCATGATCAGCCCGGAAGTGGCCGACGACGTCACGCAGGACGTGTTCGTCCGGGCTTGGAGCAAGCTCGCGACGTTCCGGGGCGAGGCGGCGTTCGGCACCTGGTTGCACCGGCTGGCGATCAATGTGATCCTGGCGCGCCGTACGTCGCTCGGCACGGAGCGCGGGCGATATCATGACGGGGAGGACGTGCTGGACGCGGTGCCGAGCCGCCCCGTCGCGAACGAGCTGTCGCTCGATTTCCAGGAGGCGATCGGCCGGCTCCCCGACGGCGCGCGCGAGGTGTTCGTGCTGCACGACATGGAGGGCTACAAGCACGAGGAGATCGCGGACATGCTCGGTATCGTGCCCGGGACGTCGAAATCGCAGCTGCATCACGCACGGATGGCATTGAGGAAGCATCTCGATCGATGAACGTGGAGGCATCATGAAGGACCAATGGACTGATCGGCTGTCCGGCTACCTCGACGGTGATCTGGGAGTGGCCGAGCGAGGCGCGCTCGAGACTCATCTCGCCAGCTGCCCGGCGTGCGAGGCCACGCTGGACCAGCTGCGCCGAGTGGTGGCGCGCGCGCAGGCGCTCGATGACCGGCCGCCGGCGACCGACCTGTGGCCCGCTATCGCGGAGCAGATCGGTGTGTCGTCGGGCGCGCACCGCGTAGTGAGTCTCGCGGCGCACCGCGCCCGCCGCCGCGTTTCGCTCACCGTGCCGCAGCTCGCGGCGGCGGCCGCCGTGCTGTTGCTGCTCGGCTCGGGGGGCGCCTACCTGGCGCTGCACCGCTCGACGCAGGACAACCGCCCGCTGGTGCGGCGCCAGACCGGCATGGAGCCGGTGACTGCCACTATCGGGTGGGTGCAGAAGACGAGTGCCAGCTACGACTCCGCCGTCGCCGAGCTGCAGGGCGCCCTGGAGCAGGGGCGCAACAGCGGCCGGCTCGACAGCGCTACCGTGCGCGTGCTCACCCAGAGCCTGGTGACGATCGACTCCGCGATCGTGCAGGCGCGGCGGGCGCTCGCGGCCGATCCCGGCAGCGCCTATCTGAATCAACACCTCGCCGACACCATGCGGCGCAAGCTGGAGCTGCTGCGGCGCGCCAGCACGCTCGTGCCCGCCAGGACTTAGGGGGAAAGACATCGTGCTCTTGAACGTCGCGGCCGTCATCACGCTGGTTGTGACCCAGCAGACCGATACGACCGTGCCCGTCCGGCCCGGCATGCGGCTCGACGTCGACAACTTCGGCGGCGAGATCGTGGTGCGGGCCTGGAGCCAGAACGCCGTGCGCGTGCAGGCGACCCACTCGAGTCGCGACCGCATCGATGTCGGGGTCGGGAGCTCGACCGTGAGCGTGAAGGCCGAGAGCCGGCGTGGCCTGGCGCAAATGGTGGAGTACCAGATCAGTGCTCCCACCTGGATGGAAATGAATTTGCACGGCGTCTCTACCGACATCGAGGTGGACGGCGCGCAGGCTGGGGTCACCGCCGAGACGGTGAACGGCGAAGTCAAAGTGCGCGGCGGCAGCGGCCAGTTGTCCCTCAAGTCGGTGCAGGGAGCGGTCAAGCTGCAGAACGCTAAGGGGCACATCGACGTCTATACGGTGAACGAGGAAGTCACCCTGGAGAACGTGAGCGGCGACATCACGGCTGAAACTGTGAGCGGCGACATCTCGTTGGCGGGGATCGAGTCCGCGAGCGTCGAGGTCAGCACGGTGAGCGGCGACGTCCACTACGACGGCACCATCAAAGACGGCGGGCACTACCGCTTCGCTACGCACAACGGCGACGTATCGGTGGGCGTTCCGGAGCGGGCCAACGTGACCGTGTCGGTGGCGACGTTCAACGGCGACTTCGACTCCTGCTTCCCCGTGAGCGTCACGAACACGAGCAAGCACCGGTTCAGCTTCACGATCGGATCGGGCAGCGCCCGGGCCGAACTCGAGACGTTCAACGGCGACATCAAGCTGTGCCGACCCGGGCAGCTGCACGACAAGCGCCACAACGACCAGGAGGACCACTGACCATGCGCGCCATATCGCTCGCCGCCCTCGTGCTGCTTGCGGCCGTCGTGCCGCCCGCCCGAGCCCAGGGCGAGTTTCATTGGAGCGGCCGCCTCGCGAGCGGCAAGCGGTTGGAGATCAAGGGTGTGAACGGGGACATCCACGCCGTCGGCGTGGCGGGCGGCCAGATCCAAGTCACGGGCACGAAGCACGCGCGCCGCAGCGACCCCGCGTCCGTCGAGATCAAGGTCGTGGAGTCGAACGACGGCGTGACCATCTGCGCCGTCTACCCCACGCCGCGCCACGCGCGGCAGGTGAACGACTGCACGCCGGGCGATCACTGGTCCTCGAGTACCGAGGACAACGACGTGGCCGTGGACTTTGAGGTGCGGGTCCCGGCGGGCGTCAAGTTCTACGGGCACACCGTCAACGGCGAGGTGGAAGCCGAGCATCTGGGCGCCGACGTCTGGGCCTACACGGTGAACGGCAGCGTGCGCGTGTCCACCACCGGGTACGCCGAAGCGACGACGGTGAACGGCTCGATCGCGGCCACGCTAGGGCGGGCGGACTGGTCGGATGAGGTCGAGTTTCGCACGGTGAACGGCGGCATCACGCTCGACCTGCCCGCGACCTTCAGCGCCGAAATCCGGGCGGAGACCGTGAACGGCGACCTGGTGACGGACTTTCCCCTCACGGTCACCGGCAAGTTTGGACCGCGGCACATGCGCGGTACGATCGGGAGCGGGGGACGGCAACTTTCCCTCTCGACGGTGAATGGGAGCATACGGCTTAGAAAGGCCAGTTAAAGGCCGGTGAAAAGCCCGTCAGAGGCCGGGGAAGGGGGAAGGGCACTACCCGCGGCCCACCAGGCTGCGGATTAGGCCGACGATCAGGCCGATGACCCGATCGCATTGCCCGAGCGCTTCTCCCGTCGGTCTGGCCGGTGAGAGCTCGAGCTCCTGAACCAGTTCGAGGTGAGTGCGGAGCTCGGTTGCCGAACCCAACGCGATGCGGAGACACCTGACAAACTGCGGTCTCGTCCCGAGGCCGTAACCCTCCGCAATGTTGGCGGGAACTGATGGTGCAGCCCTGCGGATCTGATCTGTGAGCGCAAAATGACGGCTCAGGGGGGGCTCGAGTGTAAGTCGATAGGCTGACACGGCGAGCCGTCGCGCGACCTTCCAGGCTTCCAGCGACTCCAGTCTTTTCACGACGCCAATCTTGCGCAGCAGCGGCACGATCTCGTATCCATCGCTTGCGAGCCGCACCCCGGCACTGCATCCCCCTTCCCCGGCCGTTCCCCGGCAGTTCACGGGCCGTTCACGGGCCGTTCCCCAGCCTCTTACCGCAAAATTCCGGTCCCCGATGCGTTAGCTCGGTACCGGTTTCGGAAGCAGGACAGCGTACCGTAGGGCCTTCTTTGGTAAGGGGCCCGTGGTGTTGCGGGAACTGCTCACCCGCACCGAGCGGATCGACGATCTTCGCGACCTTTTTGGCGCGCTCGGCTTCGAAGCGGCGTGGGAGGACGTGCCACCCGGGCCCTGGCTAGGCGAGACGCACGCAGA
>DASPXE010000168.1:0-11313 GCA_035637455.1 Gemmatimonadales bacterium
GCCCGGTACATGCCGTCGTCCGTCACGCGCCCGATCGGCGTGGCCGTGAGCTCCCATTTAGCGGCCGTCGCCTGGACGTCCTTCACCCGGTCCGCCTTGGCAACGACCAGCATGCGCTCTTGCGACTCGGACAGCAGGATCTCGTACGGCGTCATCCCCGGCTCGCGCGTGGGGACCCGCGACAGGTCGATCTCCACCCCCACGCCGCCTTTCGCGGCCATCTCGGCCGACGAAGACGTGAGCCCCGCCGCGCCCATGTCCTGGATCGCCACGATGTGGCTCGAGGCGATCAGCTCGAGGCTCGCCTCGAGCAGCAGCTTCTCCGTGAAGGGGTCGCCCACCTGGACCTGCGGCCGGCGCCGCTCGCTCGCGTGCGTGAGCTCCTCGGACGCGAACGACGCGCCGTGGATACCGTCGCGCCCCGTGCGGGAGCCGACGACGAGCAGCACGTTGCCGACACCGTGCGCCGCGGCGGTGATCAGGTCCTCTTCCCGGAGCAGCCCGACGCACATGGCGTTGACGAGCGGGTTCCCGCTGTATCCCGGTCCGAAATCCACCTCTCCACCCAGCGTGGGGACGCCGACGCAGTTGCCGTAGTCGCCCACGCCGCGCACCACGCCCGCGCAGAGATAACGGTTGCGCGCCTCCTCCAGCGAGCCGAATCGCAGGCTGTTGAGCAGCGCCACCGGCCGGGCGCCCATCGTGAACACGTCGCGCAGAATGCCGCCCACGCCGGTCGCCGCCCCCTGGTACGGCTCGACGGCGGAGGGGTGATTGTGCGACTCGATCTTGAACGCGACGGCCCAGCCGTCGGGCAGGCGCAGCACGCCGGCGTTCTCACCGGGTCCCTGAACCACCTGCGGGCCGGCGGTCGGGAAGGTCTTGAGGATCGGCCGGGAATGCTTGTAGGAGCAGTGCTCGCTCCACAGCGCCGAGAACACGCCGAGCTCGGCGAACGTGGGCGCGCGACCGAGCAGCGCCTGGATCAGGCCGTATTCCTGGTCGGTGAGATGATGGTCGCAGACCAGCTCCGGCGTGATCGGGGGGTCGCCCGGAAACGGGACCGCCCGCGTCACGCGTCGGACGCCTTCGCGCCGGAAACGCCGCGCAGCACCGCGCGGAACACGCGGGCCATCATCGACGGCTCGGGGTGGGCGAGCACGGTTTCCGCCTCGCCCGCGTCGAACCAGAGGCCATGACAGTGCGTGCACTGGTCGATCTGCACGCCGTGCCACTCACCACTGATCAGGTCGTAGCCGCACTTGGGGCACTTCATGTAATGGGAGCGACGCTCGGCGTCGACTGCGGCACGATGCGCTGCGTCGCGCTGCTGGCGCAGCAGCTCGGCGTCACGCCGGGCGAAGTACTCTTCCTCGTTCTTACTCGGCTTGTCAGGCATCGCTGTCAAGGCGCAGAGTCGGGTTTGAGCTTCAGGGTGTCGCGTCCCGGCGTATAGTGCGGCTGCGTGGCCACGGGCGAGGACGACTGGCCGCTGTAGCCGTGGCCCGGCCAGCGGAGCACGGCATCCACCACGTGCCCATTCTGGAGCGTGACGACGTCCTCGGTGCCGCACGTGTACTCGCACGCGTTACGGAAAAAGAGATACGTCCATTCTCCCTGGTGCCGCACCGCGACCGGCTGGCCCCACAGCGAGTATATGTCGTTCTCGCCCATCCCCGGCGCGATCGTCCCGGTATCCGCCGAGTTGTACGGAACGTCCCGCGTCGCCGGCGGGCGCTCCGGCAGCTGCCTGGGGGGGGGGCGGCGCGGCGGCTTGGCGGGCGGCGGCGCCGCCGGCTCGGCGCCGGTCGCCGGCACCGGCTCCGGAGGTAGGGGCGTAGGCGTGGGCGCCGTAGGCGCGGGGGTCAGGTTGCGACCCCGGCGCTCGGCGAGTTTTTGCTCGATCTTCTGCTTGATCTTCATGAACTGCTCGTTGACCTGCTTACACCCTAAGGTGGCGGTCGCCAACAGCGCGCACATCCACAGCGTGCTGCGTCGCATGTCGAGCCTCCATCGCGTGAAAGACACGGGCTCCATCCTGACCGCCCAAGACCGGGGCGTTGCGGCGCTCCGGGTGCGGCATGACGCCCACCACGTTCCGGCCGGTGTTGCACACGCCGGCGATGTCGTGCATCGACCCGTTCGGGTTGTCGCGCACGTAGCGCCACACGACGCGGCCGCTCGCCTCGAGCTCCGCCGCCGTGCGCTCGTCCGCTACGTAGCGGCCGTCGCCGTGCGCAATCGGGATCTCGAGCACGTCGCCTTGCTGGTACAGGCAGGTGAAGGGGGTGTCCGTCGCCTCGACGCGCACCCACGCGGGCCGCGACAAAAACCGCAGCCGCGCATTCCGCATCAGCCCGCCCGGCAGCAGCCCCGCCTCGCACAGAATCTGGAACCCGTTGCAGATGCCGAGCACCGGGCCGCCGGCGCGCGCGTGCGCCGCTACCGCCCCCATGACCGGCGAGAACCGCGCGATCGCGCCCGAGCGGAGATAGTCGCCGTAGCTGAAGCCCCCCGGGAGGATCACGCTGTCGGCTTGCTGCAGATCTGTCTCGCGGTGCCACACATAATACGCGTTCGACCCGGCTTCCCGCGCGGCCGCCAGCGCGTCGGCGTCGCAGTTCGAGCCGGGGAAGACGATCACCGCCACGCGCTTCATCCGGCTGCCTCCACGCCGAGGTCGTAGTCTTCCGTCACCGGATTGGCGAGCAGCCGGTCGCACATGGCGCGCGCCCGGGCGAGGGCTTCCTCGCGACTCGCCGCCTTCACCTCGAGGACCAGGTGTTTGCCCACGCGCACCTGGGCGACGTCGCCGAAGCCCAGCGCATGCAGCGCGTGCTCCACCGCCTGACCCTGCGGGTCGAGCAGGGCGGCACGCGGCATGACGCGGACCTGCACCCGGTAGTCGCTCACGACGCGCCCCCGTGCGGCGAGATGCCGCGCTGGCGCTGCCCGTACGCGTCGCCCCCGCCGCTCCCGCCGCCCCCGCTCCCGCCGCTTCCCCGCCCGCCATCGGTGATCACGATCGGCCCGGCGATCTCCGTCTCCTCGTCTTCCCCCACGTCCAGGAAGAAGCCGAGGATCGTCGCACGCAACACCCCGTACGCCATGTACGCGATGCCCAGCGGGAAGAGGAAGGCATCGTGCTCCAGAATCCCGAAGATGAGGATAAACAGGATGGTGGCGAGCCCCAACAGTCCGCGCGCGGTCCGCAGGCCCGCACGCGGCACCGTAGCGTAGCGCACGTTGCTCACCATCAGGATGGTAAGGAGGATCACGAGGAGCTGCATCGTATGATGCCGCGGCAGGTACCGCGCGACTTCCTGCCATAACCCGGTGGTGGTGAACGGGTAGAACGTGGCGAGGGTCATCCCCGCCGCGGGCGACGGCAGGCCGATGAAGGCGTGCTTTGCCCGGCCAGCCTGCGTGAGGTTGAAGCGAGCGAGCCGGATCGCCGCCCCCATAACGTAGAAGTAGCAGAAGATCCACTCCGCCTGGCCGGCGGTCGCGAACTCGAGCTGATAGATGAGGAAGGCGGGGGCCACGCCGAAGCTCACGACGTCCACCAGGCTGTCGAGCTCCGCGCCGAACCGCGTGCCCGTGTTGGACAGCCGCGCCACCCGCCCGTCGAGCGCATCCAGGATCCCCGCGAACACGATATACCACGCCGCGCGGTAGAACTCGCCACGCGAGGCGAGCACCATCGACCAGATGCCGAAGAACAGGTTGAACAGCGTGAACAGGCTCGGCACGACGATGACGACGCGCCGCATGTTGGGCCGGGGGAAGCGTCTCATCTGCACGGCGTCCCCCCGCTCACGGGCCGTACTCGGCGAGCGGCGTGGCGCCCGCGCGAACGCGCTCACCCACGGCGACGCGCACCGCCGCCCGAGCGGCATTCGGAAGGAACACGTCGACCCGCGACCCGAACCGGATCATCCCGAGGCGCTCTCCCTGGCGCGCCTGCTCTCCAGGCGTCCCGTCCGTGACGATGCGGCGCGCGATGAGCCCCGCGATCTGTCGCACTAGCACCGGCCCGCGGGTCGTCCGCACGCCGACCGAAGTCTGCTCGTTGTCGAGGCTCGCCTTGTCGGAGGCGGCGTGCAGGAACTTCCCTCGGTGGTAGCGCACCAGCTCGATCGTGCCCGAGGCGGGGTAGCGGTTCACGTGCACGTCGAACACGCTCATGAAGATTGAGATCCGGGTGGCCCGTGCCTTCAGGTACATCGGCTCCTCGACCACGGCGACGTCCACGATCTTGCCGTCCGCCGGTGCGATCACGAATTGCTCGCCCCGCGGGCCGGTGCGCACCGGGTCCCGGAAAAACACGAGCAGCCAGACGGCGAGCAGGAACAGCGCCGTCTCGGGTCCCCACACCCACGGCGACCCGCGCGCCACCCAGGCGCCGAGCAGAACGAGCGCCCAGCCGGGGACGATGAATGGCCAACCTTCCGGAGCCACACGCATCATTGTCCACAGGCTGAAGCCTGTGCTCGGGACGACGTTGCCCTTAAGGGCAGTGCTTGGCCGAGCCCACCCTTCAGGGTGGGAAAATGAGGGACTGTCAAGATCCAATCTCCAAGGGCTTCCCCGTGATCAAGCGGTACGCCTCCCGATAGCGCTCGCTCGTCGCCTGCACGACCTGCGGCGGCAGCGGTGGCGGCGGCGCGTTGCCGTCCCACTGCCCTTGCTGCTTCAAGCCCGCGAGGTAGTCGCGCAACGGCTGCTTGTCGAAGCTCGGCTGGCTCCTCCCTGGCTGGTAGCGGTCCGCCGGCCAGAAGCGCGACGAGTCGGGCGTGAGCATCTCGTCGATCACGAGCAGCCGCCCGTCGGAGGGGGAGGGGGACGTCGTGCCGAACTCGAACTTTGTGTCCGCGATGATGATCCCGCGCGGCCCGGCGTAGCTCCGGCCCGCCTCGTACAGCGCGAGGCTGGCCTGCTGGAGTCGCTCGGCGAGCGGGCTGCCCAGCGCACCCACGACCTGCGCGACGGTCACGTTCTCGTCGTGCCCCTGCTCGGCTTTCGTGGCGGGGGAGAAGATCGGCGGATCGAGCCGCGCGCTCTCGACCAGCCCCGCCGGCAGCGGCTCGCCCGCGAGCGTCCCAGACTCCCGGTATTCAGCCCACGCCGAGCCCGTGATGTATCCCCGCACGACGCACTCGAACGGGACGGGCGTCGTGCGGCGCACCAGCATAGCGCGGCCCACCAGGGCCGCGCGGAACGGCTCGAGGGCCGGGACCCGCTCCGCCATCTCGTCTGCGTCGGCCGAGAGGAAATGGCTCGGGATGACGCCCGCGAGTCGCCGGAACCAAAAGGCGCTGAGCTGGGTCAGCACCGCGCCCTTGTGCGCCACCGGCTCGCGCAGCACCACGTCAAACGCGCTCACCCGGTCGCTCGCGACCAGGAGGAGAGTGTCCCCGTCGACCTCGTACACCTCGCGGACCTTGCCGCGTCGGAGGAGGGGCAAGGGAAGCTGGCTGGCGACGAGCGGGACCGTCATACGGTGACCTCGGCGGTGGCGGCGGGGCCCGGCGGCGCGACGGTCTCGATGCGTTGCAGCCCCGGGGCCAGCACCTGTTGCAGGAATTCGTCCACCTGGCCCGGCGCCCGGCCGACATAACCCGCGGGGTCGAGCTCCTCGGGCCGAACGGCGACGTTGAGCGACTTGAACGCGGGATCGCGCGCCAGCCGGTCGAGCAGGTCGTTCTCGGCTCCGTGCTCGACCACGGCCTGCGCCACGGCGAGGCTGTGCGTCCGGATCACCTCGTGCAATCGCTGCCGGTCGCCGCCGGCCTTCACGCCCCGCATCAGCAGGCGCTCCGTCGCGAGGAACGGTAGCTGGACCGCCACGTGCTGGGTGATGACGGCCTCTCGCACCTCGAGCCCCGCCGCGACGTTGGTGGCGAGCACCAAGATCGCGTCGCTCGCGAGAAACGCCTCCGGAATGACGAGGCGCCGGTTCGCACTGTCGTCGAGCGTTCGCTCGAGCCACTGGGCGGCCGCCGTGTGCCAGGCGTTCCCCTCGAGCTCGATCACGAAGCGCGCCAGGCTCGTGATCCGCTCGGCGCGCATCGGGTTCCGCTTGTAGGCCATCGCGGAGGAGCCTACCTGCTCGCTCTCGAACGGCTCGAGCATCTCTCCCTCGTGCTGCAACAGCCGCACGTCGGTGGCGAATTTGGCGGACGATGCGGCGATGCCGGAGAGCGCCGCCAGTATCTGAGCGTCGAGCTTGCGCGTGTAGGTCTGGCCCGTCACCGGAAACACCTTCACGAACCCCATCTTGCGCGCCACGCGCAGATCGAGCTCGCGGACTTTGTCATGCGCTCCGTCGAACAGCTCCAGAAAGCTCGCCTGTGTCCCGGTCGTTCCCTTCACGCCGCGAAACTGGAGCGTGTCGAGCCGGTGGAGCAGCTCGTCCGCGTCGAGCAGGAACTCCTGCATCCACAGCGTGACGCGCTTCCCGACGGTCGTGAGTTGCGCCGGCTGGAAGTGGGTGTACGCGAGGCACGGCAGCTCGCGGTAGCGACGCGCCAGCTTCGAGAGGGCGACGACGACTGCCGCGATCCGTCCCAGCAGCAGTTGCAGCCCCTCGCGCATCAGGAGGAGGTCTGTGTTGTCGGTGACGTACGCGCTGGTCTCGCCGAGGTGAATGAAAGGACGCGCCGCCGGGGCCTGCTCGCCGAGATGCTGGACGTGCGCCATCACGTCATGCCGCAGCCGCTTCTCGTGCTCGGCCGCGCGGTCGAGATCGGCGTCGTCGAGGTGGCCGCGGAGCTCCGCCAGCGCGCGATCGGGAATGTCGAGACCGAGCTCCTGCTCCGCCTCCAGCAACGCCAGCCAGAGCCGCCGCCACAGCCCGATCCGCCGGCGCTCCCCCCACAGCGCCTGCATCGCCGGGGAGGCGTAGCGCGTGCCGAGCGGCGAGGTGTAGGTCAAACCGGGGCCTTCGCCCGCGCGACGAGTTTGTTCCAGTCGGCGAGGAACTGTTCGAGCCCGCGATCGGTGAGGGGATGCAGCAGTAGCTTCTTCAGGACGTCCGCGGGCAGCGTCGCGACGTCCGCGCCGATCATCGCCGCCTCCACTACGTGGCGGGGGTGGCGGATCGAGGCTGCGAGGATCTGCGTCGCGATTTGGTAATTGTCGAAGATCACCCGTGCCTCGCGGATCACGTCCATCCCTTCCTGGCCCACGTCGTCGAGCCGCCCGATGAACGGGCTCACGTAGCTCGCGCCCGCTTTCGCGGCGATGAGGCACTGCACGCTCGAGAAGCACAGCGTCACGTTCGTCTTGATTCCGTCGGCCGCGAGCCGCCGCACCGCCACCATCCCGGCCTCGGTCATCGGGATCTTGACGACGACGTTGTCGGCGATCTTGGCGAGCTCACCCCCCTCGCGCAGCATGCCGTCGGTGTCCAGCGCGACCACCTCCGCCGACACCGGACCCTCGACGAGCGAGCAGATCTCCTTCAGCACGTCCTTGGGATCGAGGTCGCCCGCTTGCTTAGCGAGCAGCGACGGGTTGGTGGTGACGCCGTCGATCAGCCCGGCCTGGGCCGCCCAGCTGATGTCCTTGAGACTGGCGGTATCGAGGAAGAACTTCATGGCTCGGCCTCGGCGTAGAGGTCAGCAGGATAGCGCACCGCCACCAAGTACAGCCCCTGGGGCGGGGCGGGCGGGCTGGCCGCCTGGTTGTCCGTCGCGCTGAGCAAGCGGGGAAGGTCCGAAGGGGGGCGCCGGCCCAAGGCGACGTCCACCATCGCGCCCACGAGGAAGCGCACCATGCGCTGCAGGAACCGGTCGGCCTCGATCGTGAACGTGACCCCCGCGCCGTCAGTCCGCGGCGCCCACTCGGCGAGCGCCACGCGGCTGCGGTAGTGGGGCTTCACCTGCCCGACCGCGGCCAGACCGCGAAAATCGTGCTCCCCCACGAGCGCTGCAGCGGCGTCCACCAGCAACGCCTGGTCCAGCGGGCGCCCGAGCGCCCATTCGTAGGGGCGCCGGAACGGCGAGTGCGCCGCATCGTCCGTCCCGATCACGTAGCGGTAGCGGCGCGCCACGGCGCTCTTGCGCGCGTGAAACCCCGCCTCCATCGGGTAGACCCGCTCGACCCACACGTCCCGCGGCAGCAATGCGTTCAGCGCCCGACGCAGCCCCTCCGGCTCGCGGGCCCAGCGCTCGGCGGCGAGGAAGCCCACGCCCTGCCCCAGCGCATGCACGCCCGTATCGGTACGACCGGCCCCCGTCGCCGCCGTCCGCCGACCTGTGAGGCGCTCCAGCACGGCTTCGAAATCCGCCTGCACCGTGCGCCCATCCCGCTGCCGTTGCCACCCGACGAACCCACCCCCGTCGTAGTGGACCACGGCGAGGAAGGACCGGCTCGTCACGGGCGAAAGATAGGACGAAACGGGGGGCCAATCAAGCCACGCAACCCGTTGTCCCATTTGACAAAAGGCGATTTTTCGGGGTAGCTTTGGCCAGCCAGAAATCCCGATGCCCGACGCCCCGCCGTCCCCCTCCGCACCCGCGCCGTTGCTCGAGGCGATCGCTGCCCTCGCGAACCGCCGCTCGCTCACCGAGAGCCAGACGACCGTCGTCTTCGGGGTGGTGATGCGGGGGGAAGCGACGCCGGCACAGATCGCGGCCCTGCTCATGGGTCTGCGGGTCAAAGGAGAGACCCCCGAGGAGGTGGCGGGCGCCGCCCGCGCGCTGCGCGACGCGATGATCCCGGTCGAAGCCGCGGGCGACCACCTCGTGGATACCTGCGGCACCGGCGGCGGTACCGTCTCGACCTTCAACATCTCGACCGCCGCGGCGTTCGTCGCAGCAGGGGCAGGCGCTTCCGTAGCGAAGCACGGCAATCGCTCGTTCACTTCGCGCTGCGGCTCGGCCGACGTGCTGGAGGCGCTGGGGGTGCCCATCAGCCTGGACGCTGCCGCAGCGGCGCGGGTGCTGCGAGACGCCTGCATCACGTTTCTGTTCGCGCCCAACTTCCATCCTGCGATGCGGCACGCGGGCCCGGTACGGCGCGAGCTCGCCGTCCCCTCGGTGATGAATCTGCTCGGTCCGCTCGCCAATCCGGCCCGGGTGCGCCGACAGGTGGTAGGCGTGGCCGACCCGGACCGCGCGCCGCTCGTCGCGGGCGCGCTGGCGCGGCTCGGGGCCGAGCACGCGCTCGTAGTGCACGGGCGGGTCGGGATGGACGAGATCTCGCCCCGCGGCATCACCGACGTGTGGGAGGTGCGGGGCGGGCGGGTGTCGACGTGGCAGGTGGACCCGGCGACCTACGGGCTGGCCATCCCCGACGCGGCCGCGCTGCAAGGCGGGGACCCGGCGGCGAACGCCGCGCGCATCGAGGGCTTGCTCGCAGACGGCGCGTCAGCCGGCGACCACGCGGGGCAGGCGGCCCTGCTGCTCAACGCGGGGGCGGCGATCTACGTCGCGGGCATCGCGCCCTCCTACGAAGACGGGATCGCCCGGGCCCGGCGGGTGGTTGCCACCGGGGCGGCGCGAGCCGCCTTGGAGCGGCTGCGCCGAGCCGTAGCGCCTAGAACTTCCGGATGACCCCGACGACGATGCCCTGCACGACGACGTCGCGCTCGTTCACGCGCAGCGGGTTCATGGCGGGGTTCGCGGGCTCGAGCCTGATCCAGCCGCCGGGTTCGCGGTAGAATCGCTTCACGGTGGCGCTGGAGCCGTGCACGAGCGCCACGACGGTCTGGCCGCTGTCGGCCTGGTTGCGCTCATGCACGACGATGAAGTCGCCGTCCTTGATGTGCTCGTCGATCATCGACTGGCCGCGGACCTTGAGCACATAGCTGCGGCCGCGGCGGGGGATGAGCTCATCCGGAACGGCGATGGTGTCGTTGCCGCTCACCGCCTCGATGGGTTCGCCGGCAGCCACCAGCCCGAACAAGGGCAGCTCGGTCGCGCCGGTCTGCCCCTTGGGTGGGACCACTTCGATGGCCCGACTCTCGTTGTGGGAGCGCCGGATGTAGCCCTTGCGCTCAAGGTTCGTGAGATGCTCGTGCACTGTGGCCAGGGACTGAAAGCCGAACTGCCGGGCGATCTCTTCGAAGCTCGGGGCGTAGCCCTTAGCCTCAATGTGGCTCGCGATGAAGTCCAGGATCTCGCGCTGACGGCGGGTGAGCGGCACACGGTCTCCCGAAGATAACCCGAAAGTAATCTACCCGAAAATCGCCCGAACGCAAGGATGACTGGAACGCGGCTCGACGCCATACTCTCCGCCACCCGCGACCGGATCGCCGGTCTCAAAGCGCACGCCCGCGAGCTCGCGCGCCGCGCCGCGGCCGCGCCCGCGCCACCGTCGTTCGCGCGCGCGCTCCGTCCGGAGGGCGTGACAGTGGGCGTGATCGCCGAGGTAAAGCGCCGCTCGCCCTCCGCCGGCGCGATTCGAGAAGACCTCGATCCCGCGCGCCATGCGCTCGCGTACCAGCGGGGCGGGGCGGTGGCGATCTCGGTCCTGACCGACGCGCCGCACTTCGGCGGGTCGCTCGAAGATCTGATGTGCGTGGCGCAGGCCGTGTCCGTGCCCGTGCTGCGAAAGGACTTCATCCTCGATGCGCTGCAGCTCCTGGAAGCGCGCGCGGCGGGAGCGAGCGGGGTGCTGTTGATCGCGCGGGCGCTGCCCCCGGATCAGCTGGGGGCGCTGGCCCGGACGGCACGCGACAACGCGTTGGGCGTGTTGGTCGAGGTCCATTCCGAGGCGGAGCTCGACCAGGCGCTCGCCGCGGAGCCCACCGCGGTCGGGGTGAACAGCCGGGACCTAGCGACGTTCGCGGTCGATCTCCGACTGGCCGAGCGCCTGCTGGCCCGCGTCCCCGCGCCCGTCCCCGCGATCGCGGAGAGCGGGATCGAGACTCGGGCGGACGTAGAGCGCATGGCCGGGGCGGGGGCGGATCTGGTGCTGGTGGGCACGTCGGTGGCGCGGCTGGGAGATCCGGAGGCGGCGGTGCGGGCGCTCTGCGGCGTGGCAAGAAAGGGGCGGTGATGGTGATCAAGTGTGGAGTACGGAGTGCGGAGTGCGGAATTGACCGCGCCGTGCTCGTGCGCCATGGCAGGCTCCCGGGATCGGACCAGCCTTGTAACTCCGCACTCCGCATTCCGCACTCCGCACTTGGAAGGTCTCATGCCTGACCTCCCGAGCACCGCCGCCCCCGGTCGCTTCGGCCCCTACGGCGGCCGCTACGTCCCCGAGACCCTGATGAGCGCGCTCGACGAGCTCGCGCGCGTCTACGAGGACGCAAAGCACGACCCACCGTTCTGGGGAGAGCTCGACGCGTTGCTCAAGGACTAT
>DASPXE010000169.1:0-4195 GCA_035637455.1 Gemmatimonadales bacterium
GCGTCGCCCGCCACCTGGAGGAATCCGCCGGACACCTCGAAGCGGCTGGTGACCCCGCCCGCCCGTACCGTCAGCACGCCCTTCCCGAGCAGCGTCATGAACGGCGCGTGCCGCGGCAGGATGCCGACCTGCCCGTCGAACGCCGGCGCGGCCACGGCGTCCGCGGCGCCATCGAATACCCCACGCTCGGGGCAAATGACTGTGACGTGCATCACTCAGGCGTTGGCCAGGCGTTTTGCCTGCTCGACGACCTCGTCGATCCCTCCCACCATGTAGAACGCCTGCTCGGGCAGCTGGTCGAATTCGCCGGCGACGACGCGCTCGAACGAGTTGATGGTGTCCTCAAGCTTCACGTATTTCCCCTCCAGGCCGGTGAACTGCGTGGCCACGAAGAACGGCTGTGACAGGAAGCGCTGCACGCGCCGCGCGCGCCCGACCAGCTGCTTGTCTTCCTCAGATAGCTCGTCCATCCCCAGGATCGCGATGATGTCCTGGAGGTCCTTGTAGCGCTGCAGAATGCGCTGCACCTCGACCGCCACCTTGTAGTGCCGCTCGCCCAGATACTGCGCGTCGAGCAGGCGCGAGGACGACGCCAGCGGGTCCATCGCCGGGTAGATCCCCAGCTCGAAGATCTGGCGTGACAACACCACCGTCGCGTCGAGGTGCGAGAACGCCGTCGCCGGCGCGGGGTCCGTAAGGTCGTCGGCGGGCACGTAGATCGCCTGCACCGACGTGATCGAGCCCTTTTTGGTAGACGTGATGCGTTCCTGCAGCTCCCCCATCTCCGTCGCCAGGGTTGGCTGATAGCCGACGGCCGACGGCATGCGGCCGAGCAGCGCCGACACCTCCGAGCCGGCCTGGGTGAAGCGGAAGATGTTGTCGATGAACACCAGCACGTCCTGGCCTTCCACGTCACGGAAGTACTCGGCGACGGTGAGCCCAGAGAGCCCCACGCGCAGCCGCGCGCCGGGCGGCTCGTTCATCTGGCCGTAAATCAAGGAGCAGGATTTCAGCACCCCGCTCTCCTTCATCTCGATGTAGAGGTCGTTTCCCTCCCGCGTCCGCTCGCCCACCCCGCAGAACACCGAGCGTCCGCCGTGGCCCATCGCCACATTGTGGATCAGCTCCATGATGATGACCGTCTTCCCGACGCCGGCGCCGCCGAACAGGCCGATCTTGCCGCCCTTCACGAACGGCGCGACCAGATCGATGACCTTGATGCCGGTCTCGAACACCTCCGTCTTGGGCTCGAGATCGACGAACTTGGGCGTCTCGCGGTGGATCGGCCAGCGCTCCGCGTCCGCTGCAATCGGGTCGCCTTCGTCCACCGGCTCGCCCAACACGTTGAGGATGCGACCGAGCGACGCCTCGCCGACGGGGACGGTGATCGGCTGGCCCGCGTCCACCGCCGCCATGCCGCGTACCACACCGTCGGTGGAGCTCATCGCCACCGCGCGCACCTGGTTGCGGCCGATGTGCTGCTGCACTTCGGCCACCAGGTGGATCGGCGGCGTGCCGTCGCCTGGATGATCGATGAAGAGGGCGTTGTAGAGCTCGGGTAGCCGCTCCGGCTCGAACTCCACGTCGAGCACGGGCCCGATGACCTGGACGACGTTACCGATGTTCTGCTTCTGCTCGGCAGCAGGTTTCTTGGCTTTCTGTTGCGTGCGTGTCGCCATGGGAATCCTTTGTGAGACCTCAGACCACAGACCTCAGACGTCAGCACTGACTATTTGACGTCTGACGTCTGACGTCTGATGTCTATCCTTTCAGCGCTTCCGCCCCGCCCACGATCTCCGCGATCTCCTGTGTGATCTGCGCCTGCCGCGCCCGGTTGTAGGTGCGCTGCAGCAGCTCGATGATGTCGCCGGCGTTGTCGGTCGCGTTCTTCATCGCCGTGCGCTGCGCGCCGAGGAACGCCGCCGCCGTCTCCACCAGCGCCCGGTACACCTGGTTGCGCACGTACAGCGGCAGCAGCTCCGCGAGGATCGCCTCGGCGGAAGGCTTGAGAATGTAGTTCCCCGCCCTCGCCCGCCCTCGCCCGCCCTCGCCCGCCCGGGGCGGGGGGATGGGGAGGATGCGGAGGGTGGTGGGCGGGGTGCTCACCGCGCTCTTGAACCGCGCGAACACGACGTCGACCGCGTCGAGCGCGCCCGCCTCGAACTGCGCCATCAACGGCCCCACCAGCTCCGCGGCGTGGGCGGCGGTGGGTTTGTCGCCGATGTCGATCCGCTGCGACGCCACCGGCCGCTTCGCGAACTTGAAGAACGTGATTCCCTTCTTGCCCACGATGTGCAGCTGCACGGTGACACCCTGGCCCTCCAGCTCCTCGATCCGGTGCCGCGCCTCGCGGATCAGGTTGGCATTGAACGCGCCGCACAGCCCGCGGTTGGACGTGATCAGGAGCAGTGCCACCCGCTGGCTGCCCGCGGTCCCATCCCTCGGTTGGCGCAGCAGCGGGAACCGCTCGGCGAGCTCGGGGGAGTAGAGATCGCCGATGACTTCGGCCAGTGCAGCAGCGTACGGGCGCGCCGCGACGACGCGGTCCTGCGCGCGCTTGAGCTTCGACGTAGCGACGAGCTCCATCGTCTTGGTGATCTTGCGCGTGCTCTGGACGGACTTGATCCGCCGGCGCAGTTCGCGGGGCTTCGGCATCAGCGCGCTATCTTCTGGTACTCGTCGATGGCCGCGCGCAGCCGCGCGGCCAGGTCGTCGGGGAGCAGCTTACGGGTGCGGATCTCCTGGCCGAGCTCGGGGTGCTGCACGCCCATGAAATCGAGGAAGCCCTGCTCCCAGGCCTTGATCTCCCCCGGCGCCACGTCATCGAGATAGCCGTTGGTGACGGCGAAGATGATCATCACTTGCCGTTCGACCGGCATGGGCTGGTACTGGGGCTGCTTCAACACTTCGACGACGCGCGCCCCGCGAGCCAGCTGCTTCTGGGTCGCCTGATCGAGCTCGGAGCCGAATTGCGCGAACGCCTCGAGCTCGCGGTACTGCGCGAGGTCGAGCCGCAGCCGTCCCGCCACCTGCTTCATCGCCTTGATCTGGGCGCTCCCTCCCACGCGCGACACCGAGATGCCTGGGTTGATCGCCGGCCGCACGTTGGAGTAGAACATGTCGGTCTCGAGGAAGATCTGCCCGTCGGTGATCGAGATGACGTTGGTCGGGATGTACGCGGAGACGTCGCCCGCCTGGGTCTCGATGATCGGGAGTGCGGTGAGCGAGCCCGCACCCATCTCGTTCGACAGCTTCGCCGCCCGCTCGAGCAGCCGGCTGTGCAGGTAGAAGACATCGCCCGGGTACGCTTCGCGCCCCGGTGGGCGTCGCAGCACGAGCGACAGCTGGCGGTACGCGGCGGCCTGCTTCGACAAGTCGTCGTACACGCACAGCGTAGCCTGCTTTTCGTCGTACATGAAGTACTCCGCCATGGCGCAGCCCGCGAACGGGGCGATGTACTGCATCGGCGCGGGCTCGGCGGCGGAGGCGACCACGACGATGCTGTAGTCCATGGCGCCATGCTCCTTCAGCCGCTCCACCACCGCGGCGACGGTCGAGTTCTTCTGGCCGATCGCCACGTAGACGCAGATGACGCCTTCGCCCTTCTGATTGATGATCGTGTCGATCGCGATGGCGGTCTTGCCGGTGCCGCGGTCGCCGATGATCAGCTCGCGCTGGCCCCGCCCGATCGGGATCATCGAATCGATCGCCTTGATCCCGGTCTGTAGCGGCTCCTTCACCGGCTGGCGTTTGATGATGCCCGGCGCCACGATGTCGACCTTACGGGTCGTGGTGGTGTGCACCGGCCCGAGCCCATCCACCGGACGGCCCAACGCGTCCACCACCCGACCCACCAGCGCCCGGCCCACCGGCACGTCGAGCACCCGGCCGGTGCGCCGCACCTCATCCCCCTCCCGGAGCACCAGATAGTTGCCGAAGATCACCGCGCCGATGTTGTCCTCTTCGAGGTTCAGCGCCTGACCGGTCACCTTCTCGCTGGTCTCCGAGGAGGTGAATTCAAGCATCTCGCCCGCCATCGCGGACGTGAGGCCGTAGATGCGGGCGATGCCGTCCTTCACCTCCAGCACCGTGCCGACCTCACGCACGTCGATTTCGGCCAGGTCGGCAGCCTGAATTTCCTTGAGGAGAATCTCTTTGAGCTCGCCCGGTCGCAGGATGGAATCGGTGGCCATGG
>DASPXE010000170.1:0-7394 GCA_035637455.1 Gemmatimonadales bacterium
CCTGTTCGTGCTGCGGAGTCTCGTGGACCACGTCGCGTTCAGCGCCGCCGGGAACTCCATCTGCCTGACGTTGCGAGCGGGTTGATCCGCTTGGAGCGGATGCTGGCGGCGCTCGAGCAGCTGTCGGGCGCCCGGCTCGCCCTGTGGCACGTCGACGGACGGCGCGTCCCGGCGGGCGCCGGAGCACCGGACGAGGACGACTGGGCGCCGCCGCTCGCGGGCCGGTCCGCCGGCCACGCGATCGACACGCCACGCGGGCCGGCCTGGTTTGAGCCCGTGCCGGACGTGGACGGCGTGTGGCTGGAAATCCGGGGCCCGGGCGACGGGCCGCGGGCTCCCGCAACGCTGGCCGCGATCGTGGGTGCCGCGCTCGGCGCCGAACGCGACGCCGCGCAAGTGGCGGCGGAGCTGTCAGAGCGGTACGAAGAGATCGACCTGATCTATACCATCAGCGAGATCCTCGGCCAGACCATCCGGCTCGACGAGGCCGCGGACCGCATCCTGCGGGAGGTCGCCGGCGTCGTGCGGGCCGGGCGCGCCACCCTGCTGGTGCACGATCGGGAGCGCGGCCTGCTGCGCATCGTGGCCGCGCAGGGGATGAACGTGCAGGACGTCGAGCCGATCGAGGTCGACGACCCCTGCTCGGTCTCCGCGCGGGTGTTCCGCGACATGCGCATCGTGAGCTACGACCCCACCGATGCCCAGGCGGTGAACCCCGGCTCCCCCGAGGGCCGCAGCTACAAAGGAAAGGCGTTCCTCTCCGTGCCCGTGTTGTACGCGACGCCCGGGGAGCGCGCCAAGCCGATCGGCGTCATCAACTTGACGGACCGGCTCGGCGCCGATGCGTTCACCGCGGGCGACCGCAAGCTCGTCGCCGCCATCGCCAATCAGATCGGCGCCGCGATCGAGAACGCGACCCTGGTCGCCAAGGACTTGAGCCAGCAGCGGGTACGGCGCGAGCTGGAGCTGGCGCATGACCTGCAGCTGAAGCTGCTCCCCTCGCCCCTCGTCATCGCGGCCCGCGTGGACGTCGCCGCCCGCTGCCGCCAGGCCGAGTCGGTGGGCGGGGATTTTTACAACCTGCTCAACCTCCCCGAGGACCGCGTCGGCGTGATCATCGGCGACGTCACGAGCCACGGCTTCGGCGCGGCGCTGATTATGGCGCTCGTGATGGCCGTCTCGGGCATCCATGCCCAATCGGCCGCGACCCCGACGGAGGTGCTCCAGCGGATCGAGCAGTCGCTCGTCGAAGAGCTGGGGCGGACGGAGATGTTTCTCAGCCTGTGCTACGCGGTGGTCGACCCGCGCGCGGGGCGGCTCACCTACGCCAACGCCGGGCACCCGCACGCGTTTCTTGTGGATCGCCGGACCGGTCAGGCGACCCGGCTCGAGGCGACGCGGCCGCCGCTCGGCGCCGCTACGACTCCCGGCCAGGACGGGGTGCTGCGGTGGCGGCCGCGTGAGGGCGTGGTCTGCCTCTTCACCGATGGCGTGGCCGAAGCGGAAGCCGACCGCGAGCGCGGGGACCGCTTCGGCGAAGCGCGGGTGCTGGGGCACGTCGCCCGGCTCACCGACCGCCCCGCCCGCGACATCCTCGAGGCCGTGTACGCCGACCTCGCCGGCTTCACCGGCGGCGGTCCCGCCGCCGACGATCGCACCCTCGTCGTCCTCAAGGTGTGATTCCGCAGCAGCGACAGAAGCGACTCGGGCAGCACTTCTTGAGCGACCCGAGGCTGCTCACCAAGATCGTCGACGCCCTCGATCCCACGCCCGGCGACGTGGTGGTCGAGATCGGAGCGGGGCGCGGGAGCCTGACCGAGCAACTGCTCGCCCGCGGGCTGCAGGTCATTGCGATCGAGAAGGACCGGCGGCTGGCCGCCCAGGGCGGAGTGCGGAATGCGGAGTGCGGAGTCGGCAAGCTGACCGTCGTGCAAGGGGACGCGCTTCGGGTCGATTGGCATGCCCTCGTCACTCCGCAATCCGCACTCCTCACTCCGCACTTCAAAGTCATCGGCAACATCCCCTACGCCATCACCTCTCCCCTCATCGACAAGGCCCTCACCCCGCCGCTTCCCGAGCGCATCGTGTTTCTGGTGCAGCGGGAGGTCGCCGAGCGCCTGGCGGCACGGCCCGGCTCGAGGGACTACGGGGCGCTGAGCGTCGGCGTGCAGGCGACGTGTCGCGTGGAGCAGCTGTTCGTCGTGAAGCCCGGCGCGTTTCATCCTGCTCCCAAGGTCCAGAGCGCGCTGGTCCGACTGACGCCCCGGCAGGACCCGCTCGTCGCCGTCGAGCAGCTCGGCGCGTTCCGCGCGTTCGTCACCGCCTGTTTTACGCGTCGCCGCAAGCAGCTCCGCAACGTGGTCATGGCCGCGACCGGCCGGCCGGCCGCCGCCGTGCTCAGGGGATTGCAGCAGCTCGGCCTCGATCCGGCGGCGCGGCCCGAGACGTTGCACCCCGAGGCGTTCGCGCGGCTCTTGCGCTGGACGGGCTGATTGTGAAATCATTCACAATATGCGGAAGATTTCCGGGAGCACAGTGCGGCGGCTCTCGCTGTACCTGCGGTTCCTCGAGCAGTTCGACGCACTGGGCAAGACCACCATCTCCTCCGCCGAGCTCGCCCGCCGCGGCGCGACCACGTCGGCGCAGGTGCGTAAGGATCTCTCGTTCTTCGGCTCGTTCGGCAAGCGGGGGCTCGGCTACTCCGTCCCCGAGCTCACCGCGCGGTTGCGCGACATCCTAGGGCTGAAGCGGACGTACCGCGTCGTGCTCGTCGGGGCGGGACGCATCGGCGGGGCGCTGGTGCAGTACCCGGGGTTTCGGCAGCGCGGCTTCCACGTCGCGGCGATTTACGACCGGGACCCGCGCAAGGTCGGCTCGCGCTGGAACGGTCTCGTAGTCCGCGACGTGCGCCACATCGCGAGCGACCTGAAGAAGGAGCCGACCGACATCGCGATCGTCGTGACCCCCGCCGACGCGGCGCAGGACGTGACCGACCAGCTCGTCCAGGGGGGAGTGAAAGCGATCCTCAACTTCGCGCCGATTCGGCTCGCCGTCCCGGCCGACGTGGTCGTGAAGTCCGTCAACATGGCGCTCGAGCTCGAGACGCTGAGTTTCGCGTTGGCGAACCGCTAGAACGACTAGTGCGGAGTGCGGAATTCGGAGTGCGGAGTTGAAATGGGAGGTCGCTCGGCGAGCGATGCATGCGCCGACATTCCGCACTCCGCACTCCACATCCCGCACTCGCTTGCTGGAGCAACATAACGTCGCCCTTCGCAGTTACTTAGCCGGCGAGCGGATGCCCGGTTAGATTCCCCCCCCATGGCCCGCGTCCGCGTCACCTCCGAGATCGGCCCGCTGCGGGCCGTGCTCGTGCATACGCCCGGTCCCGAGCTGCTCGCCGTCACGCCCGGCAATCGCGAAGACTACCTCTACGACGACATCATCGACCTCGAGCTGGCCCAACGCGAGCACCGGCGCTTCGTCGCGGTGCTGGAGCGCTTCGCCCAGGTGTACGAGGTGCGCGCGCTCCTGACCGAGCTCGTCACCCGCCCGGATGTGCGGGAATTCCTCGTCACCCGGGCGCTGGAGGTGGTGCCCTCGGACGCCCTCGCAAAAAAGCTGGGGGAGCTCCCGGCCGAGCAGCTCGTCGGCCTGATGATCGAGGGTGCGCTGGAAGACGCCGGGCCGATCGCCCGCGCGCTCAACGAGACGGGGTACGCGCTTCCGCCGCTGCCCAACCTGTTCTTCACGCGCGACGTCGGCATCGTGATCGGAGAGCACTCGATCATCGGCTCGATGCGCTACGGCGTGCGCTGGACGGAAGAGCTGCTCATCAAGGCCCTGTTCCGCTACCACCCGTGCCTCGAAAACGCCGGGATCCTGTACGACGGCTCCGAGGAGAAGCGCAACAACTACACTCTCGAGGGCGGCGACGTCCACCCGATCCGGCCCGACCTCCTCGTGCTCGGCTTCAGCGAGCGCTCGAGCCCGGCGGCGCTCGACCACCTCTGCGACCTCGTCTTCGCGCACTGCGGCGTGAAGGACGTGATCGTTGTCGTCCTGCCCGCCGAGCGGACCGCGATCCACCTCGACATGATCTTCACGCAGCTCGACCGGGAGCTGTGCTGCATCTACCCGCCGCATTTCGTGGGCCCGGAGCGCCTCGCGGTGCTGCACCGGCGCAAGCAGTCGCAGGGCGTGAAGGAAATGCCCAACTTCTTCGCGGCGCTGCGGGCGGTGGACCTGCCGCTCGAGCCGGTGTTCTGTGGCGGCAGCGGTCGCTCGCTGCAGGAGCGCGAGCAATGGTCGTCGGCGTGCAACTTCTTCGCCGTGCGGCCCGGCGTGGTCGTCACCTACGTCCGCAACGAAGCGACGCTGCTCGAGCTCGAGCACGCGGGCTTCACGATTGTGCCGGCGGTGAGCCTGCTCGCGGGGGAGGAGACGCTCGCAGACGGCGTGCGCGGCGTGGTCACGATCGAGGGGAGCGAGCTGGTGCGGGGAGGCGGGGGGCCGAGGTGTATGACGCTGCCGCTGCGACGGGACGATCTGTGAGATTGCGGATTGCGGATTGCGGATTGCGGAGCATACCTGGAGGCTTCGTGCGGCGCGCGACCTTTCCTTGGCATTCCGCACTCCGCACTCCGCATTCGGCACTTGCCGAATGACGCATACCACCTTCCAGGTAGGCCGCCTGCGATGTCACGCGCTGGAAGCAGGCTGCCAAGCCCTCGACGGCGGCGCCATGTTCGGGGTCGTGCCCAAGCCGCTGTGGGAGCGGCGCATTCCCGCCGACGCGCGCAACCGCATTCCGTTGGCGCTCCGCTGCCTGCTCGTCGAGCACGACGACGGCTTGGTGCTGATCGACACCGGCCTCGGCAACAAGGAAGACGCCAAGTTCCGGGACATTTACGGGGTGCGCAACGAAGGGAAAGACGGCCGCACCCTGCTGGAGGACGCGCTCGTCGAAGTCGGCGCCCGGTCCGAGGATGTCCGCTGGGTGATCAACACGCACTTGCACTTCGACCACGCGGGCGGCGATACCTACCGGGAGGTCGTGGACGAGCGTGGAGGTGGTGGCGGTGCGGTGGGGGGGGCCGTTCGGATCACCTTTCCCCGGGCGACGTACGTGGTGCAGCGGGGCGAGCTCGACTTCGCGCGCCACACGAACGAGCGCACCGCCGCGAGCTATCTGCCGCACAACTTCGAGCCGGTGACGTTCCAGCTGATCGACGGCGACGCGGAGGTGCTCCCAGGCGTCCGCTGCCTGCCCACGCCCGGACACGTGCCCTACCACCAGTCGGTCCTCGTGGAAAGCGGCGGCGAGCGGGTGTGTTTCCTGGCCGATCTCGTGCCCACCAGCGCCCATCTCCCCCTCCCCTGGATCATGGGATACGACCTCCAGCCGCTGGTGACGCTCGAGTCCCGCCGCCAGCTGTACCGGCGCGCCGAGACGGAGGGCTGGCTCTTGGTGTTCGAGCACGACCCGGCGGTGGTGGCGGGACGGCTGGGACGGGAAGGGAAGGGATTTGGTCTTGTGGAAGTTTTACGGGCGGGCTAATTTAGGCGCGACAATATGACAAGCGGGCGCCGCGTGCGCCTCACCCGCCGCCTCTCCCAAGGTCGGGGAGTGCTCTAGGGTCGAGCCTTCACTCCCGTTCCCCCGCTCCGCCCTGCGGCGCGGGGGGTCAGGGAGTGAGGAGACGCGGATTCCGGGCGGCTGGAATCCGCTTTTTACTTCTCGTTGAGGAGGAGAACGGCACCTGGCAATCGAAAGCACGAACAACAAGGCGCCGCGCATTCGGGTGAACAAGCAGATCCGGATCAGTCCCCTCCGGGTGATCGCTCCCGACGGTGCGCAGCTCGGTGTGATGACCGTGGACGAAGCCCTGGCGGCGGCGCAGGAACGGGGCCTCGACCTGGTGGAGGTGGCGCCGCTCGCGCGCCCGCCGGTAGTGAAGATCATGGATTACGGGAAGTTCAAGTTCGAGCAGGCGAAGGCGGCGCGCGCCGCGAAGAAGAAGCAGCATGTCATTCACTTGAAGGAAGTGAAGTACCGTCCCGGGATCGATGACCACGACTTCGCGTTCAAGACGCGTCACGCGCGGGAGTTCCTGCAGGACGGCAACAAGGTGAAGGTGACGATGATGTACCGGGGCCGGCAGATGGCCCACATCGATCTCGGACGCGAGGTGCTCGACCGGGTCGCGACCGCGCTCCGGGACGTGGCCAAGATCGAGCAGGAGCCGAAGCTCGAAGGCCGCAATATGTCGATGGTGCTAGCGCCGAAATAGGCTGAGACGTCAGACATCAGTCTGCTCACGTCTGTCTGACGTCTGACGTCTGATGTCTGATGTCTCAACGAGGTTCACCATGCCCAAGCAGAAATCCAAACGCGCGCTCCGGAAGCGCGTCCGGCTGACGGGGAAGGGCCGGCTGCGCCGCTACCACGCGTACAAGAGTCACATCCTGACCAAGAAGCATCCGAAGCGGAAACGGCGGCTTCGCAAACCCGCACTGGTGTCGCACGCCGACGAGCGTCGCCTCAAGCGTCTGCTGATGGCATAAGGAGCGCCCCATGCCTCGCGTCAAGAGCAACGTCGCGCGCCTGAAGCGTAAGAACAAGATCATGAAGCTCGCCAAAGGCTACTTTGGCGGGCGCAGCAAGCTCTGGAAGGCCGCCAAAGAGTCCGTCGAGCGGGCTCAGAAGTACGCCTACCGCGACCGCCGTCGCAAAAAGGGCGACTTCCGGCGCCTCTGGATCACGCGCATCAACGCGGCCGCGCGGCTGCATCACCTGTCCTACAGCCGCCTGATGAACGGCCTGCGGCGGGCGGGGGTCGAAGTCAACCGCAAGGTCCTGGCCGATCTCGCCGTGCGTGACCCCGTGGCATTCGAGCGGCTGGCGGAGGTCGCGAAGCAGGCGCTCTGACCATGCGCGACCTCCTGGCAGCCCTCGCCGAGCTGCGGGAGCGTCTGAAGGAGATTCCGCAGGCGGACGAGCGCCGGCTGCAGGACTTGAAGACCGAAGTCCTCGGGCGCAAGGCCGGCGCGCTCACCCAGCTTCTCGCCACGCTCCCGCAGCTCGAGCCGGCGTCCCGCAAAGCGGTGGGCGCGGCCGCGAACGCCCTGAAGCGCGAGTTCGAGACGGCGATCGCGGCGCGCGAGCGCGACCTGAAGCACGCGCCGGACGCCGCGCCCGGCCTGGACCTCACCATGCCCGGCCGGGAGCAATGGCGCGGCGGCCTGCATCTCGTCACCCAGGTCGTGGACGAGATCTGCGAGATCTTCCGGGAGCTCGGCTTCACGCGTGCCGTGGGCCCCGAGATCGAAACCGAGCGCTACAACTTCTACGCGCTGAACTTCCCCCGCGACCACCCGGCCCTGGACGCCCAGGA